>CAYVHH010000033.1:0-4630 GCA_964450175.1 uncultured bacterium | reverse complement strand
GCCCCGAACACGTTCAAGGCGCTCCTGGTGGCGATCGTCGACGCGACCCAGCACGCGCACGACAAGGCCAATCGCAAGGCCATCGCGGCGGCGATCGCACCGAAGAACTTCCTGAACCAGCCGGTCGAGGTGCTCGAGCAGGTCCTGACCGGCGTCTACCCCGACGGGCTCGGCAATACGAAGACGGTGCCCGACCGGATCGACTTCGACCCGTTCCCGTATCACTCGATGGCGGTGTGGATCCTCACGCAGATGAAGCGCTGGGGCTATCTGAAGTCCGACGTGACGTACAAGCAGGTCGCCGAGGAGGTCTTCCTGGCCGCGGCGTGCCGTGACGCGATGCGCAGCGTCGGCGCCAAGCCGCCGGAAACGGCCTCGATCAAGCACAGCTTCGTCATCGGCAAGACGAAGATCTTCGATCCGGACAAGCCTGACGACTATCTCAAGGGATTCGCGATCCGGAGGACGTGATGCGACGCGACCGTGCGCGCGTGCTGCTGATCTCGCTGCTGCTGGGCACGATGCTCGTCGGCGCCTGGCAGGCGGCGGTAGCGCGGCAGCCCAAAGGCAAGGGGCTGCCGGGTCCCGCCGCCGTGGCCGTCGAGGCGTGGGAGATGGTGCGCCATCCGTTCTACGACAACGGTCCGAACGACAAAGGGATCGGGCTGCAGCTGGGCGCGAGCCTGGGTCGGCTCGCGGTGGGCTACGTGGCGGGCTCCGCGGTCGCGATCATGCTCGGTGTCACGCTGGGCCTGTCGCCGATCCTCTATCGCGCGGTCAACCCCTACATCCAGGTGCTGAAGCCGGTCTCGCCGCTCGCCTGGATGCCGCTCTTCCTCTACACGCTGAAGGACTCGGGGCAGTCGGCGATCCTCGTGATCTTCATGTCCTCGCTCTGGCCCACGCTCGCCAACACGGCCTTCGGGGTCGCTTCGATCAAGCGCGACTACCTCAACGTCGCGGCGATCCTGCAGCTCGGCTGGCTTCGCCGACTGGTCACGGTCGTCCTGCCCGCGGCGGCGCCGGCAATCGTCGCGGGCCTGCGCATCTCGATCGGCAGCGCGTGGATCGCGATCGTCGCGGCCGAGATGCTCATCGGCGGCACCGGCATCGGCTACTTCGTGTGGAACGAGTGGAACAACCTGCAGCTCACCAGCGTGATCTTCGCGATCCTCGCGATCGGACTGATCGGCGTGCTCCTCGACGCCGGGCTCGGGCGCCTGTCGCGCGCCCTCGCCTACAGCGAATAGATGGATTTTCTGGTCGTCGACCACGTCACGAAGCACTTCCCGGCGGCGTCCGGCTCCGGGGAGACGTGCGTGTTCCGCGACGTCGCGTTCACGATCGCCGAAGGCGAGTTCCTCACGATGGTGGGCCACTCGGGCTGCGGCAAGTCCACGCTGCTCAACATCATCGCCGGCCTCGAGCACGCCACGGCGGGCGGCGTCGTCCTGGGCGGCCGGGAGATCGCCGGACCCGGCATGGACCGCATGGTGGTCTTCCAGAACTTCTCGCTGATGCCGTGGATGACGGTGGCCGAGAACATCCGGCTGGCCGTGCGGGCGGCCTTCCCCGGGTGGACGCGCGCCCAGGTCAACGCGTGCGTGCAGCGCTGGATCACGACGGTCGGACTGGGCGGCTCCGAATCGAAGCGCCCGGCGGCGCTCTCCGGCGGCATGCGGCAGCGGGTCGGGCTCGCGCGCGCCTTCTCGACCGAGCCCAAGGTACTGCTGCTCGACGAGCCCTTCGCGCAGATCGACGCGCTCACCCGCGGCGTCATCCAGGACGAGCTGATGCGGATGTGGACCGCGAGCCGCAACACCGTCTTCATGGTGACCCACGACGTCGACGAGGCGATCCTGCTCTCCGACCGCATCGCGCTGATGACGAGCGGGCCCGGCGCGCGTCTCGCCGAGCTCGTCGAGGTCAAGCTCGCGCGCCCGCGGCGACGCAGTGAATTGATCGACGACCCGGAGTATCTGCGGCTCCGGACTCACGTCCTCCGCTTCCTCGTCGAAGGGAGCGGCAGCGGACAAGGAGGCCCTCATGGATAGGACGGCGGCGTTGGAGGCGATCCGCGCGGCGCGCACGGCGCGCGGCATCAGCTACGAGGATCTCGGCAAGGCGATCGGCACGAAGGACCCGACCTACATCGCGGCGGCGCTCCACGGCCAGCACCGGCTGAACGCCGACGAGGCGAAAACGCTCGCCGCGGCAGTCGGCGTGAGCGTGGAGACCGCGATGGTGACGACGCAGATGCCGCTGCGCACCGATTTCCCGCTCACGACCGACCCGTTCAAGTATCGGCTCATGGAGCTGGTCGGGGTCTACGGCGATGCGCTGCGCGAGCGGTGCAACGAGCTGTTCGGCGACGGGATCCTCTCGGCGATCGATTGCGTCGTGAAGCTCGAGAAGAAGGGCGAGCGCGGCGTGCTGACGATCGACGCGAAGTTTCTCCACTACAAGGAGTACTGAGACCCTCACCTCCAGTCTCCTGCCTCGTCGACGACACGCGCGAGGTCGGCTACTGTGTGACAGCGCCCTTCGGGCGCTGGCTCCAGCCCGAGAAAGGAGAATGGAGTGCCATGGCATATTGGCTCCTGAAGTCCGAGCCGGACGAGTGGTCGTGGGCGCAACAGGTCGCGGAAGGGCGTGACGGGGCGGAGTGGACCGGCATCCGCAACTTCTCGGCCCGGAATCACCTGCGCGCCATGAAGAAGGGCGAGCAGGCGTTCTTCTACCACACCGGCAAGGAGCGCGCGATCGTCGGCATCGTCAAGGTGACGGCGGAAGCGCATCCCGATTCGACCGACGCGGCCTGGCTGGCCGTCAACGTCGCCGCGGTGAAGAAGCTCCCGACACCGGTCAGCCTCGACCAGATCAAGGCTGACAAGCGCCTCAAGGCCATGGCGCTGGTGAGGCTGGCGCGCCTGTCGGTCCAGCCGGTTTCAGACACCGAGTGGCGGATCATCTGCCAGATGGGAGAGCTCGGGTAGCTCCCTGGCGCCGCGAGGATCAGCGGCGGGCGACGAGCACGCTGATGGGATAGAGGCAGTAGTAGTCGGGGTCGTCCAGGGCGAAGGTTGCCGACTCCGGTTCGCACAAGGCGGAGCGTCGCGTCCAGTCGTCGGAGGTCAGGCGATCGCGCAGACGCGGGCCCCAGTTGCGCTCGAAGACGACGTGCTGGATGTAATCGCGCGCGGCGCCGGGAAGCGGCGCCCGGCGCTCCAGCAGATACGTCCGGAAGCTCTCCACCGACAGTCCAGCCGCGCGCAGCGACGCGAGGGTGCGCTGGCGGCGCTCCTCGAAGGAGAACTCGCCGCCCTCGTGGCGGCTCCATTCCATCTCCGCCTGGCGTAGCCGACGTTCGAGCGCCGGATGGCCGGGCAGGAACACTCCATGCAGGAGCTGGGACTCCTTCACGACGATCCGGCCGCCGGGGCGAACGACGCGCGCAAACTCGCTCAGTGCCCGGCCCGTCTCCTGGACGTGATGGAGGACGTCGCCGCACCAGACCCAGTCGAACGTCGCGTCGGGTAGATCGAGCTTGGTGGCATCACCCTCGCGGAACTCGAGACGCGCGGCGACGGGTCCGGAGCCGACCTGCGTGCGGGCGGCTTCGACGCGCTCCGCCGATGGCTCGAGCCCCACCACGCGCCCTCGGGGCCCGATCGCCTCGGCGAGCCACCGGGCGAAGAGCCCGACGCCGCAGCCGACGTCGAGGCCCCGCGAGCCCTCGGGCAAGTCGAGGTCGGCGATGAGGACGCGCGCCTCGGGCTCCTGGAAGAGGTTCATACGCTCCAGCGACTTCGTGAACGGCTCAGGCGCAGGCTGAGTCACCGGAGGCTCCCGCTCGCCGCAGGCGTCGCGTCTTCAGCGCTCGTTCTGGCCGCGGCCTCGCTGAGCAGCGTGTACTTGGCCAACGTGCGCTGGGCGAGCGCGGTGGGCCAGCGCTGATCGTCCACGACTCTCAGGAACTCGTCGAGGACACGGGCAAAGTGTGTCTCGTGGCCTCCGTCGAGCGAGGACGGCATGGTCACTTCCCACGTGTCCGGACCCGCGGGCGCGACCGCGACGCCGGAGAGCTCCGCCTGCCACGCGGCGACCGTGTCGCGCAGCGCTCGCCCGACCTCGGCGGTATCGGCGCGAGCCTCGACGAACACTCGGCGGCGATGGCCCGTGCGAGCACTCTGCTCCAGGCGGATGTCGGCGCGAGTCCCGTGAGCGATGTTGCGGGAAGAGTCCCCCCCGCCCGGTGCCGGCGAGAGATTCCAGCGGGTCGCGGCGCTCGCGGTGACGCGACCGATGCGGTACACGAGCTCGGCGTTGCATCGATAGCTCAGCGTGTCGCCGTCGACGAAGGGCTGGAGCGCCGGCGGGAATTCTTTCTCGCCGGTGATCCGCCGGAACGCTTCCGCGGGCACTTGCGTAGGCCACGCGCGGGCCAAAAGGAGCGCCGGCGCCGCGGCGTCGCCATCGACGAGCCACTGCGCCTGGTCCACGACGTGGGTGGGGATGTCGACCGGTCCACTCCCCTGCACGCGCACGTCGAAGAACCACCACGGCCGCCTGAGGGGAGCGCCGTCGACGAGCTTCTCCAGATGGTGCACGCTCTCCTGCTCGATGGCCG
>CAYVHH010000032.1:0-4227 GCA_964450175.1 uncultured bacterium | reverse complement strand
GGAATTCCCACGCCGGGCCACCGCCATCTCCTTCGACGATGGACGGGCATCGGACCGGAGGCGGAAATCGACCGTGCGAAGCGGCTCATCAGGGAGGAAGGGCTCCAGGCAAGCCTGCATCTCACCGGCTATCGGACCGATATGTATCGGTTGATGGATGCGGCGAACCTGATCGTTTTTCCAACGCGGATGAACACCTGCGGGCGTGTCGGATTCGAGGCCGGGGCCATGGGGAAGCCCGTGATCGTGACCATGCGGTCACGGGACACGCAGGTCGTATTGGATGGAAAGACCGGCCGCATCCTTCCCGAGAAGGATCCGGAGGCCCTCGGTCGCGAGATCGCGTGGCACGCCCGCCACCCTGACGAGAGCCGCAGGATGGGCGAAGCGGGACGGGCACATGTGCTTCAGCATTTCAACGAGGGCGAACACGCCCGAAAGGTGATGAATCTCTACGACGAGGTCCTCGCCGAGGCCTCCGCGTCCGTGGGAGGGAACCGGCGTGAGTGAGCCCCTTGTCTCCGTCTGCATGCCGCTCTACAACACGGAGCGTTTCGTCACCCAGGCCATCGAGAGCGTCCTGGCTCAGACATATCGCAACGTCGAACTGGTGATCTGCGACAACTGCTCCACGGATCGATCGCTGGACATCGCCCGGCGCTTCGCCGCGTCCGATGCGCGTGTGAAGGTCGTCCCCAATCGAAGGAATCTCGGATACGGCGGCAATCTCCACAAGGTCACATCGCTGGCCCGCGGCGAGTTCATGATGGTCCAGTGCGCCGATGACTATATCGACCCCCGCGCCGTGGAGCGCCTCCTCGGTCTGGCGACTGGTCCGGACGTCGACCCGGATCATGTCATCGCCATCGCCGACACCTACGTCGTCGACGCCGAGGGCAGGCCGACTGAAGGTCTGACACGCGAACGGGACTCCTTCGCGTGCCTGCGCGTGCCCCTCGACCGCTACACGCCCGCCCGCGTGGCATCGCGGACGCGCGGGAAGGTCGCGCTTGGCTATGCGCTCCCGCGATTGAAGATCGTCGGATTCCAGGGAGCGACGCTCTATTCGCGCCGACTCTTCGATTCGATCGAAGGTCTGTACAGCACGTTCTCGTACGCGCCCGACATGCTCCTGAATTTCTACCTGCTTTCGAAGGACCCCGATGTCGTATGGCTGCAGGAGCCGCTGTCCTACTGGCGGATTCACGAGTCGAATCAGCTGGCCGCGGCGCGCGCGGCATCGGTTCCGCGGCTCGCCCTCGACATGTATCACCTGACGTTTCTCTTTCCGCCGGAGACGCTGACCGAGCTGGGCGTCAATCGCGACGACATCGTGAAGGAATTCATCGACACCTACTGCATCCGGAGGGCGCTCGAGGAAGTCCTGCGCGGCAGTCAGATGCTCGGATTCCGGCACCTGGCGCTCGCGCTGGCCACCTATCCGTCTGTGGCGCTGCGCCGGCCGAGGTTCTACGTCGCAGGCGCCGGCTCGGTCACCGGTCCGCTCGGGCGGGGGCTGGCGAAACTCGGCCACGGCCTCGGACTCTGGCGCGAGGCGCGCGACTGATGCGCATCGTGGTCGACATCGACGGAACGCTCACGCACATCAAGTACCCGGGCGAGGGCTATTACGAGCTCGAGCCGTTTCCTCACATCCGCGACTGGCTCCGGAAGATGAAGTCCGAAGGTCACACGATCGTCCTCTACACCTCGCGGCGCATGAAGACGCACGGCGGCAACGTCGGCAAGATCACCGCGGAAACGGGCGGCAGACTGCTCGGCTGGCTCGAGAAGCACGGCATTCCGTGCGACGAGCTGTTCCTGGGGAAGCCGTGGGGCGACCTCATTCTCGACGACATGGCGGTGGCGCTGAATCCCGATCGCCCTCCCGAGGATCAGCTCGCGACCGTGCTCCCCGTCTACGTCATCGCCGCCGCCGGCGAGGGACGCCGTTTCAAGGAGGCGGGCCACACCGGAGAGAAGTTCGAGATCATCGCCCGCGGGCACTCGCTCACCTACTGGGCGCTCAAGTCGCTGCCGCTCGATCTGGCGCAGCGCATCGTGGTGATCGGTCGCAGCGAACATCGCGACGCGCTCGAGCGCGCGACGCGGATCGCCCTCGCGGAGCTGGGCCACCCCGAGGCGTTCATCGCGCCCCGGCTCCGGTTCGTGTGGCTCGACGCGCTGACGCGTGGCCAGGCCGAGACGGCGCTCGCGGCGAAGCCGGCACTCGACGACCTCTGGAACCTCGCCCCCGCCGTCGTCTACAACGTCGACACGTACTTCGAATCGAGCCGGCTCCGGCAGCGACTGGTCGGACTCGCCGGCTCCGGACTTCAAGGCCTGATGGGGCTCTACCCGTCGGAGGCCGAGCAGCTGAGTTTCGCCCGTGTCGAGAACGGCAAAGTGCTCGAGGCAGCCGAGAAGCGCCGCATCTCGCCGCTCGCCTCGACGGGGCTGTACGTGTTCCGCTCGATGGCGGTGCTCGAGGACGTCGTGCGCCGGCACGCGAGCGACGTGCTCGCGCACAGCAGGGAGCTGTACGTGGCTCCGTTCTACAACCACGTCATCGCCGACCACGGCCCCGTGGGCTACGACGTCGCCGAGACGATGTACCCGATCGGCACGCCCGACGAGCTGAAGGCATTCCTGGAGGCCGCGCTCGATGGCGAATGACGGCCGCCACGCGTTCGTGATCCTCACCGCGGGCGCCGTCAGCCACGAGCTGGCGCCGATCTTCGGCGACGTGCCATCGGCCCTGATCCCGCTCCACGGCAAGCCGGTCCTCATGCACAACCTGAAGACCGTGATGCCGGCTTCGGACGCGGAGCTTTATGTGGTCGTCGGGCACAAGAAGGAGCTGATCGAGCGCCGCGTCTTCCGCTACCTCAAGGCCGACGAGAAGGCGCGCATCCACGAGATCGTCTCGGATCCGGCGCGGCGGCCGGGCGTCTCGTTCGCGCTGGCGCTCGCGGCGGCGCGCCGCGACGGCATCGATCACCTGACGGTCGTGCTCTGTGACACGCTGATCACCCCGGAAGTGATGGAGCAGGTCACGCGTGGCGAGCCATTCATCGCCGTGTCGCGCACGTACACGAACCCGTCGCGCTGGGCGCTCGTCCAGAGCGTGCAGCCGCTCGTGATCCGCAACAAGCCCGAAGGCCCCACGACTCCGAACGAGCCGGCGATCATCGGCGTCTACCACCTGCGTCAGATCCAGGGGTTCGCCCCGCCCGTGGAGGACGCCGAGATCTCGGACGTGCTCGTCGCCTACACGCAGCAGAGGCCGTTCCGTCTGGTGGAGATCAAGGACTGGATCGACATCGGTCACGTCGACAACTACTACGCCGCGCGCAAGAAGTTCATCGTCACACGGCACTTCAATCACATCCAGGTCGACGAGTTCGCCAACCTGCTGACCAAGTCGTCCGAGAACAAGGCCAAGCTTCTCGCCGAGATCGACTGGTACGAGGGACTGCCGCCCGAGCTGCGCTGGGTGTATCCCGCCGTGTTCGCGAGCGACCGCGAGACGCCGTCGGTGACGATGGAATTCCTGCCGTATCCATCGCTTGACGAGCTGTTCCTGTACTCGGACCTGCACGAGTCGACGTGGAGCGTCGTGCTCGAGAAGCTCGTCCGGCTGCTGCGGCTGTTCAACGGATACAAGGCCCCGGTGTCGCTCGACGACTACCGCGGCATGTACGTGGGCAAGATGCGCACCCGTATCGAGGAGCTTTCCCGGCAGAGCGCGACTCTGCAACCGCTCCTCGAGGCCGAGAGCCTCACGCTCAACGGCCGCGAGTCGCTGTCCGTGGCGCAGGCCATCGATGCGCTCGAGTCGGTGCTGCCGCGCCTGTGGCGCGAGGAGGACCACTCGATTGTTCATGGCGACTTCTGCTTCCCGAACATCCTCTACAGTCCGGAGAGCGGTGCGGTGAAGCTCGTCGATCCCCGCGGCGCGTGGGGCAAGCCCGGCATCACCGGCGACATCAAGTACGACTATGCCAAGCTCCTGCACTCGATCAGCGGCGGCTATGACAGCATCATCAACGACTACTGCGACGTGCGCTGGAACGGCGCCTCGATCGAGACGAGCGTGTTCAAGCCGCGCGTCAGCGAGTTCCTGGAGCGCACGCTCTTCGATTCGATGCCTTACCGCCCCGAGGTGATCGAGCTGCTGGAAGGCTCAATCTTTGTCTCGATCGCCGCGATCCACCGCGAAGAGAT
>CAYVHH010000031.1:0-5173 GCA_964450175.1 uncultured bacterium | reverse complement strand
AACCTGGCTCAGGCGGGCGCCACGACGCCCGAGATGATGGAGCCGCTGTCCAAGCGGGTCAACGATCTCGGCTGGCACATCCAGATCAACGCCTCGGCCGCCAAGATCATGGAGGTGATGCCGATCCTCGAGCGCGTCGTGTCGCCGATCGTCTTCGATCACCTGGCGCACATCCCGCAGCCCGAGGGCGTCAACCATCCGCTCTACGCCAAAGTGCGGGCGCTGATGGACAAGGGCCGCACGTGGGTCAAGCTGTCCGGCGCCTACGCCGACACCAAGGTGGGGCCGCCGAGCTATTCGGACTCCAGCGCCGTCGCGCGCGCCTACGCCAAGGCGATGCCGGAGCGGTGCGTGTGGGGCAGCGACTGGCCGCATCCGACCGAGCAGTCCAAGCAGCTCCCGGACGACGCCGTGCTGTTCGATCTGCTCAGTGACTGGGTGCCGGACGAGAAGGTCCGCCATCGTGTCCTGGTGGAGAATCCGGCGACCCTGTACGACTTCCCGAAAGGCGCGTAGCTCGCGAGCGCCGGAGCCCGACGCGCGACCGGCTATCGGCGCGTGGTCGGATTCCGGAGCTCGATGATGTCCTTGGCGCGGATCGTGGCCGCCTCGCGCACCTCGGGCTGCGCGGGCACGACATAGAAGCGCTTCTCGCGAATGCCCCGGAGCACCTGATCGGCAACTTCCGACGGCGGATAGCCGCGGGTCAGCCGATCGGCGAGGCCCTGGCCGAACGCTTGCGCCATGGGTCCGGCTTTGCCCTCCTCGGCCAGCTCCGCCGGGCGGTTGCGCGACGAGCGCATGATGCTCGTGTTGATGAGGCCGGGGCACACTACCGAGACGCCGATGGGCGCTCCGGTCGACTCGAATTCCTTGAACATCGACTCCGACAGCGCCACCACGCCGTGCTTCGTGACGTCGTAGACCGACATGAACGGCGCGGTGCTGAGGCCCGCCATCGACGCGGTGTTCACGATGTGCCCCGCGTCGCCGCCGGCCAGGATGCGCGGCACGAACGCGCGTACGCCGTGGATCACGCCCCAGAGATTCACGCCCATCACCCACTGCCAGTCGGCCAGCGAGTGCTCGTGAACGGCGCCGATCACCGCGACGCCGGCGTTGTTGCAAACCACGTGGGCGGCGCCGAACGCGGCATAGGTCTCGCGCGCGAGCCGCTCGACGTCCTCCGCGCGGGCGACATCGACCCGCACGGCCAGCACGGCAGGTGCCTTGCGTCGGACCGCCGCAGCGGCGGTGTCGAGGGCGGTGGCCTCGACATCGGCCATGACCACCTTCATGCCCTCCGCGGCGAACCGCTCGGCCAGCGCCAGCCCGATGCCGCTCGCCGCGCCGGTCACGACCGCCACCCGGTCTCGGAATCGGTCCACGGCCAGTCATCTTACCAGCGCTTTGGCGACGATGGTTCCAGCGACCCACCGACTGGACCTTGGTCCAGTAGGCGGTTCGGCCGTTTATTCGAGAACTTATGCGCGGGTACGCGGCGAATTTCGCGGCCAGTCGACGCGGCTGACGGTATATCTTTGCGCAGGCCAGCAGACAAGTGCCGCGGCCATGCCGCCGAGCTTCGATCAAGGAGGATCTCGAGATGAAGAGACTGCTGAGCGCAACAGTGGCAATCGGGCTGCTGGCGTGGCTGGGACCCGTTGCCCAGGCGCAGACTCCCGGCGAGGTGTTTCGCAAGGTCGCCCCGTCCGTCGTGGTGATTCGTGCCAAGGGCCGTGACATCAGCACGAGCGGCCAATCCCGATTCGCCGAGACCGGCTCGGGCGTATTGATCTCGCCCGACGGTAAGGTGATGACGGCGGCCCACGTCGTGCACTCGATGGACGAGATCAACGTCGAGTTCCTCGGAGGTGAGACCGTCAAGGCTCGCGTGGTGGCCTCGGAGCCGGCCGCCGATCTGTCGCTGCTCCAGCTCGAACGCGTCCCGAAAGACGCCAAGTCGTCGCCCCTCGCCGACTCGGATCCGATCCGGGTGGGCGATCCGGTCATCATCGTCGGCGCGCCCTACGGGCTCAGCTATTCCTTGAGCGATGGCCTCATCAGCGCGCGCTGGAAACCCAACACGGTGTACAAGACGATGCCGCTCGCCGAGTTTTTCCAGACCACGGCGACGATCAACACCGGGAACTCGGGCGGGCCGATGTTCGACATGAAGGGCCAGGTGATCGGCATCGTCAGCCACAACATCTCCAAGAGCGGCGGCAGCGAGGGGCTGGGCTTCGTCGTGACCATCAATACCGCGAAGAAGCTCTTGCTCGAGCGCAAGTCGTTCTGGTCCGGCCTCGAAGGCCAGGCCCTCTCTGACGCCGAGGCCGATCTGCTCAATCTCCCGCCGGGGGCGACGGGGTACATCGTCAAGACGGTGGCCAAGGACTCGCCGGCTGAGCAGATGGGGCTTCGAGGCGCCACAATGGTCGTCAATCTCGGCCGCGGCGACGTGCCGCTCGGGGGCGACATCATCCTCGCGGTCGACGGCATCAAGGCGGAAGCCGCCAACCTGATGAAGATTCGCGACACCCTGTCCTCGAAAGCCTCGGGGGCAGCCTACAAGGTCACCGTGCTCCGCGCCGGTAAAATGATCGAGCTGACCGGGCGCGTGCAATGAGCCAATCGCGTCGCGCAACCGGCGCCGTGGCCCTGGCGATCGTCGCGGCGGTCTGCCTGGCGAGCGGCTGTGCCGGCCGATCGAGCGGTGCCGGCCCGTCCACGAGCGGCGAGCTCCCCCCGCCGGTGCGCCAGGTGCTGCCCAACGGCCTCAAGCTGATCGTGCAGGACCATCGCGCCGCCGATATCGTCGCGGTCTATCTGTACGTGGGGGTGGGGGTCCGCTACGAGCGGCCGGACCAGCTCGGGTACTCGCATTTCCAGGAGCACATGCTCTTCAAGGGCACCGACAAGTGGGGACCGGGCTACATCGATCGAACGGTCGAGGGCGTCGGTGGGCGTACGAACGCGACGACGTCGTTCGACTTCACGGACTTTTACATCCTCGTGCCCAAGGAGTCGATGGAGACGGCGATGCAGACGCTCGCCGACATGGCGTTCCGCTCGACGTTCGATCCCGCCGAGGTGGCGCGCGAGCGCGAAGTCATCTTCGAAGAGGCGAACATCGAGACCGACAACCCGAAGACCGCCATCATCCGCCAGCTCTACGGAATGGTCTTCGCCAACAACCCGTACGGCTATCCGGTGCTGGGCACGCGCGCCACCATGAGCGCCGCCACGAGCGCGATGCTCAAGGCGTACAACAAGAAGTACTACACGCCGGAGAACATGACGCTCGTGGTCGCTGGGCCGGTCGACGTGCCGACCGTGCGCGGCATGGTCGACCGCATCTGGGGCGTGATTCCGTCCACGGGGTACACGCCGGTGCCGGCGCCGAAGCCGAGTCCGCTCACCGGCGTCGCGCGAAAGTCCGTCGAGCGGCCGGAGCAGCAGGCGAGGCTCGCGCTCGGCTGGCAGGCGCCGCCGACGAACGACTTCACCGGCGATACGGTCGACCTGCTCACGACGATCCTCGCCGGCGCCGAGAGCTCGCGGCTGGCGGTTCGGCTGCGTGACAAGGAGCGCCTCGTGTCATCGATCACGATGAGCTACTCGGCGCAGATGGGCGGAGGCATCGTGAGCGTGAGGGCCGAGCTGGAAGCCAAGGATCTCGAACGGGTGGAGCAGATCATCCTCGAGGAGATCGCGCGCATGCAGGCCGACGGACCGACCGAGGAGGAGCGACAGCTCGCCGTGATCCGGGCCGAATCGCAGCACGCGTTCGACACCGAGACCTCCGACGGGCTCGCCAACGCCTACGCGATCGCCGAGACGACCTGGACGCTCGACGCGGAGCTGGGCTACGTGGACCGGCTGGGCAAGATCACGCGCGAGCAGATCCGCGACGCGGCCCGCCGCTACCTCTCGCGCACCGACTACGCGCGGATCTCGTTCCAGCCCAAGCCATGACCTGCCGACGGCTCGCCGCTCTGCTGCTCGGTCTTTCGGTCGTCGGCCTCGTCGTTCCTGGGCTCGCGGCCGTCGCTGATGGCGAACCCGGCGCCGTCACGCGCACGAAGCTGGCCAACGGCATGACGGTGCTCGTGCGCGAGAATCCGACCGCCCCGGTCGTCGCGATCTCGCTGATGCTCCGGATGGGCACGCGCTGGGAGACGCGCGAGAACGCCGGGATCTCGAACTTCCTGCAGCTCATGGTCGTGCGTGGCACGACGTCGCTCGACGGCACCCAGATCGCCAGCGCCGCCGATCGCATGGGCGGCAGTATCGATGCCTACGCCGACGCGGACTACGCCGAGATCCCCGCGACCGCGCTCTCACGCTACTGGGGCGAGATGCTCGATCTCGTCGCCGACGTTGCCTTGCGGCCGACGATCCCCGACGGCACGACCCAGGCGGTGCGCGACTTTCTGGTGCGACAGATCCGCAACCGCGCCGACAAGCCGTACGACGCGGCCTTCGACAGTCTGATGGCGCGGACCTACGGCGACAACCCGTATGCGTGGGATCCGATCGGGCTCAAGGAGAGCCTCGAGCGAATGGATCGCGCGGCGCTGCTCGCGCACTATCGGCGCTACTACGTGCCGGGGGCGCTAGTGCTGGCGGTCAGCGGCAAGGTGAAGAGCGGTGAAGTGGTGGCAAGGGCCGAGCGTCTGTTCGGTGCGCTCCCGGCCGCGCCGGCGCCGGCGCCGAACGGCACGACGCCTCCCGCGCCCGCGGCGGCCCGCGTCGTGCTCACGGTCCCGGGCGCACAGGCCCAGATCCTCATGGGCGGTCTTGCGCCCTCACTGATGGATCCCGATCTCGCGGCGATGAAAGTCGTGAGCGCCGTGCTGGGCGGCGGGCTGGCGAGCCGATTCTTCTCGGAGCTTCGCGACAAGCAGGGGCTGGCGTACACGACCGCGGCACGCGAGCCGATGCGCGTGGGCACGGGCTATTTCCTCGCCTTGCTCGGCGCGGCGCCTGCCAACAAGGACAAGGCCGAGGCGGCGCTCCGTGAGCAGCTCGAGCGCATCCAGCGTCAGGCCGTCTCCGACGACGAGCTGCGAGTGGCGAAGGCGTACTTGCTCGGGACTCTCGCGATGGACCGCCGGACCAACGCGCGTCAGGCGTGGTACCTGGCGTCGCTCGAGGTGGCGGGAGTGGG
>CAYVHH010000030.1:0-7207 GCA_964450175.1 uncultured bacterium | reverse complement strand
TCTTCCGGCGCCTCGCGGACCGGTTCGAAGGCTACGCGGGCGCCCTTGACTACGCCCGCCGCGTCTATTTCGTCGATCACCCGGCGCATCCATTCTTCCGGCTGCGATTCGGATGAGCGATCCAAGCCTCGACGCGTCGTCGCTGCACGGCCTGTCCGAGGACGCCCTCGACGGCGCGCTGCGGGCGTTCGCCAACGAGCACGGCGCCGGCGCCCTGCCGGCGCTGAGCGGACTCGCCGAAAGCGCGGCGGACCGCGTCGTGCGGCGCGCGGCGAAGCGAGCGCTCTATCGGCTGTCGCAGCGCGGCGTCAGGCCCGCGCCGGCCCCGCCGACCGCGCCGGTGGTTCGCCGCGGCACGCCGCACGCCGCCCGCGCCTGGCTCTCGGGCATCGACGGCAGCGGATCGCGGGCGGCGTGGATCCTGTTCGAGGGCGCCTATGGGGGCGGCGCGCTCTGCTCGTTGATCATCAACGACGTCGTCGGCATCGCCGAGGTTGCCGGCGGCGACATCACGAAGCGCCGGCTCGAGGCCGAGCTGGCCTCGCTCCGTGCGGCACAGAAGCTTCCGTGGGTCGAGACCGAGCCCGCGCGCGCCCTCGGACTCGTGGCCGAAGCGCTCGAGCTGCACCGCGAGCGGGGAACGTCGCCGCCCGCCGCGTTCGGGCGGTGGCAGCCGTTCTTCGCGGACGTCGCACCTGCGGGGCCGCCCTCCCTGCCCGCGGCCGATCTGGCGCTCGCCGAGCGCTCGGTCGAGCTCCTCGGCCTCCCGGAGATGGCCGGCTGGTTCCTCGACCCCGAGGCGGTCCAGAGCGATGCCCTCGAGGTTCAGGAAGCCCGTGAGAGCCGGCTCGTGGTCTCCGACCAGATCAAGGCCGAGCGGCAGGAGGCGATCCTGGCGCGCGTGATCGAGCGCGAGTTCAACCCCGAGGCGCGCCGCCGCTGGGGCCGTCGCTTCGCCGAGATGGCCTGGATCTTCGACCTGAGCGACCGGAGCGAGCACGCGGCGATTGCGGCGGCCGCCGCGGCGGCATTCGGCGAGGGCCAGACCCCGCTCTCGCATCACCCGCTGGCGCGGGCGCTCGCGCAGCGCGCGCTCGAGCTGGCGGGCGAAGTTGCGGCCGGGCGGCTCCGCGCCGCCGACGTGAGCCGCAAGCCCTGATCACCGACGTTCCGGGGATCCGCGTCGGTCACGCGACCGATCTCACGGGTCTCACCGGGGTCACCGTGGTGCTCTGCGATCGTCCCGCCGTCGCCGGGGTCGAGCTGCGGGGCGGGGCTAACGACGTCGTCGGCCTCGACTACCTCGACCCTCGCCATCTCGTGGCAACCGTGGAGGGCGTCGTCCTGGGCGGAGGCAGCCGGTTCGGCGGTGAATCGATCTGGGGCGTGATGCGCTGGCTCGAGGCGCAAGGCCGCGGCTTCGCGGCCGGGCCGACCGTCGTGCCGCACGTTCCGGGCGCGTTCATCTTCGATCTCAATGTCGGCGGCGGGCGCGCGCGTCCGACTCGCGAGATGGGCGCCGAGGCCGCCGCCCTCGCGGCCGTCGGCCCGGTCGCCGAGGGCAACGTGGGCGCGGGAACGGGCGCGACGGTCGGCAAGGTGCACCGCATCGCCCGGGCGATGCGCGGCGGAATCGGCAGCGCCTCGCGACGGCTCGGCGACGTGGTCGTGGGCGCGATCGTGGTCGTCAACGCGGTCGGCGACGTGCGCAACCCGGACACGGGCGCGCTGATCGCCGGCGCCCGCGAATCGCCGGAAAGCCTCCGCCTCGTCGACTCCGCTCGCGAGCTGGCGGGCGGTCGCGTCCTCGAGCGATTCGCCGCGCCCGAGCACACGACGATCGGCGCGATCGCCACGAACGCCCGCCTGAGCAAGCCGGAGGCCGCGAAGCTCGCGTCGCTCGGGATGCTCGGCTTCGCGCGCGCGCTGTCGCCGCCACACACCGCCTTCGACGGCGATACGCTCTTCGCGCTCTCCGTCGGCGACGTACCCGCCGACATCACGCGGCTGGGCCTCGCGGCGGCCGCCGCGGTCGCCGACGCGATTGTGCGCGGGGTTCGGGCGGCGACCTCGCTGCCGGGGCTGCCGGCGGCGCGCGATCTATCGTGATCCGCATCGGGAGCCGATGATGCGCATTCGCTTCCGGGGCTCGCGCGGATCACTGGCGACGCCGGGACCGACCACCCTGCGCTCCGGCGGCAATCACCGCGGAGGCGGGCGTCGCCAAGACGCAGGAGGGCTTCGCGGCGGGGGTGACCGACTATCTGACCCAAGCCGTTCAAGGCGCCGTTCGTTCGCGCGCGCGTGCGCGCCTGGCTCGAGCGCGGGTGGGCGGCGATTCCGATCGCGGCGCATGGGGACGACTCGGCGCCGCCACGGCCGGGCTCACCGCCGATGAACACGCGACCGGGCCTGCCGGCATGGGCCCTGCTCGGCCTGAGCGTGGTGGGCGCCGCGGCGCTCAGGGTTCGCCTGCTCGGCGTGCCCCTCGACCGTGACGAGGGCGAGTACGCGTACCTCGGACAACTGCTGCTCCAGGGCGTTCCGCCGTACGCGGAAGCGTACAACTTGAAACTGCCGGGGATCTACGGCGTGTATGCGGCGATTCTCGCCGCGTTCGGGCAGTCGCCGGCGGCGATTCATCTGGGATTGCTGGTCGTCAACGCCGCGACCACCGTCCTCGTGTTCTGCCTCGCCGCCAAGCTGTACAACGCGACGGTCGCCGTCTCGGCGGCCGCGGTCTTCGCGGTGCTCTCGATCGGCCCGAGGGTCCACGGGATCGCGGCGTACGCCGAGCATTTCGTGCTGCTCCCAGCGCTGGCCGGCGTTCTCGTGCTGCTGCACGCGCTCGAGGCCCGGCGACCGCTCGCCCTGGTCGTGAGCGGCGTCCTCTTCGGCCTCGCCTTCCTCGCCAAGCAGAGCGGCGCGGCATTCGGCCTCTTTGCCGTCGTCTACACGCTGCTCGGTGCCGCGTCGTCCCACACTCACGGCGACGAGCGACGCCGCGTCGTGCCGGCGCTGGCGATCCTGGCCGGCGCGCTTCTTCCCTTCGCGGCGCTGTGCGCCGTCATGGCCGGTGCCGGCGTGTTCGAGCGCTTCTGGTTCTGGACCGTCACCTACGCGCTGTACTACAGCTCCGCGGTGAGCGTCGCTGCCGGCGCCACGCTCTTCGTGCGCAAGGCCGGTGAGCTCCTCACGCCCTCGTACCTCGTCGCCCTCCTCGCGGTCGTCGGCGTCTCGGCGCTCTTCTGGCACCCCGAGGCGCGGCCTCGGCGCAGGTTCGTCCTCCTCTTCACGCTGTGCTCGCTGATCGGGACGTCGGCCGGTCTGTACTTCCGCAATCACTATTTTCTCCTCGTCCTCCCGGCGGTGGCACTCCTCGCCGGGCTCGGCGTGGACGCGCTCGCGCGGGGCCGCGGGCGCAAGAGCCCCGCGCTTCGCCGAGGGCTCGCGGCGGCGCTCACGGTCGTCCCGCTCGCGACCTTTCTCATCGCCGAGCGCGCAATCCTGTGGCAGGCGGCCCCTGACCGCGTCAGCCGCGAGCTCTTCGGCCTCAACCCGTTCCCCGAGTCGGTCGAGATCGCCCGGTACCTGAGGGCCCGGACGAGCGAGGCGGATCGAATCGCCGTGCTGGGCTCGGAGCCGCAGATCTACTTCTACGCCGGCCGGCGCGGCGCCACGGGCTTCGTCTACATGTATTCGCTGATGGAGTACCAGCCGTACGCCTCGCGCATGCAGCGCCAGATGATCGACGAGATCGAGGCCGCGCGTCCGCGGTTCGTGGTCCTCGTCAACGCGTCGGCCTCCTGGAACGTGCGACCGCAGTCCGATCGGGCGGTGTTCGAGTGGTGGGCGCGATACGCGACCGACTTCGATCGGGTGGGCTTCGTGGACATCGTGTCCGACCGGCTCACGACCTACGCCTGGGGGGCCGACGCGGCCGCGTACGTGCCGAAGTCGCTCGTCTGGGTGGCGGTCTTCGAACGGAAACGGCGGTGACTCGCGCCGCGCTCGGATCCTCCCGCGGCGCGTCAGCGGCGGAGCCAGCCGACGACCGCATAGCCGAGCAGCGCGACGACGAGCCCGATCCAGCGGCGCACCGCCGCGACGCGCTCGGGCGCCAGCGGGGACAGCACGACCGGGTGGAGCCGGCTCGCGATGAGGGCGCCGCCCAGCGCGCCGCCGAGGTGGGCGCCGTTGTCGATGAAGCGGTCCGTGAGGCCGCCGACGATCGTGTAGATCGCCCAGATGAGGAGCACGAATCCGACGCGCCGGTCGCGCACCAGCAGGCGTTCGCGCTCGCGGCGCAGGAGCACGATCGCGGCGCCCTGCAAGCCGAAGATCGCGCCGGAGGCGCCGACGGACGGACCCGCGCCCACCAGCACGCTCACGATGGAGCCCGCCAGCCCGCTCAGCACGTAGAGCACCACGAACTGAGCCGGGCCGAACGCGGCCTCGCTGACCATCCCCAGGATGTAGAGCGCGATCCCGTTGCCGATCAGGTGCTCGGTGCCGCCGTGGAGCCACGGCGCCGTCAGGAGGCGCCAGTACTCGCCGGCGGCGACGCGCTCGCGCGCGAGCGCGCCCATCGCGAGGATCGACTCGCGCGACTCGAGTGCGCCCATCCGGACCTCCGCGACGAAGATCACCGCGAGGAGCGCGAGCGTCGCGAGGGTCACCGGCGGCACGCGACTCATGCGACGCTCGAAATCGACGCGGCGCGAGAGCAGCATGTCCGGCGTAATACGGAGCGGGGCTTCCGGGAAGACGCTCACGTCAGCGGCGCTCGCCGGTGTCGAGCATGATCCCGAGCGCCACGGCGACGCGGCGGTCGAACGCGCGCGCGGTGTCGGCCGACAGATCGAGCACGTAGCGATCCAGCAGTGTGAACTTGCGGTTGAGCTCGCCGAAGACCTCGGCGTCGGCGCCCCGGACGAACACGAAATTCGTCCGGAGGAATCCGAAGAACGGGCCGAGGATCCGCCGGAGCAACGAGAGCACGATCGAGTCCTCGATCGCCATCGCGAGGGCCTCGCCGCCCGGGCCCGTGACGTACCAGCGCTTGCGGATGATGTTGTGCAGGTACGTCTTTCGCAAACGCGCCAGGGTCTCGCCCGCCGGCGTCACGACCGTATACGTTCTGGTGAGGAGCGCGACGCGCTGATCCTGGATCACGCGGAGCAACGTCTCCTGGCGCGAGTCGTCGCGATAGATCGTCACGTGGCGGCGCGGCCGCAACGACATCGAGATCACCAGGAAGATGAACGCCGCGACCGGCACCGAGAGCAGGACGATCAGCCCGCTTGCATCCCGCGCCATGGCCCTGGCCGCCGCGCCCATGAGCGTCAGGGTGACGATCACCGCGAGCAGATAGGCCACGAGCGTGCGGATCGGATAGGTCGGGCGCTCCACGTAGAGCACGGGCGTGCCGTCCTGGTCCCAGATCTCGTACTTCGACGTGATCGTGAAGACGCGCTGGCGCAGCAGGAAGACGTCACGATCGAAGGCGCGGTCGACGCCGGGGGTCGGCGGGCGCGGAGCGTTCGGCGGGGGGCCCGCGCGCAGCTGACGGCGGCAGGCCGGGCATTCGAGGAGGCGGCCCGCGTATTCCGGCCGCAGCTCGTAGACCTCGCCGCACCGGCACGTGACGACGACGCCGACGCTCGCCCGGCTCACGGCGTGGACGGGCGCGGCCCCATGGGGATGGATTATACTCACGGCCATGTCGATGCGCGGGAAGGTCATCCCGTTTCCGAGATTCCCCAGGGCCCCGGGGGGCGAGCGCGGGCTGGTCGAGGTGCGCCGGTGCGATCAGGCCGAAGCGCTGGTCCTCAAAGGACTCTTCGAGAGCGAAGGGATCCCGACCCTCTTGCGCTCACGGCTGGCCCATTCGGTCTATCCGTTCAGCGTCGGGGGCCAGGGCGAGGTCGTCGTGCTCGTCCCCGCGAGTGAAGCCGCGCTGAGCCGGCGGCTGCTCTTCCGTCTCGCGACGACTCCGCCTACGCCACTTCCCCAATAACGGCCTCGAGCGCGCGCAGCGCGAGCGCCAGCGCCCGCGGCTCGAGCGTGCTGCCCCGGTCGCGCGGCGTGTGATACGTGTCGAACGGCACCGGCCGCCGGATCAGGTGGCGGATCGCGCTGCGCACCGGGCTGAACACGAACTGCCGCAGCGCCTCCGCGTTGGCCGATGGCACCAGGGTGAACCCGTACGCCGGCACGCCGAGCGGCGCGAAGGCTCGATGGTCGCTGCCGAACATGGGAATGCGGCCGACGACGTGATGGCCCGCGTCGCGCGCGAGCCCGATACTCCGAAGCGCCGCGCTCACGCGCTCGAGAAACGGGGTCTCGTCCGCCGCGTCCCAGATCACCACGCTATCGCCGATGCCGCAGAGCTCGAGACTCAGCACGCCGGCGAGCTCCCCGACGGGGACCTCGTGCGCGTAGTGTCGGGCGCCGAGATAGCCGCGCTCCTCCGCCGCCGTGAAGAGAAGCCTCAGGCGGAGCTTCGCCGGGGGCGCGGCGGCCAGCCGCTCGATCAGGCTCAACACGATCCCGACCGCCGCGGCGTTGTCGTTGGCCCCCGGGCTCGCGTCCACGGCGTCGTGATGCGCCGCGAGCAGGAGCACACGATCGCCCGCCCCGAGATCGACGCTGAAGTTCTCGCCCGTGCCCTCGCCGGACGCGAAGCGATGGCGCGCGAAGGGGATGCCGCGGGCGCCGAGATAGTGCGCCACCGCCGACTCGCGCTCCGCGTTCGATCGGCCCTCGAGAAGCCGCGAGAGCGCCAGCGGATCGCGGGCGCCGCGGATCACCTGGTCGAGCGGCAGCGGCACGACCGGAGGCGTGCGGTCGCGCGCGCTGGCGAGGCGGGTCAGCCCCTTGGTGAGGCGACCCCGGAGGTAGAACGCGACGTCACGCAGCGAGCGGTCGCGGCTCACAGCCGCAGGAGCGCCCGGGCGTTCTCGGACATGCGCGCGGCCAGGTCGGCGAGCGGCTCGCCGCGCAGCTCCGCGACGCGCGCCGCCGTGATCGCGAGATACGCGGGCTCGTTGCGCTTGCCGCGATGGGGCTGCGGCGGCAGGAACGGACAGTCGGTCTCGACGACGAGGCGATCGCCGGGGACGAACCGGGCGACGTCGGGCAGCGCCCCCGGTTTCGGATAGGTCACCGGGCCCGCGAGCGAGACCAGGAGCCCGAGATCGAGACA
>CAYVHH010000029.1:0-23942 GCA_964450175.1 uncultured bacterium | reverse complement strand
GCCGGGGCTTTCCAGCCCCGGACGACATCGCGAAAGCCAACCGGCGACGGGAAGCGCCCGTTCTCGAAGAGCGCGATGAAGCGGGCCAGGATCGACTCCGCCGCGCGACCGTGAAGCTGTTGATGGGCGATCGCGCGCGTCAGCGCCTCGTAGGGCGACCGCTTGAGGGGCGTGAGCTCGCAGGGCCCGTGCAGGCGAATGAGCCGGCGCATCACCGGGTCGCGCGACAGGTGACGGTGCGCCGAGGTCGCGAAGCCGCGGGTTGCCATCGAGACCGGATACAGCGGCGGTGGCGACGGAGTCAAGCCGGAAGTACGAGTCGGGGCTAGCCGGCTCCGTTCAGCGCGAGGCGCCGCTCCCACCGTACGCCGCAGTCGGGACATCGCAGCCAGGCCACACCCCAGGGGGCGCCGTTCGCGACCACCTCGAGGATGCTGCCGGCGAGGCCGGCGCACTCACGATGGTCGGTCAGGTGTCCCTCGAAGCTCCGGACGAGATCGGCGATGGCCGCCGCGCGACACGCAGAATCCGTCGACACCGGAGGGCCCTTGCGGGGGCGCCGGTCAGGGGAACTGCCGCTCGTTGACGGGCGGGCGGGTGCCGGCAGGAAAGTTGATCGTGGTGTCGCCCTGCGGGGTCCGGCCGGTCAGCGGCGGAGTGTAGACCTCGTGGTCCGACAGTCGCCGTTCCCAGTGACCGGGCACGAGCACCTGACCGTCCGCGCCGGGAACCTGGACGAATCGATCGGGCACCCACAGGTCGTTGGGCTGACGAACGCTGGGCGGCGGTGTCGTCGGCACGGGGCGCGTCGATGACTGATTCAGCCGGTCGAAGATCGCGCCGCCTGGAGTCGTGCCGCCCGGCGCGGATCTCAGCTGGCCGAATGCCGGGTGAAGCGAGCTCCCGGCCAGCACCACCACCACGGCGAACGCCACATCCCAGCGCATGGCTAGATTGTCCCACTCTGCGCGCCGGCGCGCAGCCTCATGCTCGGGCGCGTTGCGCGAGCGGTCCGCGCAGAAGCTGGCCGGGGAGCGCGCCCGTGTGCTTGCCATCGCGCAGCAGCACATCGCCGTTCACGACCGTCGCCGCGATCCCGCGCGCGCGCTGCACCAGCCGCCGTGCGCCGGCCGGCAGATCGTGGGCGACCTCCGGCATCTCCGGCGCGATCGTGTCGGGATCGAAGACGACCAGGTCGGCGGCGAAGCCCTCGCGGACGAGTCCGCGATCGGCGAAGCCCCAGAGGGTCGCCGGCACGAGTGTCAGCATCCGCACCGCCTGCTCGAGGGAGAAGACCTGCCGCTCGCGCACCCAGTGGCTCAGGAGATGCGTCTGGAGCGACGAGTCGATGATCTGCGACACGTGCGCGCCCGAGTCGGAGAACGTGACCACCGCGCGCGGGTGCCGCATCATCTCGAGCACGTCGTCCTGCATCTCGTTGGCGACGGGATGCACGAAGAAGCGCTCGAAGTCGGACTCGAGCGCCAGGTCGATCATTGCCGCGGCCGGATCGACGCCGCGCTCGCGGGCGACCTCGGCGACCGTGCGGTGCGGGCCCGCCACCGTGTCATAGACGAAGATCCACTCGTAGGGGAACGGTCGCGCCTCGGTGCCGAGCGCTCGACGGTCGGGCGCCTCGCGGGCGCCCTCGATCAAGCGGCGCCGGGTCTCGGGATCGCGCAGGCGCGCCCGCTGCTCGGCGAGCGGCAGCGCGCGGAACGGCTTCCACGCCGGCAGGTCGTCGAACGGCATCTGCGTCTTGAACGACAGGAGCACGTCGAGGCCGCGGCTGTGGACCTGGGCGAACATCCGTCCGCCGGCGGCCGCCGTCTCGTCGAGCAGGTTCATGTAGTGACGCCACACCTCGCGCGCCTCGAGGCGGCTGAAGTTGCCGAACGTCACCGGACGCCCCGTCTCGACGGCCAGATCGCGCAGCCGTTCGTGATACGCGCGAAACGCGGCCGGATCGCCGAGCTCTCGGCCGACCGCCTCGCCCGCCAGCTCGAAGATCCCGGCGTTCATGTCGCCCATCACACCGACGAGCCGCCGGATCTCGTCCCAGCCGGCCAGGCGGCTCGCGACCGGCCGGCCGTCCGGGGTCTCGTGGATCGGAGAGCGCGACGTCGTGAAGCCCATCGCGCCCGCGCGGATCGCATCGCGCAGCTCGCGCTCCATCGCCGAGAGGTCGTCGTCGGTCGCAGCCTCATCGAAGGCGCGCTCGCCCATGACGTAGGTGCGCAGCGCCGAGTGTCCGAGGTAGCTCGCGTAGTTGATGCCCTTGGGCAAGCTCTCCAGACAATCGAGCCACTCCGGGAACGTGGTCCACCGCCACTCGATGCCGGCCGCCATGGCCGCGCCCGAGATGTCCTCGGCCCGCTCGAGATTGCGCACGACCAGGTGCTTGTCGGACGCCGCGCACGGGGCGAGGGTGAAGCCGCAGTTGCCCATCACCACGCTCGTGATGCCATGCCAGCACGAGCACGTGCCCAGCGGGTCCCAGAAAATCTGCGCGTCCATGTGCGTGTGGACGTCGACGAAGCCCGGCGCGACCACCAGGCCATCGGCGTCGATGACCTCGTCGGCGCGCTCACGGATCCGTCCGATCGCCGCCACCCGGCCGTGGCGCACACCGACGTCGGCGCGGTAGCGCGGCAGCCCCGAGCCGTCGATCAGCGCGCCGTTCTTGATCACGAGGTCGTAGGACATCGCTCGGGTCTCCGGTCAGAGCGCCTTCAGCATCGTGTCGGCGTCGCTGACCTCGAACTTGCCCGGCTGCTCGACGTTGACGGCCTTGACCACGCCGTTGTCCACCAGCATCGAATAGCGCTGTGAGCGCACGCCCATGCCGCGCGCGGTCAGGTCCATGTCGAGCCCGAGCGCCTTGGTGAAGATGGCGCTGCCGTCGGCCATCATGCGAACCTTGCCGCCGGCCTTCTGATCCCGGCCCCACGCGCCCATCACGAAGGCGTCGTTCACGGAGACGCACCACACCTCGTCGACGCCCTTGGCCCGGAGCTTGTCGAAGTTCTGCACGTAGCTCGGGACGTGCTTGGCCGAGCAGGTCGGCGTGAACGCGCCGGGCAGGCCGAAAATCGCGATCTTCTTGCCCTTGGTGATCTCGCCGATCGAGAACGCGTTGGGGCCGATCGTGCAGCCGGGCCGCTCGGTGTCGACCATCTCGGTCAGGGTCCCGTCAGGAATCCGATCGCCAACCTTGATCGCCATCACATCCTCCTTGAAGAAGCGTGTGCCGTGAAGTTGATCGCGGCTGAGCAGCCGCGGGGCAAAGTATCCGATACGGAAGGCGGGATTGCCAGCGGTACCTCGCCGCGCTCGCCGCCGGGCTAGCTTCGGTTCGCGACGACGCGGCCGGCCTCGCGGGACGGGCGGAACGCGAGCCAGGCCGGTCGCCACCAGTTCCACCGGCCCATCAGCCGCATCGTCGCCGGCACCAGCAGCGCGCGAACGATGGTCGCATCGACCACGACGGCCACGCCGATCCCGACGCCGACGGCCTGGATGACGACGGAGCGCGCCAGCCCGAAGCCGAAGAACACGGCCGCCATGATCGCGGCCGCGCCGGTGATGAGCCGTCCGGTGCGCTCGAGGCCGAGGACCACGGCACCCGCGTTGTCGCCGCTTCGCTCGTACTCCTCGCGCACGCGGCTCAGCAACAGCACCTCGTAGTCCATCGACAGGCCGAAGACGAGGCAGAACATGATCAGCGGCGTGGCCGTCTGGATCGGTCCCGGCGTGAAGTCGAGCCGGGTCGCCAGGTGGCCGTCCTGGAAGATCCACACGAGCGCGCCGTAGGAGGCGGTAATCGAGAGCAGGTTCATCACGATCGCCTTGAGCGGGAGCAGCACCGAGTCGAGGAGCAGGAACAGCACGACGTAGGTGACGACCACGACGAGCCCGATCGCAAGCGGCGCGTGGCGCATGACGAGCCCGATGAAGTCGAGGTCGAAGGCGGTGTGGCCGGTCACCAGCACTTCGCCGTCGTACGGCGGATGTGCTCCCCGGATCTCGCGGACGATCGCCCGCGCCTTCTCGCTGCTCGGACTCGAATCGGTGGTCGCGATGAGCATCGCGACATGTTCGCCGAGTGTGTGCCGGAGCGCCTCGACCAGCTCGGGCGGGCGCAGCGCCGGCGCCAGCGCGGCCATCTTCTGATAGGTCTCGAGGTCGAGGGAGGGATCGAGGTCGACGAAGCTGTCGACACGGCGGACGTTCGGGCGAGCGGCCAGCCATCGACTGAACGCATATGCCTGCGCGACGCGGGCCGGCTCGAGCGGCGAGGCCGTACCGGCGTCCAGCACGACCACGATGCGGTTGGCGTCGCCGCCGGGAAACTCGCGGCGGAGCAGCTCGTCGCCGCGGCGCGACTCGGCCTCTCGCGGCAGCGAGGTCGCGTCACCGGAGCCGACGTGCAGGTGAAGGAACGGCAGCCCGAAGAGGAGCAGGATGCCGACGACCGGAGCGAAGACGCGCCAGGGATGGGCCATCACCGTCGTGGCCAGGCGATGCCAGAGGCCGTCGCCGGCGCGATCGAGGTGCAGGAACGGCACGCGGAGCGAGTTCACCCGCGGGCCCAGCACCGCGAGGAGCGCCGGCAAGGTCGTGAGCCCGTAGACGACCGCCAGGGTCACCACGCACGTCCCCGCCCAGCCCATCGAGCCGAGATTGCCGAGGCCCAGGAGGAGCATGCCGAGAAGTCCGATCGCGACGGTGAGGCCGGAGAACAGGATCGCGCGCCCGGCGGTGGCGACGGTACGCGCCAGGGCTTCGACCGGCGAGCGATGGCGGATCTCCTCGCGGAAGCGGCTCACCACGAAGAGCGAGTAGTCGATGGCCACGCCGAGCCCGATCATGCTGACGATGTTCGGCGCGTAGATCGACACCGAGACGCAGCGCGCCAGCATGAACGTGCCGGCCAAGGCTCCCGTCATCGCCAGCGCGCCGACCGCCAGCGGCAGCGCGGCGGCGACGACGGAGCCGAAGACCAGCAGCAGCAATACCGCGACCGCCGGCAGGATGAGCGCCTCGACGCGGCCCAGGTCCTTGCGGGCGGTCTCGGTGAAGTCGTGGTTGAGCGCGGCGTTGCCGACCGCCACGATGTCCAAGGTCTCGGAGTGGACCAGCCCGCGCAGCGAAGGATAGACGTCCGGCGGGAGCGCCGAAAACTCGAGCGACGCGAAGCCCGCGGCGGTGCCGCGCAGCTCGACCGATGCGAGCGTGCGCCGCCCGTCCTTCGAGACGAGGGGCATTGTCTGCGGCAGGGGACCGGGCGGGTCGTACGCGGTGCGAACGCGCGTGACTCGCGGATCGCGTCGGAGCGGCGCCAGGGCGCGCTCGACCTCCTCACGGAACGCCGGCTCGAGCGCCTGCTGCGTATCGCTGCTGAAGATCAGACTGAACGACGGCGGCTGGCCCGGCAGCTCCTTCTCGAGCAATCGTCGCGCGCGGCCCGATTCGGTATCCGATGGGATGTCGGGCGGATCGAGCCGGCCGCCCACGTGGATCACCCACAGGGATGCGCACAGAGGCAGCACCGACAGCGCCAGGATGGTCCAGCGTGCCCGATACACGAGCCGGCCCCAGCGCGCGAGCGGTGCGTCGTGCTCGCGACCCGCGGCCGCCCGGGGCGCGCTCATCGCGCGGCGACGGACCGGGCGCGCAGCACCGGCGCCACGTCGTTCGCCACTCGGCGGAGGTGCGCGAGATCGAGATTCGGGACGCCCAGCATGAGCTTGCTGATGCCGGCCTGCACGTGCTCGACGAGCCGCGCGGCGACCTCGCGCGCCGGTCCGAAGATGGCGTACTGGTCGACGTCGAAGCGCGCGCCATAGTAGCCGTGGAGAAATGTTCGCAGCGCGTCGCGCGCGCGGTCGCGATCGTCGTCGACCGCGACGTACACCAGCCGGCCCGCGACCAGCGCGTCCGGGTTTCGGCCGGCGGCGCGCGCGGCCTCCTGCACGGCGCGCCAGAGGCGCGGGAAATCGTGCACGGAGCCGAAGGGGCTCATGATCCAGCCGTCGGCCAGCTCCCCGGCTCGTCGCAGCGCGCCCTCGGCATGGCCGCCGACGTAGAGCGGGACGCGCGCCGCCGGCCGGACGGTCGCCTTCTCGAGGCGGAAGAACTGGCCCTGATGGTCCACCGGCTCGCCGGCGAGCAGCTTGCGGATCACCGTGACGCTCTCCTGGAAGACCGTGACGCGGCGGTGCATCGGCACCCCGACGGCCGCGTACTCCTCAGGGCGACCGCCGAGCGACACACCGAGAGCCAGCCGCCCGCCGGAGAGGTGATGGAGCGTCGACACCTGGCGGGCGACCACCGCGGCCGCGCGCAGGGTGACGACCAGCACTGCAGTCCCGAGCTCGATCCGCCGGGTGCACGCCGCCGCCGCGGCCAGGAGCATGAGCGGATCGAGCATGTTCGCGTCGTGGAAGATTCGATCCTCGGTCCACACCGCGTCGAGCCCGAGCGCCTCGACCTGACGGAAGAACTCCGCGTAGGCCTCGCCCGACGCGAGCGGCGTGACCGCGGAGCTCGGCACATGGATACCGACCGAGACGGACGGGGGCGGGGATGAGCTCACGCGATTGCGTCGAGCGCCGCGACCTATTTTTCGCGCGACCTGGACGTGATGTCCCCCATGGCGTCCTTGTAAAAGGCTATCACATCAGGACTTCGGGGCCGCCCTTGGTCCGAAGGGTTCCGGCCGAAAGCCGCCGTCCCGGGCCTCCAGGAACGCCTTGAGGCCCCCCGACTGCATCGCGGCGATGAGCTCGGCCCGCTGGGCGTTGTACGAGGCGTGAGCCATGCTCGAGAACGGCGCGTTCATCAGCATGCCGGCGCCGAGCCCCATCGCCAGCAGGCCGTAGCACGTGACCGCCTTGTTGAGCCGCACCGAGGGCTCGGGCACCTTGGCGATCCGCTCGGCCAGGGCTCGCGCGCGAGGCAGGAGCTCGGCCGCCGGCACCACCTCGTTGACGATGCCCAGGCGAAACGCCTCGGCGGCATCGAAGTGATCGCCGGTGAGCCCGTACCGGTGGGCGGCCTTCCAGCCGGCGAGCGCGGCGAACAGGAACGTGGTGTTCGAGACGTGGCGGACCTCGGGCTGCGCGAACACGCTGGTGTCGGCGGCGATCGTGATGTCGGACGCGAGCGCGTACCAGAAGCCGCCGCCCATCACCCAGCCGTGCACCGCCGCGATCACCGGCTTGGTCAGGTGCCAGAGGTGCATGAGCTCGGTCACCGAGTCGCGATCGCGCGCCCACCAGCGCTTGATGTACTCGCCGACCTCGACGCCAGTGGCGTCGAGCGAGGAACGTCCGTCGGGCCGCCGCGCGATGTCGAAGCCGGCCGAGAAGCCGCGACCGGCGCCGGTCAGGATGATCGCGCGGACCTCGGCGTCGGCGTCGGCCTCGTCGAGGGCGCCGTGTAGCTCCGCCGTCATCTGCGGATTGATCGCGTTGATAGTTTCGGGCCGGTTGAGGGTCAGCGTGGCCACCGGCCCGCGCTTCTCGTACAGGATCGTCTCGTAGGCCATGTCTTTCCTCCTGGGCTTCAGTCGAGCTCGATCAGCCAGTCCACCGCCACAACGCCGTGCCCGTCGTCGAGCACGAGGAGCGGGTTGATGTCCACGGCCCGCAGCGAATGCCGGTACGCCTCGGCCAGCGCGGCCAGCCCGACGATCGCGTCAGCCAGCGCGCCGGTGTCGGCCGGCGGGCGGCCGCGCGCGCCCGACAGGATCGCGGCGCCCCGCAGCTCGGCGACCATCGCCGCCGCGTCGGCGGGGCCGATCGGCGGCACGCGCAGCGATACGTCGCGGAGCTGTTCCACGAAGATCCCGCCGAAGCCGCACACCACGGCCGGGCCGACCAGGGGATCGGTCTTGACGCCGAGGATCATCTCGCGCCCGCCGCCGATCATGCGCTGCACCAGCGCGCCGTCGACGCGCGCGGCGGGGGCCCGCCGGCGCACCTCGCCGAGCATGTCCCTGAATGCGGCGCGCACCGCGGTCCCGTCGCCGCAGCCGACCCGGACGCCGCCGACGTCGGTCTTGTGCGCGATGTCAGGCGAATCGATCTTGAGCACGACGGGGTATCCGAGACGGTCGGCGGCGGCCACCGCGGCGTCCGCGTCCTTGACGGCGACGGTGTCGGCCGGCGGAATCCCGAAATCGCGAAGGAGCTGCATCGCGTCGGCGTTGCCGAGCGTGCCGCCGAGCCGGGCGCTCGGGCGCGGCGGCGCCGGGCTCGCGCGCGGGGGGTCGGGGCGATCCAGAAAGTGCCGGTGCTCCCGCGCGTGACGAAGGGCGAGCATCGCCGTCTCCGTGCTCTCGAGGAACGGGACACCGGCGTCGGCGAGGGCGCCGACGACCTCCTGATCGAGGTCGCCGCCGGCGAACGAGCTGAACGCGAGCACCAGCCGACTGGGATTGCGCGGCAGCGCCTCGATCATCGCGCGGCTGAACTGGCGCGACGGCGCGCCGCCGCCCGGCTTGGGCACGTTGACGCGCAGATTCACCGCGACCACGTCGATCGAGTCGTCGCGCAGCATGACGTCGAAGAGCTGCGGGAAGAGGCGCGCGTCTTCGTACATCGCGCCCGTGCCGTCGAGCGGGTTCCGCGGATTGGCGAAGTTGGGCATGAAGCCCTTCATCGTCTCGACCGAGGCCGCCGAGAGCGGCGGTAGCTCGACCCCCGCGCGATCGGCGGCGTCGGATGCGCGGCCGCACTCGCCGCCCAGGCCGCTGAGGATCCCGACGCGCCAGCGTCGCGGCGCGTGTCGCCGCGCGGCGGGCAAGAGTGTCAGCGTGTCGATCATCTCGTTGAGGCTCGAGACCTGCAGGACGCCGCTCTGCCTGAGCAGTGCTTCGACGATCTCGTGTGTGCCGGCCAGCGAGCCGGTGTGGGCCAGCATCGCCTGCCGCGCGTTCTCCGATCGGCCGACCTTCAGCACCACGATGGGCTTGCCGAACGTCCGCGCCCGCGCCGCCGCCTGTCGGAACGTGTCGGGCTTCTTGAACCCCTCGACGAATACGCCGACGACCTGGGTGTCGTCGTCCTCGATGAGGTAGGCGACGTAGTCCTCGACCGCGAGCCCGGCCTGGTTGCCGCACGAGACGATGTGGCTGACCCCGACGCAGCGTTGCTGCATCAGATACTCGGCGATCGCGTGGCTGAAGCCGCCGCTCTGGGACACGACGCCCACGGCACCCGGCCGGAGCGGCTCCGCCATGTCAGCGCTAAAGGTCGAGGCGCCCAGCCGGATATTGAAGACGCCGTAGCAGTTCGGTCCGCAGATGAGGAGCCCGTGATCCGTCGCCAGACGCTCGAGCTCGGCCTGACGCTGCTGGCCCTCGGGGCCGGCCTCCGCGAATCCGCTCGAGAGCACGACCGCCCCACGCACGCCGGTCGCCACGGCCGCTCTCAGCACGTCCGGCACCTGCTCCGCCGGGATCGCGACGACCACGCTGTCCGCGCGCTCGGGCGTCGAGGCGAGGTCGGGATAGCAGGCAAGCCCGAGAACCTCGGAGTATCGAGGATTGATCGGGAAGATTTTGCCGGCGTAGCCGAAGCGCTGCAGGTTGGCGACGACCCGAGTCGCGCGGGTCATCCGCTGCGAGGCGCCGACGACGGCGATGCTCGCCGGCTTCATCAAGGGCGCCAGGTTCATGGGGCCGACCGACTATGGCGGAAGGGTCGTCGGCTGTCAACGCGGCGGGGGTGGTGAGCCCTCGCGGCGCGGACGCGTCAGCGAACAGTCTCCGGTACCGTCGTATGCGGCTGCAGATACGGGCTGGCCGGCCCGTAGTAGGGGAAGTAGCGCGTGGTGCCGGCGATTTCCTGGTTGTCCGCGGTCAGGCAGGTGCACCCGACCCCGAAGGGCGCCGTGATCGTCGGCAGCTGGCACCAGCCCCACTGGGTCGTGCAGATGTTCGCGCCGGGCGGAGGCGGCAGTGTGTCTGGAGGCCGCGGTCCGTGATGCGGCGGTCTCTGCTCGGGCCGTTGCGGGGGTGTCATCTGCGCGAATGCGGTGGCCGATCCGCATGCGAGGGCGAGCCCGACGAGGGCGACGGTGGCGGTCCTTCCGAGTCCGGCGGCCCGGCGCATGGCGGCTCTCCTGGCTACAGAGTAGCAACCCGCCCCGGAGGCCGCCGGAGCACGCGACCGGAGAGCGCGCCCGTGTGATCGCCGCCGTCCAGCACCACCTCGCCATTGACGAGGACGGTCGAGACCCCGGTCGAGTATCGATGGGGGTCGTCGTAGGTCGCGTGATCGCTGATACGGGAGGGATCGAAGACCGTCACGTCCGCCCAGCAGCCCGCGCGGAGGACGCCCCGGTCGCCGAGCCCGAGCGCGGCGGCCGCGGCCCCCGTCGTCTTGTGGATGGCGGTGGGCAAGGTCAGCAGGCGAAGGTCGCGGACGAAGGGGCCGAGCAGACGCGCGTGCGTGCCGTAGGAACGCGGGTGAGGCTTTCCCTGGCTGGTCACGCCCGACGTCGCGAGCGCGTTGGCGTCTGAGCCGACCAGCACCCACGGGCTCCCCGTGATCTCGTGAACGTCCCGCTCGCTCATCGACGTGATCAGGATCCGCGTCGCCCCCCGGTCGGCGACCAGGAAATCGCAGACCGCGTCCAGCGGATCGACGCGACGCTGCCGCGCGATCTCTCCCAGGGTCCGGCCGGCGTCCTGGGGCTGGTGCGGCGCGATCGCCACGCGCACGACGTCCCAGGAGGGAATGCGGCCGAAGTTGGTGAGGCCCTCGCGCGCGATGTCTGCGCGGATTCGCGCGCGCGTCTCGGCTCGTCCGAGCCGTTCCAGCATCGCCGGCACGCCGCCTTCGACGACCCAGCGGGGGAGCAGGTTCCGGAGCGGATTGGTCGCGGTGTCGTACGGATACGCGTCGCAGTCGACGGGGAGCCCGCGCGTACGGGCGGCGGCGATCTCGCCCAGCAAGCGGCGGGCGCCGCCCCAGTTGTCGACGCCCGAGAGCTTGAGATGCGCGATCTGCACGTGCACGCCGGTCGCTTCCGCCACCGCGATCGCCTCGCGGACCGCGTCCGCCACGTGGTCGGCCTCGTCGCGGATGTGCGACGAATACGCGGCGCCGTGTCGTCTGAGCACCCGAGCGAGCGCGTGGATCTCGCCGGGGTCGGCGTAGGCGCCGGGCGCCGTGAAGAGCCCCGACGACAGCCCCCAGGCTCCGGCCGTCAGCGCCTCCGTGAGCAGGATTTCCATGGCGGAGGTCTCGGCGCTCGTGAGCGGTCGATTCTCCATCCCGGCGGTCATGAGCCGGAGCGTGTGGTGCCCGACCTGGAGGATCACGTTGACCGAGGTCGCGGGAAAGCCGGCCACGTAGTCGCCAAAGGTCGAGGCGGCGAACGGGAGCCACGGCGCGCTCGGGGCCAGATATTCGCGGAGCATGTCCACGCGATCCGGGAGCGCCGGCGCCACGGAGAAGCCGCAGTTGCCGACGACCTCGAGCGTCACACCCTGCCTGATCTTCGACTCGGCCCGCTGGTTGAGCGGCAGGGTGAAGTCCGAATGCGTGTGGATGTCGATGAGTCCGGGGGCCACGACCTGCCCGCGGGCGTCGATCACTCGCCGGGCCGGGCGTGACGAGCGCCGCTCGACGGCGGCGATGCGACCGTCGCCGATGCTGACGTCGGCCTCGAGGCCCGGCGCGCCGGTGCCGTCGATCACGTGACCGCCGCGAATCAGCAGATCGTCCATGGTTCCTCCGACGCAGGCGCCCCGGGCGCGCTCATCGGCGCCGGGCCCGCCAGATCTCTTCGGACGGCCATTGGCGCGCCCACTCGAGCGTGACGTACTCGTAGCTCGTCGTGGACGACTCCTCCGGCCGCACCTCGATCAACTCTTCCACTTCGAAGCCGTGGTGGCGCAGCACGCGGATCCAGTCCGCGTGCGCCAGGTGGAACTCGACTCCCGGATCGTCGGGCCACTCGATTCGTCGCATGCCGAACGCGGGGCGGAGGAGCCGATCGCTGGCCGCGCCGGTGTCCGCGGGTACGCAGAGGGCGAGGAGCGGCGAGTTCACCAGGAAGATCAGCTCGCCCCCCGGCCTCAGAAGGCGAGCGGCCTCGGCGACCCAGTGATCGGGATCCGCCCAGAGGCAGGCACCGTACTCCGAGATCGCCAGGTCGAATATTTCGGCACGGCAGGGCACGCGTTCGGCGTCGGCTTCGATCAGCGGGAACCGAAGGCCATGCTCGCGCTGCAGTCGGCGCGCGGTCGCGAGCTGGGCGGGTGACGCGTCGATCCCGACGACCTTGACGCCGCGACGCGCCAGCCACGCCGACACGTAGGCCGTTCCACATCCGAGCTCGATGCCGGTCCTGCCGGCGAGGTGTTTCGGCAGGACGCCGAGCCGGGACTCCGGCACGCGCCAGATGCCCCACGTCGGCTCCGCCCGCGCCCACGCCCGCTCGCCGCCGGCGACATAGCTCTGAGCTTCCGCGTTCCATCGAGCGCGGTTGCGCCGCACGTGCTCCGCCAGTGTGCCGTCGTCGGTCACGCTCGTACCCACGACCGGGCGCGCGCGATCACACGCGGGCCCGGCCGAGGTGGGCGTCGCGCTGGGCCTGAAGGCCGGGATCCGAATAGCTCATGAGGTCGGGCCGCGCACGGCCGAGCATCACCTGGAGATAGGCGGGCTCGAGGCCGACGTTCTCGAAGCCGTGAATGACGCCGGCCGGGGCGGACACGCAGTCCCAGCGCCCGAGCACCGTCTCCTCGCGTCGACCGGCGCCGTCCTCGAAGAACACCTTCACCTTGCCGTCGAGGATGAAGAACACCTCCTCGACCTCGTGCGTGTGCGCGGCATTGCCCTGGCCCGGCGGGACGAACATGACGCTGAGCGTGAACTGCTCGGCGGGAATCGCGCGCGCGTCGGTCTTGCCGGAGGCGCCGGTGCCGATGTAGCGGTGCTGGGCGCGCCGGTAGCCCTCGACCCGGGCGTCGGCGAAGGCGTCCCAGTCCGGCTGCCGGTCCACGAACCGCGCCACGCGGGTTCGCAAGAGCTCATCGAGCGTCGTCATCGGGAACCCTCCTGTCATGTCAGCGCGCCCCGCCGCGAGGCCCCGGCCCCGTGACGGCCGGCGGCGCGCACCGCCCGTGAGCGAGTAGAATACGCCCGTGCGCATCGGCTTCCATCTCACACCGTTCTGGAGCCCGACCGACCGGACGCCCACCGCCATCATCGACGAGGCGATCGAGGTCGTCCACGCCGCGGCGAGGATGGGCTTTGCGTGGGTCTCGATCGGTCACCACATGCTCTCGCACCCGACCGTCTGGCCCCATCCGATCGCGATGCTCAGCCGGCTCGCGCCCGAGGCCGGCGCGATGCGGCTCAAGACCTCGATGCTGCTGCTGCCGCTCCTGAACCCGGTGGACGTCGCCGAGAGTGTGGTCACGCTCGATCACATCACGCATGGCCATCTCGACGTCGGCGTGGCGATCGGCTATCGGGAGCGCGAGCTCGAGGCCGCCGGCCTGGGACGCAAGGATCGAGTCCCCAAGCTCGAAGAGTCGCTCGCCGTGATGAAGCGGCTCTGGCGCGGCGACGAGGTCACGTTCGAGGGCGCCTACACGAAGCTGACCACTGCGCGTCTCGGCCTGCCGCCCTACCAGCGCCCGCATCCTCCGCTCGAGATGGGCGCCCAGAGCGTGGGCGCCACACGGCGCGCCGCGCGTCTCGTCGACGCGGTGTTCTTCGGCCCTCAGGTCGCGTGGGCCGACGTCGCGCGGCTGGTCTCGGTCTACCGCGAGGCGCGGGCGCAGGAGACGCCGGCTTCGCCGGGCACCGCGTACGCCTCGCGCAGCCTCATCGTGGGCGCCAGCAAGGAGGCGGCCCGCGCGGCCGCGCGCGCCTATCTCGAGCGGACGTTCACGATGTATCGGACCTGGGAGATGCAGGAGCCCAGCATGGTCCGCCTCCAGCTCGACTTCGACACGAGCCTCGACGACTGGACGATCAACGGCACGCCGCGCGAGTGCCTCGCGACGATCGCCCAGGCGCGCGAGCGAGGGCTCGACGGCATCGGCTTCACCATCTACAGCCTGCCCCGCGAGGTGAAGGCGCGCATCGAGTACCTCCGGATGATCGCCGACGAGATCGTCCGGCCCGCCGCCGCACTCGGCCGCTGACCGTGCTCCGGCCGTTCACCCTTCATCGGCCCGAGACCGTCGACGAAGCCTGCGCGCTCTTGATCGAGCTCGGCGAGGACGCCGCGGTCTACGCGGGCGGAACCGAGCTGCTGCTCCTGATGAAGCTGGGCATGCTCCGTCCGCGCCATCTCGTCGACGTCAAGCGCCTGCCCGGATTCGGCGCGATCTCGCACGACGATGACGGCGAGCGTCTGACGATCGGCGCGGCCGTCACGCACCGCGCCGTGGAGCAGTCCGCGCTCGTCCGAGCGCGCTGCCCGCTGGTCGGCCGGGTCGCCCGGCACGTGGCCAACGTGCGAGTCCGCAACGTCGGCACGGTCGGCGGTAACCTCGCCTTTGCCGATCCGCACAGCGACCTGGCGACCCTGTTCCTGACGCTCGACTCGTCGGTCGAGCTCCGGTCGCCCCGCGGGCGCCGCGAGCTGCCGCTGGCCGACTTCGTCCTCGGCCCGTGGGAGACGGCCCGCGCGTCGAACGAGCTTCTCGCATCGGTGAAGCTCACGCCGTGGCCCGGCGGGACCCATGCCGCGTACGTGAAGTTCGGTGTGCACGAGCGCCCCACCCTGGCGATCGCGGCGATGATTCGGCTCGCCGCCGCCGGCCCCCGTGATCGCGGCGGCGAGCGGGTCGTGGAGGCGCGCATCGCGGTCGGCTGCGTCAATCCGCGGCCGATGCGCGTGGCCGCCGCGGAGGCGCGGCTGACCGGCGCCTCGATCACGGATCTCGAGCACGCCGCCCGCCAGGCCGCGGACATCGCCGCCGCCGGCGTCGACCCCGCCGACGACCTGTACGGCTCGGCCGACTACAAGCGCGAGATGGTCGCGGTATTCGTGCGTCGCGTGCTCCGCATCGCGGCAGCTCGTGCTCGCGGCGCCGAGCCGGTCGAGCGGTTCCCGCATGCCGTGGTCGCATGACGGTGCGCTCGTGACGCTGCACGTCGTCGTCAACGGCCGCGCGCGCGAGCTCGAGGTGACGCCGCACGCGCTGCTGCTGGACGTGCTGCGCGACGGCCTCGACCTGAAAGGCGCCAAGCGCTCCTGCGACACCCAGGTGTGCGGCGCCTGTACGGTCCTGGTCGACGGCCTCGCCGTGAGCGCCTGCACGTACCTGGCCGTCGAGGCCGACGGGCGCTCCGTGCTGACGGTCGAGGGCCTGGCCGACGGGGAGTCGCTCCATCCGCTCCAGCGCGCGTTCGTGGACACGGGCGCCGTGCAGTGCGGGTTCTGCACGTCGGGGATGCTGCTCACCGCGCGGGCGATGCTCGCGGAGAACGAGCGGCCGACTCGCGAGGACGTGCTGCACTATCTGCGCGGCAGCCTCTGTCGGTGCACGGGCTATCGGAAGATCGTGGACGCGATCCTGGCCGCCGCGGGAGGCGGTCGATGAGTGCGCGCCCGCTTCGCGTCGTGGGGCATCCCGTGCCGCGCGTGGACGCGCTGGAGAAGGTGACCGGCCGCGCGCGCTATGTGACCGACCTGACGCTTCCCGGTATGGCCCACGCGATGGTGCTCCGCTCTCCGTATGCCCACGCGGGGGTGCGGCGCGTCGACGTCGCGCGCGCCCGCGCCCGGCCCGGTGTCTTCGCGGCGCTCGCCGGCGCCGATCTGACCTGGTGCGACCCGTATTACGGACCCGCCTATCGTGATCGACCGGTGCTCGCGATCGACGTCGCCCGCTATGAGGGCGAGCCGGTCGCGGCGGTCGCTGCGGCCGACGAGGCGACGGCCGAGGAGGCGCTGGAGCTGATCGACGTCGACTACGAGCCGCTGGCCGCGGTGATGACGCTCGAGGAAGCCCTGGCCTCGAGCGCTCCGCTGGTGCATGCGGGCCAGCCTCCCGCCGGGCACTTCGCCGATCTCTCGACCCTGAAGCCGCGGCCCGGCACCAATATCTGCCACCAGTTCCGGTTCGCGCGCGGTGATGCGGCCTCGGCGCTCGCGGCCGCCGACGTCGTCGTCGAGGACGCGTACCGGTTTCCGCCGGTCCAGCACGTCGCGCTCGAGCCCCACGCCGTCGTGGCCGCCTGGGACGAGACCGGCGCCTTGACGCTCTGGGCGTCGACTCAGAATCCGTACTCGGTGCGTGTCGAGCTGGCGAAGATGTTCGACGTCCCGCTCGCGCGCATTCGCGTCGTGGTTCCGCATCTCGGCGGCGGCTTCGGCAGCAAGACGTACGCGAAGCTCGAGCCCCTGGCCGCGACCCTGGCGCGTGCGGCCGGACGTCCGGTCCGACTGGCCGCCTCGGTACCGGAGGCGTTCCAGACGGTGCGTCGGTGCGCCTCACGCGTCGCCGTGCGCGCCGGGTTCCGGCGCGACGGCACGCTCATGGCCGTCGAGTGCGACGCGGACTACGACGTCGGCGCCTACGCGGACATCGGGCCACGCGTCGTTCAGAAGGGTACCTACACGGCGACGGGCCCGTATCGGGTCCCGCACGTGAGACTCGAGGCTCGCGCCGTCTACACGAACACGACGCCGGGCGGCGCATTTCGCGGATTCGGCGTGCCGCAGCTCGCGTGGGCGCTCGAGTCGCTCTTCGACGTGGCGGCGGACCGGCTCGAGCACGACCCGGTCGACCTGAGGCGTCAGAACTTTCTCGCCCACGGCGAAGAGTTCGCGCCGGGCGACACGCCGATCGACGGCAAGCTCGAGGAGAGCCTGAGCCGTGCCGCCGAGGCGATCGGCTGGAGCCGCACCGCCGCGGCCGACCGCGGGCGCGGCGTGGCGGCGATGCTCAAGGCGTCGATCGCGCCGAGCGTGTCGGAGGCGATCGTACGCTTGCACGCCGACGGCAGCGTCACCGTGCTGGCCAGCGCCGTCGAGATGGGACAGGGTACGCGGACCGTGCTGGCGCAGATCGCCGCCGAGGTCCTGAGCGTGTCGCTGACACGGGTGACCGTCGTCCAGCCCGACACCGCAGTGACGCCGTACGATCAGACCACGAGCTCGAGCCGGTCGACGGCCATGACCGGCCGCGCCGTGCAGGCCGCCTCCGAGGACGTGCGTGATCAGCTCCTCGCCATCGCGGCGCCGAGCATCGGCGTCACGGCCCGCGAGCTCACGCTCGACGATGGGGCCGTCGTGGCGCCGGGGCGTCGCTTGACGTACGCGGAGGTGCTGGCGCAGCGATTCGGCATGTCGGGCGGCGAGCTGATCGGGCGCGGCGTGATCGCGCCGGGCCGCACGGCGGCGCCGCTCGGAGGCAGCACGCCGTTCTGGGAAATGGCGGTCGGGGCCGCCGAGGTGAGCGTCGACGAGGAGACGGGCGCGGTCCGCGTCGAGCGCTATGTCTCGGTGTCCGACGTCGGGCGCGCGATCAATCCGCTCCTGCTCGAGGGCCAGGACGAAGGCGGCGTCGTCCAGGGGCTCGGCCACACGCTGCTCGAGGAGATGCTCTACGCGGACGGCCATCTGCTGAACGGCACGTTGCTCGTCTATCGGGTGCCGCGCGCCGACGACGCGCCGCCCGAGCTCGAGTGTCGCTTCGTGGAGAACGCCGACGGCAGCGGGCCGTTCGGCGCCAAGGGGGCGGGTGAGGGCAGCCTCATTCCGGTGAGCCCGGCGGTGGCCAACGCGCTCGCGCGGCTCACCGGCGTGCGCCTGCGCGACTTGCCGTTGAGCCCGGAGCGCGTCTGGCGTGCGCTCCGGGCCCGCTCAGCGCGACGGGGGAAACCGGCTAGCTGAGCGCCCGGTAGACCTCCGTCTCGAACTTGCCGAACAGGTCGATCGTCGTCTTGTCGTAGAACGGGAGCAGCTGCGAGAGGAAGACGCCCGACACGCGCTTCGTCCGATCGATCCAGAAGTAGGTGTTGGCGAGGCCCGCCCACGCGAGGCTGCCGGCCGTGCGCCCGGTCGGCGCGTCCTGCATGTTGATCAGGAAGCTCAGCCCCCAGCCTTTCCGCATTCCCGGAAACAGGTCGACGTCGTTGGAGAGCCCGGGCGCCGCCGTCTTGATGTAGGGGATGTCGAGCGGCGCGATCTGGTTCTGCGCCATGAGGTCGACGGTCTCGCGCCGCAAGAGCTGGGCGCCGCCCAGGGTGCCGCCCTGCACGATCATCTGCGTGAACGTCAGATAGTCGCGCGCGGTCCCGTAGAGGCCGCCGCCGCCCATGAGGAACTCGGGATTCTCGGGGAGGGCGAACTCGATCGGCGCGAGGGCGCCTTTCTCGTCGCGCTGGTGCACGCTCGCCAGCCTGGCCCGCTGGGAGGGCGAGATCTTGAAGGAGGTGTCTTTCATGCCGAGAGGGCCGAAGATGTTGTCCTCGAAATAGCGGTCGAGCTTCTGGCCGCTCACCGTCTCGACCATCTTGCCGACCCAGTCGATGTTGATCCCGTACTCCCAGCGGTCCCCTGGATCGAACAGGAGCGGCGTCGTCAGCGCCGCGTTGGCGCACGTCGTGATACCCGGCGTATTGGTGGCGCTCTGGTACTGCGCGATCTCCGGGCGCCAGATCTCGTAGGCGAAGCCGGCGGTGTGCGTCATGAGGTGCCGCAAGGTGATGGGCCGCCTGGGCGCGCGAAGGCGCGGCTGGCCGGCGGCGTCGAATCCCTCGAGCACCTTGGCCGACGAGAGCGCTGTGACCACCTCTCCCGCCGGGCGGTCGAGGCTCAGCTTGCCCCGCTCGACCAGCTGCATGGCCGCGGTGCCCGTGATGGCCTTGGTCATCGACGCGATCCAGACGACCGAGTCGACCGTCATCGGGGCATCCTTGCCGAGCTCGCGCTTGCCGAAGGCGCCCTCGTACACGATTCCCTTGCCCGTCGCGGCGACCGCGACGATGCCCGGCATGGCCTTCGACTCGGTCGCCTGAGTGAAGAGCTTGTCGATGGACGCGATGGTTGGCATGTCCGCCTCCTCCTGAAAACGCGGCACCGGATGGGCGACAGCTTAGAGCAGGTGGATCGACGCCGCAACGAGGCAAGGCTCAGGGCTTCCACCGCGTCCGGTCAGGCGAATTCCTGAGCCGGAAACCCGCGAGCCCTTTCGCGCGTCGCAATCGTGGAGGGTTGTCATGATGCGCACACGGATCTCCATGGCGATCGCGGTCTTCGCTCTGGCGCTCGGTCCCGGGGCTGTGTCGGCACCCGCCGTCGCCGCCCAGGAGCAGATGGTTCGCGTCGATGGGCTCGTGCAGTGGATCGGCGGGCAACAAATGGTCGTGCAGGCGGACGGCGGTCCCAGCGTCGGCGTCGATCTCGCGAGCGTGCCGCAGGACGAGTACGCGGGGCTCGGGGTGCGAGATCGGGTCGCGGTCATGGGCATGGTCTCGCCCGATGGGCGGCACGTCATCGGGACCTCGATCAGGCGGAGCGAGCGGCCTCGATAGACCGGGTCGACGGATCCCTCGACGTCGCGGGCACGCGTGCTCGGCCGCTCGCACGGTGTAGACTGAGCGGGCCATGGCCGCCGAGCGCGATCTCTGCTTCACGCCCGCCGTCGAGCTGCTGAAGCTCTACCGGACGCGCCGCGCGTCGCCGCTCGAGGTCATGCAGGCGGCCCTCGCGCGGATCGACGCCGTGAATCCCGACGTCAACGCCGTCGTCACCCTTGCGCGCGACGACGCTCTGCGTCATGCGCGCCTCGCGACCGCCGCGTTTCGCCGAGGCGCCGCCCTTCCGCCGCTCTTCGGCGTCCCGGTCGCCATCAAAGACGTCACGCCGACGAAGGGCATCCGGACCACGCACGGCTCCAAGCTGTTCGAGAACCATGTGCCCGACGAAGACGCGCTCGTCGTCCAGCGCCTTCGGGCGGCGGGCGCGATCGTGATCGGCAAGACCAACACTCCCGAGTTCGCGTTCGGTCCGAACACGGTGAACGCGGTGTTCGGCGCCACGCGCAATCCGTGGAACCTCGCCCTGACGGCCGGGGGCTCGAGCGGCGGCTCGGCTGCGGCGCTGGCCACCGGCATGTGCCCGCTCGCCGAGGGCACCGACCTCGGCGGATCGCTACGCGGCCCCGCGTCGTATTGCGGCGTGGTCGGGTTCCGCACGAGCCCGGGGCTGATTCCGCGCTACCCTTCCGTGCTCGCGTGGGATACCTACTCGGTCGAGGGACCGATGGCCCGGACCGTCGCCGACACCGGGCTGATGCTCTCGGTCATGGCGGGCGCCGACGACCGCTCACCGATTTCCTACGAGGTTGATCCGCGTGACTTCGCCAAGGCCCCGAGGACGCCGTCGGTGAAGGGATGGCTCGTCGCGTGGACGTCGGACCTCGGCGGGCTGATGACGATCGACGACGAGGTGCGCGCGGTATTCGAGCGCGCCGTCTCCGTGTTCCATTCGGCCGGCGCTCAGGTCGAAGCGGCGTGCCCTGACTTGAGTGACGTGCCCGAGATCGTGCGGCTCACGCGCGGCCTTCTGATGGTGGCCCGGCATGCCGACAAGCTCCCCGAGCATCGGGCCGTGCTCCAGGAAGGCCTCGTGGAGAACACGGAGCAAGGGCTCGCGCTCACGTCGCGCGACGTGGCTCGCGGCGAGCTCCTCCGCACGCGCCAGTGGCACCGCGTCCGCGAATTCCTGGCCACGCGCGACCTCTTGATCACGCCGACGTCGGCGACGCCGCCGTTTCCGATCGAGAACCCGCATCCGGTCGAGATCAACGGCCGGCCGGTGGGCCGGATGCTGCAGCGCTCCTATCTGACCTACGCGTTCTCGGTGCTCGGCCTGCCGGCCATCTCGATCCCGTGCGGCTTCACGAGCCAGGGGCTTCCGGTGGGCCTGCAGATCGTCGGCCGGCGGCGCGGCGAGGCCGCGGTGCTGCGCGCGGCCGCGGCCTTCGAGGCGGCGCAGCCCTGGGCGGACTACAAGCCACCGATCGTGCCGCGACCGCGCTGACTCAGGAGGAACGGATGGCCACCCTTCGCCGGATCAACGTCGCGTCGGGGCGATCCCTCGAGAAGCTGGCGCACTACTCGCGGGCCCTGCGGGTCGGCGACACGGTGCTGCAGTCGGGCACGACGGCGATCGATCGCGCCGGCAACGTGCGGGGAGTCGGCGACGTCGCCAAGCAGGTCGAGACGATCATGACGATCGCCGAGTGGAGCATGGGCAAGGCGGGCGGCAAGCTCGCGGACGTCGTGCGGAGCCGCATCTACGTCACGGACATGCAGGTCGGTGATCGCGCCGCGCGGACGCTCGCTCGGTACCTGCGCGACGCGCGCCCGGCCGCCACGCTCGTCCAGGTCAGCGCCCTCGCGCGCCCCGAGCAGCTGATCGAGATCGAGCTCGACGCCATCGACGGCGCGGGCGCCGCGGCGCGCCGCATCTCGTCCGGGCGGGCCATCGAGGACGAGTACGCGTACTCGCGGGCGGTGCGCGTGGGCGATCGCGTGATCGTCTCCGGCACCACCGCGCTGAGCGCGCGCGGCGTCGTCGAAGGCAAGGGCGATCTGTATCGCCAGACGCGGCACACGATGGACACGATCTTCTCGGCCCTCGCGCAGGCGGGCGCGGCGCGCGAGGACATCGTCTACACCAAGACGTTTCTCACCGACCTCGCCCACAGCGCGCACTACACGCGGGCGTGGCTCCAAGCGCTGGGCGACGTGCGGCCGACGTCGACCTTGCTCGGGATCCCGGCGCTGGTCCTGCCGGAGATGCTGATCGAGATCGAGGCCGAGGCGATCATCGGCGCCGCGAAGACCCGGCGCGACATCTACACGCCGCAGCAGCGTGAGAAGCCGCGGGGCTACGCGCGGGCCGTGGAGGTCGGCGACTGGATCTGGGTCAGCGGCTGCACGTCGATGAACGACGCCGGTGAGCCGCAGGCGCCCGGCGACTGGGCCGCGCAATCCGACCTGTCGGTGGGGACGGTGCAATGGGCGCTCGCGCAGGCCGGCGCGAGCCTCGACGACGTGGTCCGCCGGCGGACGTTCACCGTCGAGAGCGCCCGCATGAATCGGGCGCACGGCGAGGGCCCCGCCTGGTTCGCCAAGAGCTGCCCCTCGTCCCTCGGCTGCCGCATCGCGGGGCTCGCGCGGCCCGAGCTCCTCGTCGAAGTCGAGGTGATCGCCGTCAAGGGCGCGCACGCAGGGATCGAGTCGATCGGCCCGGACGCCACCGACCCGCTGGATCGCGGCTAGGGCCGCGAGGCAGCATGACCGTGCGGCTCGACGTGCCGTTGCTCAGAGCCGACACGCCCGGTGTCGCCAACGTGGTCCACTTCAACAACGCCGGCGCTGCGTTGCCGCCGCGTCCGGTCCTCGACGCGGTGACGAGCCACCTGGCGCGCGAGGCCGCCATCGGCGGCTACGAGGCGGCGGCGGAGGCGGCCGATCGCCTCGCGGATGTCTACGACGCCGTCGCCACCTTGATCGGCGCCCGCCCGGACGAGATCGCGGTGGTGGAAAACGCCACGCGCGCCTGGGACATGGCGTTCTACGCGGTTCCGTTCCGGGCGGGCGACCGCGTCATCACCGCGCGGGCCGAGTATCTGTCGAACTATCTCGCGTTCTTACAGCTGAAGGCTCGCGTGGGCATCGAGATCGACGTGGTCGACAGCGATGCGTCCGGGCAGATCGACCTCGCCGCGCTCGAACGCGCGATTGCTCCGCGCACGAAGCTGATCGCGATCACGCACGTGCCCGGGCGCGGCGGACTCGTCAATCCAGCCGCGGACGTCGGCCGCATTGCCGCGCGCCACGGCATCCTCTACCTGCTCGATGCCTGCCAGTCGGTCGGTCAGCTCGCGGTCGACGTGCGGCAGATCGGCTGCCACATGCTCTCGGCCGCCGGCCGCAAGTATCTGCGCGGGCCCCGCGGCACGGGCTTCCTCTACGTGCGGCGCGATACCGTCGAGAGGCTCGAGCCGCCGTTCATCGACCTCCACGCCGCCTCGTGGACCGACGCCGACACCTACGTCGTTCGCGCCGACGCGCGCCGATTCGAGAACTGGGAGCGGTACATCGCCGGCCAGATCGGCCTGGGCGTCGCCGCCCGGTACGCGCTGCGGCTAGGCATCGACGCGATCGAAGTCCGGGTCAAGGCGTTGGCGACCCTGCTGCGGCGGGAGCTCGCGAAGCAGCCGGGCGTGAGCGTGCACGATCGCGGCGTGGAGCAGTGCGGGATCGTCAGCTTTCTCAAGGACGGCGAAGCGACGGGCCAGACGCGCGACCGGCTGCGCGCGATGGGCATCAACGTCCACGAGGCGCGCTTGTCGCGACTCGATCCGCCCGTGCGCGGAGTCGACGCGCTCGTCCGCGCCAGCCTGCACTACTACAACGACGAGTCCGAGGTGGAGCGCGTCGTTCGAGCCGTGGCGGGCTAGCCTCTCGATGCATCCATCATTGGATGATCTCGGTCGGGTTGGCTGGCGGGAGTCTAGCAGAGCTGAACTATTGCTGGTGGGCTCTCAAGTTCTGAGCGCGTTGGTCGAGCAAGGCTATTCGATCACCGGCGCCCCGGCCGGGACTGACACCGGGGCGCCGATGATCTCCAGGCGGGTTGCCGGGGCCCATCGAGGCCCCGATCTCGATACGCCCCAACGAGGGGCGATCAGGTCCAACACGGACTGGCGAACCCCCGAGTGGAATTCCTCGGGTATCCGATGGATCCAGGTCCAAAGGTAGCGACAGAACTCTCCGTGGAGGAGGTCCGCCCACACGTAGGTCGTTTCCGATTCACTCAGAAGCCCCAAGAACTTGGGGTCCAGGAGGCTCGGCTGGTAGTGGTACACACCGTTGCGGAAACGCCGCAGGAGGTCGCAGAGCCGAGGACAGCTCGCGAGGAGATCGTCGATTATGGGA
>CAYVHH010000028.1:0-5140 GCA_964450175.1 uncultured bacterium | reverse complement strand
GGCTCCACCACGAGCGCTCGACCATCGGCTCCGACCACTGCGCGGCGAGCCGACGCTTGAGGGCGAGCGAGGCGGGGTGCTGCGGCAGGCGATGCTCGAGGAGTCGTGTCAGCTCCTGCTCGACCGCCTCGGCGCGCGTGCAGTCGGCGCAGCCGTCGAGATGCGCCCGCACCGCGCTCTGGGCCTCGAGACGCAGGCGGCCTTCCTGATAGTCGAGCAAGTGTAGCCGGACCTCGTCGCACTTCATCGATCGCTCATCGCGCGTAGTCCTTGAGCTTCTGGCGCAGGGCCGCCCGGGCGCGGGCGAGCCGCGATTTCACGGTGCCGACCGCACAGCCGACGACGTCGGCGACTTCCACCTCTGTCAGGCCCTCCAGATCCAGCAGGATCACCGTGCGCGATTCCTCCGAGAGCGTCATCAGCGCCGCCTCGATCTCGTCGGCGACGACCTTGCGCAGGCGGTCGAGCTCCAGGTCGCCGAGGAGCCAGTCGCCGGACGCCGCGCCCTCGACCGTCGTGACCACCGTGTCGAGCCCACCCACCGTCGGGTCGTTGCGCTGGCGACGATACGAGCTCAAGAACGTGTTCCTCAAGATTCGAAACAGCCAGGCCTTCAGATTCGTGCCCGGCGTGAACTGGTGCTCGGCCCTCAGCGCCCGGGCATACGTCTCCTGCACGAGGTCCTCGGCGTCCGTCTCGTTGCCCGTGAGATAGCGCGCCAGGTTGTGCAAGGCGTCGACGTAGGCCAACGCCTGGTTCGCCAGGGCACTCACGCCGACCGCTCCCCGTAGGCCACGCGCCCACAATAGCACCGGGACGAGGCCCCCTCATCTTCCGCAACGCGCGAGGCGAAGAATCGTTCCCGGGAACGATCGCGCCCGAGCGGCGTTGGCAGGGATGAGCACCGAGAGGAGGTCACGATGAAAGGCAAGATCGCCGCGCTGATCGGGCTCGTGCTGGTCGCGTCGATGGTCGGTCACGCACTCGCCGCGAGATCGGCGGCCGTCGGGATCAAGGAGTTCAAGTTCGCTCCGGTCGCGCTCGAGATCCGGACGGGAACGACCGTGACGTGGACCAATCGTGACGAGGAGACGCACACGATCACGTCCACGACCGGCGCATTCGCCTCGGCCGGTCTCGGCAACGACGAGACGTTCACGCAGACGTTCACCCGTCCCGGTCGGTACGAGTACTTCTGCGCGCTCCACCCGAAAATGCGCGCGACCGTGATCGTGAAGTGACGCACGTACAGATCGGACACGCACCGCGGCCGGCCGGGCTTCAGCCCCGCGACGGCCGGCGGCGCGCCACAACCACCTATGGAGGCCCCAATGGATCGCATCGATCGTCGCGGATTTCTCGAGTGCATGGCGTGGACCGGCTCGGCGCTCGTCTGGAGCTCGACCGGCGGGGTGCTGTCCTCGCGGATGCTCGGATCGGCCGAGGCTGCGGACGACGCCGCCGGCGGCTTCAGCTTCGTGCAGGTCAGCGACACCCACATCGGTTTCAAGGGCCAGGCGAACAGCGACTCGGCCGTGTCGCTTCAGCAGCTGCTCGATCGGATCAATACGCTGCGGCCGGCCCCCGCATTCGTCCTGCACACCGGTGACCAGACGCACGGCCAGAAGCCCGGGGCGTTCGACCAGCTCGCCCAGATGCTCAAGGGGGTGAAGACCGAGCGCATCTTCTACGTGCCGGGCGAGCACGACGTGTTCCTCGACGGCGGTAAGGAATATCTCACGCGCTACGGCAAGGGCACGGTCGGCGAGCACGGCTGGCAGAGCTTCGACTACAAGGGCACGCACTTCGTCGGCCTCGTCAACGTGCTCAAGTACAAGGGCGAGGGAGTGGGGTCGCTCGGCCAGGACCAGATCGAGTGGCTCGAGAAGGACCTGGCCCCGCTCGCGACCAGCACGCCGGTCGTCGTCTTCGCTCACGTCCCGCTGTGGGCGGTCTATCCCCAGTGGGGCTGGGTCACCGAGGACGCCGAGCGCGCGCTGACCTATCTGAAGCGCTTCGGCTCCGTCACCGTGCTCAACGGCCACATCCACCAGGTGTTGACGAAGGTCGAAGGCAGCGTGAAGTTCCACACGGCCATGTCGACCGCGTTCCCTCAGCCGGCCCCCGGCTCGGCGCCGGCCCCCGGACCCATGAAGATCCCGGAGACGGATGCGCGGCGCATGATCGGTGTCACCGAGGTGAAGCTCGTCCGCGGCACGGAGCCCCTGGCGATCGTGGATTCGACCTTGAGCTGAGCGGAGCTCACACGATCGGCTGAGCGCGAAGCGCCGAAACGCTCAAGACGTCGACCTCGGCGGCGGACCGGCTGGCGAGCAGGCGACGCACGCGGTGGATGATCCATGCCATCGGGCTGCGCCGGCTCGGCAGCGGCATCACCACGAGGTCGGCGTGGAAGCACTCCGCTTCCAGACCGATCTCGACGGCGCGATCGCCGAAGATGACCGACGTCTCGACCGGCACATCGTCGAGGTGCATCGTGGCCAAGCGGTGCAGCTCCTCGGCCGTCGAGATCGCCAGTCGCTCGATCCGCTGATCGGTGGTGAGGATGATCGCGTCGCGCGAGTCACGCAGCGGCTCGGGAATCGGGACCACCGCGAGCAGTCGGACCATGCCTCCGCTCTCGCACGCGAGCATGCGCACCACGCGGAGGGTGAACTCCATCGCTTTCGTTCGTTCGACCGGGACGAGAATTCGCTTCGCCATCACGTCTCCATCGTGTCGAGACCAGCCGTCTGGCTGCCGTCGCGTTGAAAAAACCCGTCACGCTCGTGGTGCAGCGCGTGTGCCAATGGGAGGATCGAGAGGCACCGCCGATTCTTCCGATTCGGCAATGACTTACACAGTCCCGCGTCCTGCGAGAACTCGTGCGTCTGCCACCCCGGCGCTCAATCAACCGGCAATCGGACCGTTTGCCGCCTTCGTAAGCGGCGGTATCATTCGCTCCCGCGATGTCACAAGCCGGCTCCGTACGCATGTGGACAGCGGTCGCGCTGGTTTGCGGCTCGATGTCCTGCGTCTTGCCGGCGAGGGCGCGCGCGCAAGATGTCTCCCCGAGCCTGGCGGGCGTCGAGCTGCTTCAGGCTCTCGGCGGTGGCGTCGTGGGCGGCCCGGAGCCGGCGCCGACTCTCAGGGATCCGGTGCGGCTTGCGCGCTGGGAAACGGGTGAGTGGCGCTATCGGATCACGTCCGGCGCGCAGAGCGGTCAGACAGAGGTCGAGAGCCTGGCGCTGATCAGCGCGACGGCTCGGGGAGAGACCTGGAAGCGAACGATCGGGCACGAGGCGACGTTGTTCCTGCGCGAGGTGAGCGGCGGCGGCCTCGTGCTGCCGAGCCAGGTCACGCATTCTCATCAGGCACTCGTGTACTTCGAGCCGCCGCTGAGCTATCTGGTCGCGGGGCTGGGACCGGGGGAGTCGCGCACGTTCGACGGCCGGATGGACGTCTACAGCGTCAACAACCCGGCGATCAAGTGGTATACGGGACGCATTCGCGCGACGACCGTGTACGCCGGCGTCTACCGGATCGCGACGCCGGCCGGCGCCTTCCGCGCGGCGCTGATCAAGACCGACTACCAGATCGACATCTTCGCGGTGGTCTCGGTCAAGGACACGCTCTACACCTTCTACGCCGAGGGTGTCGGCAAGGTCGCGGAGGCCGAGCACCGGCGAATCGCGGCCATGGGTCTCTTCAACTCGGACACGAAGGTCGGCAAGGTCCTCGTGTCGTACACTCCGATCCGTCTCCCGATCAGCGTTCCGGCAGGGATCGAATCGCCGTAGGCCGTCCACGGAGGGCTCGATGGAATTCGGGCTGTTCTTTCTCATGCAGCGCGACGAGGCGTGGAGCGAGCAGCACGTGTACGAGTCGGGCCTCGCGCAGATGCTGGCCGCCGAATCCCTCGGCTATTCCTCCGTGTGGATCGCCGAGCATCACTTCAACGACTACGGGCTCTGCCCGGCCCCGCAAGTGCTCGCGTCGTACGTCGCCGCGCGCACCAGCACCCTGCGGCTCGGCATGGGCGTGAGCCTCTTGCCCTTGCACCACCCGGTGGATCTGGCGGAGGAGCTGGCGGTGCTCGACGTAGTGAGCGGCGGCCGTCTCGATGTCGGCGTCGGGCGCGGCGGCACGTTGCAGGACTACCAGACGTTCCAGTCCGATCGCGCCGACAGCCGCGCGCGCGTCGAAGAGGGGATCGCGCTCATGCGTCAGGCGTGGAGCGGCGTGCCGTTCGACTTCAAGGGCCGCTTCCACTCCGCAGAGCGGCTGCACGTGCGCCCGGCCACGACGCAGCGGCCGCATCCGCCGCTCTACATCGCCGCGAACAGCGAGGACAGCGTGCTCTCGGCGGCGCGCCTCGGCCTGCCCGCGCTCTCGTCGTTCTTCGTGCCGGTCCCGGAGCTCCAGCGTCGACACACGCTCTATCGCGAGACGGCGCTCGCCGCGGGTCGCACGGAGCCGGAGATCGCCGCGCTCGAGCGTCAGGGATGGGGCATGCGCGTCGTCCACGTCGCGCGCGAGCACGACGAGGCGCTGCGCGCGACCGAGGCGCCATTCATGGGGTATCAGCGCCGGATGTCGGCCCTGCGATCGGACGCCACCGGCGGCTCGGTGCCGAGCTCGTTCGATCGCTCCTTGCTTCGCCTGCGCGCCTTCCGGGACTATTTGGCCGACGGCTGGGCGCTCATCGGCACGCCGGACGAGGTGCGAGACGACCTGGATCGCTACCTCGAGGCCACGCGATACGAGCGCGTCCTGCTCGTGATGGCACTGCCCGGACTGTCGACCGACCTCGCGTTGCAGTCGATGCGGCTCTTCGCCGAGGAGGTCGCGCCGAAGCTGGCCCGGCGCCGCTGAGCGCCCTTGACTGCGAGTCCGCGCCGGGAGCACGATATCGCCGGGAGAGAGCCATGACCAAGTCCTTGGGCCTGCTGACGGAAGCCATCCTGGAGCGCGATCAGCCCCGCACGACCGACCTCTTTTTCCGGATGGTCAAGCGGGACGGGCAGTCGTTGACCGACGCGCTGGACGTCGTGACGACCGCCGAGGCCCCGTTCGTGCAGGTGCCGAGCCACATCAACGTCCGTGACGGCCAGATCACGCTCATCAACAACGACCACAC
>CAYVHH010000027.1:0-8052 GCA_964450175.1 uncultured bacterium | reverse complement strand
GGCGGGGGGGGGGGGGGGGGGGTGGGGTGTGTCCGCGCTCGCCGCCCCCCCCCCCCCCCCGGCCGCCCCCCCACGCCCCCGCCGCCACCCCGCGCCCGGCTTCGAAGCCCCGCAGGTTGGCCTCGACCTGAACTCCTTTGGCGCGAATAGCCTCGCGGTATGCCTCGTCGCGGAGCGGCAGGACGCCGGAGCCCGCGAGCGCGCCGAGCAGGACGGCGTTTGCCTCGGTCCCGTGTTCACGGGCGAGCGCCAGCGCGTCGAACGCGATGAGCTTCTTCGAATAGGCGCGCGCGGCGGCCTGGAGCTTCTCGAGCGGGTAGATGCCGTGTCCGGTTACGATCTTCTCGTGGATCGAGTAGAGGCGATGCGTGCTGGCGATGATCGTCGTCCGGCCAGGCGAGGGAAAGCCGAGCTCGATCGATCGCCCGACCTCGAGGAACTCGGGAGCCAGAAGGACGTCGAGGGCCCCGGGGACGGGATAGAGCGAGAAGATCGGCGCTCCGTCCGCGGCCGGGTTCCGCTCGCCCGACAGCTCCACGTAGTACGTCGTCGATCCCGTTCGCTGCGCCACACCCGGGATGGATGTGCCGTGCACGGGATAGCCATCGACGAGCGCGGCGTCCACGATCCAGTCGAGGAGGACGCCGCCCCCCTGCCCGCCCACCGCCGGGACCAGGAGGCTCAGGAGCGGCGCGTCGGTCACGTCTTGGCGGCCGCGAGCCGGCGGATGACAGCCGCGCGCAGACGGCTCACGATCCGGGTCCACCACGTCGGGTTCGTGATCACCTTCACCTCGTAGAACGATGGGCAGAGCACCGCAGCGTGGGCGACCTCGCCGCAGACGCCGCACCCGACACACGTGTCGTCCACGTGGGCGATCGGATCGTCGCGCAGCGGATCGGGATTCTCGCGGAGCGTGAGCGACGGACAGCCGTTCAGGCGCATGCAGGAGTGGTCGCCGGTGCACACGTCCGGATCGACGCCGAAGCGCGGCTGGACGATCTGGTGACCGGCGGCCGCCTCGCGGCGCAGCCGGGGTCGCTCGCGGCGCTGGCGCTCGAGCATGCACTCGTTCTTCGCGATGACGACCTTGAGCCCCGGCACGCGCGTCGTCAGGGCCTCGCGCATCGTGCCGATCACCTCGGCGATCCGATACGAGTTCACGGTCCGGATCCATTTCACGCCGAGGCCGCGCAGGGCGTCCGGGATCGTCATCGGCAAGGGCTCGTTGCGCGCGTTCTTGCCGGTCGACGGCACGTGGTGCTGGCCGGTCGCCGCGGCGTAGAAGTTGTCGAGGATCACCAGGACCGAATCCTGGCGGTTGTACATCGCGTTCGCGACGCCGTTGGTCAGGCCGTTGTGCCAGAAGCCGCCGTCACCCATCACGGAGATCGTCCGCTTGCCGAAGAGCGGCGAGACGGCGCTCGACGACGCGAGCCCCATGCCGTAGCCGAGGACCGAGTTGCCGACGTTGAACGGCGCCTGCGTCGAGAACGTCGAGCAGCCGATGTCGGCCGCGACGTGCGTGTCACCGATCTCCGGCTCACGCTGGCGCAAGATCTTCAGCGCGCTGAACACCGGCCGCTCGGGACACCCCGTGCAGAAGGACGGCGGGCGCTTGGCGACCGGCTCGGGCAGCACGTCGCCCACCTTCTCGCGGTGCGCGGTGAGCGCGCGATATCGCTCCTCGATCGCCACGGTCGACTGCGATTTGACGCCGGCCGAGGTGAAGAAGCGCCGCAGGCCGCCGATGACGAGGTGCGGAACGTACTCGCCGTGCGGCGACAGCAGGTCTTTGCCCTGGATCTCGACGCCGAGCCGCGCCTCGTGGGCGAGCGCCTTCAGCTCGCGCTCGATGTAGTTCGGCATCCCTTCTTCGACGACGAAGACGCGCTGCTTGCCGCGCAGGAACTCGGTCAGCTCCTCCGGCACCAGCGGGTGGATCGCGTTGAGCACCAGGAGCGGGATCTCCGTCCGGCCCCGCGTGTCGGCGAGGCCGAGCACGTGCAGGCCGCGCATGGTCGTGTTCCAGAGCCCGCCCTGCATGACGATGCCCACGTGGTCCTCGCCGCCGCGGAAGTGCTCGTTGAGCCCGCGCTCGACGATGTAACGCTTCGCCGCCGGCAGCCGCTTCTCGAACTTCTGCGCCTCCATCTGATACGTGAAGGGCGGCAGGTTGATCCGATCGATGCTGAAGCTCGGGGCGGTGAGCGGCGAGAGCATGCTGATCGCCGGACGCACGTTGTCGCGGCATCGTAGGGTGCCGCGCATGTGGCAGGCCCGGATACGGATCGAGAAGAACACCGGCTCGTTGCACGCCTCGGAGAGCCCGAAGCCTTCCCCGACGAAGCGGGCGAACGAGTCGAGGCTGTTGCGCGGATCGAGGAGCGGGATCGACGACTTGAGCGCCGTGGAGTGCGTGCGCTCCTGGAGGATCGAGGCGCCCTCGCCGTAGTCCTCGCCGATCACGATGACGGAGCCGCCGATGACGCCGGCCGAGGCGACGTGCGACAGCGCGTCGGACGCCACGTTGGTGCCGACGACCGACTTCCAGGTGACGGCACCCCGCATCGGATAATTGATGGAGGCGCCGAGGAGCGCGGCGGCGGCGGCCTCGCTCCCGGACTGCTCGAAGTAGATGCCGAGCGGCTTGAGGAGAGGGTCGTTCGCGTCGGCCAGGACGTCGATCAGGTACGACACCGGCGCGCCCGGATAGCCGCCGACGTAGCTGACGCCGGACTGGAGCAGCGCCTTGGTGATGGCGAGGATACCTTCGCCGTGAAGGATCTCGCCGTCGCCGTACCCGAGTTGTTTGACGTCCTCCGCGAACGACCGCTCGCCCATGCCGCGACTCGCGCCTTCCGACGCTACTTCTGCTTCGCGATGATCTGGTTCTTGATCTTGTCGTAGGTGGCCTGCGGGACGATTTTCTTCTTGGCCAGATCGTCCTTCCGCGCATACGGGCGGCCGTCCACGATCTTCTTCGCGTACGCGTCGCCGATGCCCGGCAAAGCCTTGAGCTCGTCCTCCGACGCGCTGTTGATGTCGAGCGGCTCCTTCTTCTTCGCGTCAGCCTTGGTGTCGGTCTTGGCCTTGGCCGGGGCGTCGGTCTTGGCCGGCGCGTCGGTCTTGGTCTGGGCCAGCATCGGCGAGGCCGAAAGCGAGACAACGGCGAACAGGACGGCGATCAACACGGCGACGAGTCTGACCATCGGTGTCCTCCTCGTGGACAGATTGTGAACGCCGAAATAGCGTCGGGCTCAGTATACATCACGCAAATTCAATGATTTGCCTGGCGTCTCCGAGTCAAGACTGCGCCCGGCGCGCCTCGGGGACGGCTCGTCGTCGTGGCCGCGAGGCGCGTCGTGTTGGCCGGTGCCGGCGAAGCGTGGCTCGCTGTACACTGTGGTGGCTCGACGACTCGGGACAGGGCCGGGGTGGTGTAACGGCAGCCACGCTGGACTCAAAATCCAGTGCCCGCGAGGGCGTGCGGGTTCAACTCCCGCCCCCGGTACCATTCCTTGACAACATTCCGCGGCGGCTTGTAGGGTGGTCTCTCGCGTGGGGCTGTAGCTCAGTTGGGAGAGCACAAGGCTGGCAGTCTTGGGGTCAGGGGTTCGACTCCCCTCAGCTCCACCAAATTAATTCTCGGATCACGCCTCGCCAACGTCCTCCTGTTCGGCGTCACGTCCGTCGAACTCGCGCTCCTCTTCGTCCTGACGCCCACCTTCACGATCACGGACTGGATCTACGTCTTGCAGAATGTTCTGGTCCTCGGAATCGCCTTCCTGCGGCGCCCGCCTGCCGCGCAGGATCACTCGCTGGCCACCAGCGTCGCTGTCGTCGTCGCGTATGCCTATCCGTACGGCGAGCTGATCTACCTCCGGTGGGCGCCCGGCGAGCCCGCGTGGCCCGACGCGGGGCTCGTCCTCGTGACGGTCGCAGCGTGTCTGAGCCTGTCGAGTCTCCTCACTCTCGGCAGATGGTTCGGGGTCCGCCCGGCAGTGCGTGGACTCGCGACGCGAGGCCCGTATCGGCTCGTCCGCCATCCGATGTATCTGGCCTATATGCTCGCGGACTTCGGCTACAACCTGCAGGAATGGAATTCGGGCACGGTGCTGCTGGTGCTGGCGGGATGGGTGTCTCTGCTCTACCGCATTCGTGCGGAGGAGCGAGTGCTCTCGAGCGATCCCGGGTGGCCGACCTACACCGCCAGGGTGCGCCACCGCCTCATCCCCGGCATCTGGTAGGCGCGGTCGGAGCTAGTCGCCTCCCCCGCCTATTCCACGCCCGTCGGAGTCTCGGGGCGTCACGAAACGGAAGTAGCCTCGCGCCGGGACCAAGGGGCTCCGCGGGTCGGCGAGCATCGAGAACCGGGACGATAGCAGGACGCCCCAGGGCGTGACCCGAATCTGGCCGTCGAGCTCGAAACGCGCGCGCACGCTCCAGAGGTAGGGCGTCTCGCTCGCGAGCGGCGTGTCGACGGTGTGCTCGGGCGCCGAGAGTGCGTTTCTCGAGTACACGAGCTCATCCGGATAAGTCTCCTCGTGCCCGAAGTGATCGCGCACGCCTCGCCAGATTCGCAGGTCGTAGGTCACGTGGTGCACGCGACTCACCCATCCCTGGGGATCGGCGTCGAGATCCGCGGGCCGAGGAAACGGCTCCCACCGAAGCGTCGGCTGCGCGGACTCCAGGGTGGGCGCGCGATCGTCGGTCGTCGGCGACAGCGGCTTCAGCCCGGACACCTCGAGCGGCCTCGTGCAGGCCACCAGGAACAGGAGCGCGCACGGAACGACCCAGCGCATCAGCGCTTGCTCTGAGTCGGAAACGGGACGAGGAGGAAGACTTCGTCGACGATCTTCTCGGCGACGATCGCCGAAGCGCGATCGACTTCGACCTGCAGGAGCTCCGCGTCATCCAGCCACTCGGCCAGCGTCCGCCCCTTGCCACCGGAATACGTCAGCGAGTGCGCGTAGATCTCCGCATCGTCGTCCGTACGGACCAGTCTCGTCTTCACGGCCATGGCCAGCGAGAGGCTTGGATCGATCTCGCCGGTGCGGCCACGCAGCGACAGCTCCACCACGCTGATCTCGAGGACGGCTTGCACGCCTTCCTCGGCGAGGGCCCCATAGTCGGCGCGCTCGCCGGGAGTCCGCGGACCTTGGTCGGGCAACAAGGTGAACGTGCGCGACGTCTGTTCGTGGCCGATCACGGCCACGCGCCGCACGAGGTCCTCCTGAATCTGCCGGGCCGTCAGGCTCCGGCTGGCGGCAGCCACTCGTTCCTCGACCTTGGCAGCGGGTTCAGCCGTAACGCCACCCACGATGCTGCCGCCCACAGCGCCGAACGGCGCGAGGAAGACGCTGGCGACGAGACCGATCGGCCCGCCGAACGCGCCGCCGCCGAGCGTGTACACGGCACCCAGCAGGGCTCCCCGCGCGGCGCCCTGGCCGGCGCCCTTCGCGGGGCCGTCCACGAGATCGAATCTCGGCGGGAAGCGTCCGGGGGCCAGGGCGACCCGTGTGAGGCCCAGCCGCACGGATTCTCCAGGCGGTGGCGGAAGAAGATGCGACGCGGTCGTGGTCGGCTGGGCACAGCCGAAGTGACCGACGGCCGCCACGAGAAGGAGGGCGCTCATCAGTCCGTCTCTGAGCCTGGCCACCGGGCGAAGTATGACACATGGGCGCCACCCGGCAGCCTACGACCTTGTACCGGCTCCGGCCACCGATCGGCCGGAAGGACGGCAGGCACGTGATAGGCTTTCGGTAGCCCAAAGAATCGCGTATATGCTGACGAATCGAGACCGGCGACGGTTCGAGCGGGCGGCCGCGCACGCGATGCGCCCCGCGGGACGCGTTTCGCTGGTGTCGATCTTCACCGGGTGGTCGAATCGCTCGGTCATCACCGCGCTCGCCCTCATCGCCGTTGCCGTCGGCGTGACGGGCTTCTATGCGTCCCGGCCGTCGACCGAGTCCTCGAAGCCCGACGTCGCGCTGGGAGACAAGCTGGCCCACCAACCCACCCCCGCCCGGGAAGCCGAGGCGACGCGCCCAACCGACGGACCGCAGGCTCGCGTATCAGACGTTCGCCAGGCTCACCTGCACCAGCTCCAGCCGGTGCTCCGGACCGAGGCTGAACGACTGTCGCAGGTCGCCCGGCGAGTCCGCGCCGAAGGTCGGGTGACAGGTGACCTGAAATCCCTCTTCACCGCGCACCGCGTTCTGAGCGCGGATCTCCCGAATCATTACCAGGACTTCTCCCAGGCCAAGGAGCGTCTGCGGAAGAGCGTCGCGGAGCAAGAGGACGAGTACGCCCAGACCGCCTCGATCGTCACGACCAAGCTGTCGCTCGCTCCGGCAGCCGAGCCGCGACGGAGCGAGATCACGTCGGCCATCCTCGAGAAGTGCCTCGACAAGGGCCCAGGCATGACGCTCACAACGCGGCCGGATGGCTACCAGTACACGGTGCGCGGGCGGACCCAGCGCTACGGTGGCGGGGCAGCCGTGGCCGAAGACGAAGGCGCTGCCTTCGCCGCGTTCACGTCGTTCGCGCCCGAGCCCGACGTGATCGCGCATTGCGACAACCTGAAGAAGCGCGCCTCCGGGATCGTCGTGACCGCGGACAAGCTCGCAGCCGACGCGCTCGCTCTGGCCGAACGAACGACCTTGTCCGGAGACTGCAAGTACACGAAGCCGGACTGACGCGGCCGGCGGGTCTACCGCCGGGCGGCCACGCAGCCGTCCTGTCGCGCCTCTTCGACCGATGCGTAGCAGCGCTCAGCCTTCGTCGCGCTGTAGAGCTCGCCGTCCGGCACGTGATAGACGCACCGCCCGGCGCCTATGTAGGACGTCTGCTGGCCCTTGATCGGCTGCTGAGCCGGACAGGCCCACGTACTCTCGGGAGCCACGCCGCGACGGCCCTCGGCCACCGGGCGAAGGACCGGCTCGACCGTGGTGGGCGTGGTCGCCTCGGCAGGATCGGCCCACACGCCGCGCCGGTTGTCTCGGGCCTCCTGCTCGAGCGTGACGAAGAGGTCGCGGTGCCGCACGTTCGGCGGGACCGTCATGACCTCCGCGGATCCGCGTCGAACGAGCTCGGCGTTGACCATCCGGTCAGCGACGTAGACGTACGCGAGCAGGCGCCCTTCCCGATCCCGTTCCTGGGTATCGAGCTCGAGACGGACCTGCTGTCGCGACACCAGCTGGCGGTTCGCCTCGACGGCTTCCCCGGGGCTCGGCTCAGCGACCGGCGGGCGCTGAGTGCTCGCCTGGGGGGCGATCCCGATATAGCGCACGATCTCGGAGCGTTCGCCCATGTTCACGAGGATCGTGCTGCCGTCGATGATGTCGACCACCTGGCCTACGAGCACCTGGGGAGCGCCCGCGCCCTGCGTCGGGTCCGACCACGCGGCCCAGAGTTGCTGGCGCGTCAGCGCAAGCTCCTGATCCGGCAGCAACAGGCGACAGGTGAGCGCGCTCATCATCGTCTGGACGTTGCCGCGTGACACTGCGTAGACGGCGCCGTCATCCGAGCGCGTCAGCGCGAGCGTCCAGCGCTTGCCGTCGCAGGTGAGATCGATCGTGGGGTAGACGGGGCTTCCCGGCCCGCCGAGACGGATGTAGCGGCTCTTGGGGTCGCCGCCGAGGGTCACGCGTGGTCCGGGAGCGACGGCCTGGGCGTTCGCGACCGCGGCCGTCGAGCCAACGGCCGCCGCGACGACGAACAAGAGGAGAGAGACGGCGGGAGTGAATCGCGCGCGCAGAATCAACGGAATCAAAGAGCCGGGGAGCTCTGGACGTCCCGCTCCCCGGCTCTGCCCTTCATCGCTCGTTCAGCGGCTCTTCACGCGGAAATCGGCGCGACGGTTCTGGTACCGGCACTCCTCGGTCGCGTCGGTGCACGCCGGATGCTCTTTGCCGTACGACACCGTCGACATGCGGTCCTTGGGGATCCCGTTGGCCTCGAGGTAGTCCATCGCCGACTTGGCGCGCCGATCGCCGAGGGCCAGGTTGTATTCAGCCGTGCCGCGCTCGTCCGCGTTGCCCTCGATGA
>CAYVHH010000026.1:0-16515 GCA_964450175.1 uncultured bacterium | reverse complement strand
GGCGGCCGATGTTCAGCGGGCTGCCCAGCGGTATTTGGCCACGGTCCGCTCCGTCGTGGCGGAGCCTGCGCCTTAGACTACGAGAGGACTACTCGGACCTCGGCGGGACCTTGACCCAGGCTTCGCTGCAGCTCGGAACGCTTGGGTAGTAGGCCCGACTGTTGGGGCAGTAGTACCAGAACGACTCCTGGGCCTGCGCCTCTTGGTCGCTGCGCTCGACGTAGACCGGTGCCGGCTGCACGACGACCTGCGGCTGCGGGTAGTAGTAGGGCGCCCCATAGTAGCCTCCCCATCCCCACCCCCACCACGGACCGCCCCAGCAGCACCCGGGGCCTACCACGACCACGCCGTGGCCATGGAAGCCGCCGTGACCCCCGCCCCCGTGAAACCCGCCCCCGCGACTCCACGCGAAGCCTGAGCCCGCCGAAACCAGCAGGACCAGGATCATCAAGAGGGCAATCGATACCGGCTTTTTCACGTCTGCGCCACCATTTACAAGCGTAGACCCGCAACCCGCGGGGTGTCAACTCCAGGGAAATCAGACCAGGTTTCCGTGGCTCGCAGCCGGCGCCACCGAACCCCTAAAAAGTGAAGGGGATCGGGAGCGGGGGCCGCCCGAACGGTCGTCCGCCCTTCACCGTGACGACCGGGACGAGCTTCTTCGTCCCGGTGCGCTTGTTGTTTCGTGTATCGACGAACTCGACCGGCCCATCCAGGAGATCGAAGATCGCCACGTCGGCCGGCGCGCCGATGCGCAGGGTGCCCAGCCCGGGCACGCGGCCGATGACCTTCGCCGGCTCGACGGTCGCCTTGGCCACGACGTCCTCGAGCGGCATGCCCAGATTGAGGAACTTCGACATCACGTTGGGCAGGGTGGGATATCCGGGCGTGTTGATGCTGACCGCGTGGATGTCGCTGGAGATCGTGTCGGGCACCGCGCCCTGCTGGAGCGCGGGCTCGCAGACGGTGTAGTCGAAGCTCCCACCACCGTGCCCGACGTCGAAGATGACTCCGCGCTGCTTCGCCGCTCGGGCGGCGGGCAGGAGCTGGCCGTTCTGCACCGTGTTGTTGCCGGCGCCGCTGTAGGCGTGCGTCAGGATGTCGCCCGGGCGCAGGAGATCCAGGAGATCGGACAAGGATCCGGGCGCAGACCCGATGTGGCACATGACCGGCACGCCCTTGCCGACCATCTCGGCGGCACGGATCGCCCGCCGCAGCGGCTCGAGCCCGTTCTGGCCGACCACCGTGTCGGTGATCCGAACCTTCACGCCGAGCGCGATGTCGGGATTCTCGATCACCGCCTTGGCGCAGCCGTCCACGTTGGCGTAGTCGATGTTGAGCATCTCGCCCGGCGCCAGCCCACCGGCGAGACCGATCGATGCGATGTGAACGAAGGCGAAGATGCGCGTGCGCGCCTGCGGGATCGCGTAGTGGCGGACCGCGCCGAACGTCTGCCATCCCGCATCGCCTGCCGACACAGCAGTGGTCACAGCGGTGATGCCGACCAGCTCGTCGGCCGGCAGCCCGATCCCGAGGTGCGGAACGAGGTGCGTGTGCAAATCGACGAGCCCGGGCGTGACGAGCTTGCCGGCGACGTCGATGCGCTGGACCGCGCGCGCTGCCGGGATGCTCGTCTCGATCGCGGCGATCTGACCGTGCTTGATCCCGAGGTCGCGCTTGCCGCGGAGCTTCTGACTGGGATCGACCACCTCGCCGTTCGCGATCACGACGTCGTACTTGAGCGCGGGATCTTTCGGATCGAAGCCGTGCGGCGCGGGTGCGCCGGTCTGGGCGAGCAGCACGGGAGGCGCTGCCTGGGCGGCCGTTTGCGCGGTGAGCGTCGCGCCGGCGGCGGCCGCCGACGTCGAGACGATGAAGTTGCGCCGTGAGACGTCCATCACGTGGCCTCCTGGCCCGTACTGCATGACCCCGGTGAGCTTCTCGTCGCGGCTGCGAGCGGGCCGCACCGCGTGCCGTTGCCGCAGGGATGCTATGCGGTGATACGGCAGGCGTCAACCGTAGCGGGACGACGGGCCCCGCCACGCCATGGCCGGGCGCGTCGACGAGCATGCCGGACGACACGGTCGCGCCACGATCCGGTAGCCAGTTCTTAACGCGAGTTCGGCGCGTACCGGCCGCGACAATGGTCGTCGTGGCGAGTGTGTGCATCGTGACCGAGACGTACGCGCCGGAGATCAACGGCGTCGCGTCGACGCTCGCGCGCCTCGCGTCCGGAATGCGCGCGCGGGGTCACACGGTGTCGCTCGTGCGGCCGCGACAGCCGGCGGCCGATGTCCCGGCCCGACGACCGACGCCGGGGACGCTACTCGTGCCCGGAATGCGGCTGCCCGGCTACACGGGGCTTCAGCTCGGGTTTCCGGCCGGCGCCGCGCTCCGCGCCGCGTGGAGCCGGGACCGCCCGGATGCCGTCTACGTCGCCACCGAGGGACCGCTCGGCTGGTCGGCGGTGCGCGCGGGTGCGGCGCTGAGCCTCCGCGTCTGCAGCGGCTTCCACACCAACTTCGACCGATATGTGGCGCACTATCGCGCGGGCTGGCTACGGCGTCCGATCGCCGCCTTCCTGCGGCGCTTCCACAACGCCACCGCCGGGACCTTCGTCTCGACCGAGCGCCTCCGCGACGAGCTCGCGGCCGCCGGCTTCGAGCGTCTCGGCGTGCTCGGCCGTGGTGTCGATCCCGGGCGGTTCGATCCCACTCGCCGCTCCGCAGCGCTTCGCGCGGAGTGGGGCGCGGCCGCCGGCGATCTGGTCGCCCTCCACGTCGGACGGCTCGCGCCCGAGAAGAACGTCGAGCTCGCCGTCGCCGCCTATCGCGCGATGCAACAAGCGGGCGGCGTATCCCGCTTCGTGGTGGTCGGCGACGGACCGCTCGGCACTGCGCTCGCGAGCGCGCACCCCGACCTCGTGTTCCGCGGCGTCCGCACCGGCGAGGATCTCGCCGAGCACTATGCCTCCGCCGACGTGTTCCTGTTCCCGAGCGAGACGGAGACGTTCGGCAACGTGACGCTCGAGGCGATGGCCAGTGGTCTCGCGGTGGTCGCCTACGACGATGCCGCCGCCCACGTGCACGTCGAGAGCGGCGTGAGCGGCGTGCTGGTCGCGCCGGGCGACGCGAGCGGCTTCATCGCCGCCGCGGCGGCGCTGGCGCGCGCGCCCGAGGGGCTCCCGGCGATGCGCCGGCGGGCTCGGCTGGCGATGGAAGCCGTCGGTTGGTCGCAGGTCGTTGAGCGCTTCGAGCAGCTCTTGCTGGATGACGCCAGCCGAGAGGAGGACGAAGGTGCCGAACAGCGTGCGCTGGATCGTTCTGGGGCTGTGTCTGGTCACCGCAGCCGTGCTCGTCGCGCGGAGGCTCGTGAGCGTGCTGCTCACCTTGCGCGCCCGGGCGCTGACCCCGACCGTGCTGCGGGCGCTCTCCCGGTGGGTGAGGACGCGCCACTACTCCGACGCTCAATTCTTCCGCGCTGACGGCGCGACCGAGCCCGTCGTCGAGCGCCGCCGGGCGGGGATCGAGCGGCTCGCTGCGTTCTTCCGCGCGCAGTATCCGGAGTCGACCGCCTGGGGCGCCCGGCTGCGCGAGAGCTTCTCCGATCTTCGCTTCACCGACGCGAACCGCGTGCCGTTCCCGTTCGCGCGCTTCATGCACGAGCATTTCGACCTCGCCACCGTCGTGACCGCCTCCGACGGCCCGCGGCTCCAGCACTTGGACGGGCACTGGACGCTCGACGTCAGCGGCTCGTACGGCGTGAACGTGGCCGGCGTCGCGCGCTACAAGCAATGGATGGCCCGCGGCCTCGAGCGCACCCAGGATCTCGGGCTCGTGCTCGGCGCGCTGCACCCGGTCGTCGCGGATAACATCGCCCGGCTCAAGGCGATCTCCGGGCTCGACGAGGTCTCGTTCCACATGAGCGGCACCGAGGCCGTCATGGCCGCCGCGCGGCTGGCGCGGTTCAACACCGGGCGCAAGCTGATCGTCTGCTTCTCGGGTGCCTATCACGGCTGGTGGGACGGCGTGCAGCCTGGGCTCGGCAGCGAGCGAGCCGTGGACGACTGCTTGACCTTGAAAGACGTGAATCCGGCGTCGCTCGACGTCATCCGCCGCCGCCGGCGCGAGATCGCGGGCGTGCTCGTGAATCCGATCCAGTCGTTTCATCCCAACGCGCCGCCGCCCAACGACGCCGTGCTGCTGACCAGCGGCGCGCGCAGGACCGGCGACGCGTCGCTCGCGTACCGCCGGTGGCTGCAGCAGCTGCGCGCGGTGTGCCGCGAGGCGGGAGTGCCCCTGGTCTTCGACGAGGTCTACACGGGCTTCCGGCTCGCCGCGGGCGGCGCGCAGGAATATTTCGGCGTGCGCGCCGACATGGTCGTCTACGGCAAGACGGTGGCCGGCGGGATGCCGATCGGGGTCGTGTGCGGGACGAAGACGCTCATGCGGCGATTCGATCCCGAGCACCCGATGCGGGTGGCGTACGTCGTCGGAACCTTCTCCGCGCACCCGGCGGTGATGGGCGCGATGCACGAGTTTCTCCAGTGGGTGACCGACGCGTCGACCCCCGCGCTCTACGACGAGATGAACGACCGGTGTGCGCGGTGGACGCAGGCGACGAATCGCACGCTCGCCGACGCCGGCCTGCCGGTGCGCGTCGTTCACCTGGCCACGGTGTGGACGGTCCTCTTCATCGAGCCGGGACGCTACAACTGGCTCCTGCAGTACTACCTCCGGGCCCAGGGCGTGACGTTGAGCTGGGTCGGCACCGGCCGGTGCCTGGGAACGATGGACTTCACCGAGAAAGACTACTCGGCGCTGCACACGAAGCTCGTCGACGCCGCGGCCGCGATGCAGGCCGACGGCTGGTGGCTGGGCGCGGACCATCCGCGCCGGGAGAAAACCATGCGACTGCGCTTGATCAGCGACATGCTGGCGACGCTCGTGCCCATCCCACGCTCCGTGCGTTCTTTCTACGCCGAGGTCATGCGGCGCAAGCAGGACGATCACGTCGCCTCGCACAGCGACACGATCAACCAGCTGTTCCACATCGTGAGCTCGAGCGTGTTCCTCGGCTGCTACGGGCTGGCCTTCTGGGATCTGACCACGGCCATGTGGGCGGGCCTGGCCGCCCTCTTCCTGCGTCAGATCGGTCACGCGATCCTGGAACCGCCGTGCCACGACAAGGAAGCGACCCTGCTCGGCTACAACACGCGCAACAAGACGATGATCCTCGGGGCCTATCTCGCGATCCCGATCGTGAATCTGGTGTGGTCGGGCGCCTGGTCGGGTGAGGCGCTTCGCCACCTGGCCACCTCGGTGGCGTTCCAGTGGTTCGTGTGGACCGGGGTCGTGGTCGCGGGCCGCGTCACGTATCTGCTGTGGGCTCAGGGGCCGCGTCTGGCGCTCGTCTGGTTCGTGAAGCTCGCCACCGATCCGCTGACCGACGTCATCGCGTACTCGCCGCGCTTCCTCCGGCTCGCCTGAGCCGAGCACGGCCGGCGGGGCCCGGGGGCGTCCTCGAGCGTGCTGCCGGCCGTCGAAACCGCGTATGACGCCGCGGCGACCCGGCTCGAGTCGCCGCGCCGATCGGCTCAGGGCTTGCGGAAGAGAATCGTGCCGATGTAGGACTCGGCGCTCGACCGGGTATCGTTCGAATCGATGGCCACGGAGACGGCGCCGACGAGCTCCGTCGGGGCTTCCCCGTAGATCCGTGTGAAATCGTCGTACACGTTACGCGTCTCGCTCAGCCAGCGACCGAGCTCGGCGGTGCCCGAGCGCACGACCACATAGGTGACCAGGCGGCTGCTCTCGCTCTTGACGATCGTGCCGGCCGGAGCGGTCGTGTCCCACACATAGCCGATGATCCGTGACCGCATCGACGCCGGGAAGCGTGGAAAGGTGACGTAGATCTGGGCCGCCTCGTCGTCGGTGGCCTTGCGACGGCAGTCGCCGCCGGCCGGCAACACGACCGCTTTCCAGCGCCAGACGAGCAGGGGAAACGCCTTCGCGTCGAGCGTGATCTCCTTGCTGATCGTCGAGTTGTCGCCGTGGCTTCGGAGGTGGAGGACCCGGTCGGAGTCGTCGGCCACGACGGCGAGGTCATATCGAGGACTGCCCCAGCTGTGGCCGCTCCACCCGTCGGGAATCCCGGTTCGGCCCAGGGGTTGTCGCGACCAGTCTTCCACCACGATCGCCGGCGGCTCGGCCGAGACAGCGAGTGCCGTCGCGAGGATCGTCAGGACGAAACCGATCGGGAGACGCCGCATGCGGTCGGGCTCGAGTGTAGGCCGCGAGCGTTACACGGCGATGACGGCCAGGGCCAACAGACGTGGCGCCAATGCTCTTGACCGGTCTTGCTCCCGCCGCTAGGCTCGGCGCTGCCGTCTTCCACGGCGTCGGCCATCCTGGTTGCCAACGCTCGGGTCATAGGGGAATGACGATGAGACGAATCAGCGTGGCTTCCCTCGTCGTGTGGCTCGCGGTCGGATGCGCTGGAACGACACCGACGCCGAATATCACCGGAGCGCGAATCCAGGCCGCGGACTCCGAGCCGCAGAGCTGGCTCGCCCACGGGCGGACCTACTCGGAGCAGCGCTTCAGCCCTCTCGCCAGGATCACCACGGCCAATGTCGGCCAGCTCGGGCTCGCGTGGTCGCACGAGATCAAGGCCCGGAGCGCGCGCGGCGTCGAGGCGACGCCCATCGTGGTCGACGGCGTCATCTATGCCACCGGCGCGTGGAGCCACGTGCTGGCGCTCGACGCGAAGACGGGCAAGCTTCTCTGGGAGTTCGACCCGCAGGTGTCCGGCGCGTACGGCGCGAAGGGCTGTTGCGACATCGTGAACCGCGGCGTGGCGGTGTGGGCGGGCAAGGTGTACGTGGGCGCGTTCGACGGCAGGCTCATCGCGCTCGACGCGAAGAGAGGCGCGAAAGTGTGGGAGACCTTGACCGTCGATCAGACCAAGGACTACACGATCACCGGGGCGCCGCGGGTCGTGAAGGGCAAGGTGCTCATCGGCAACGGCGGCGCCGACTTCGGCGTGCGCGGCTACGTCTCGGCGTACGACGCCGACAACGGCAAGATGCTCTGGCGTTTCTACACCGTGCCCGGCAATCCCGCCGACGGCTTCGAGACCAAAACGGTCGAGACCATCGCCAAGACATGGTCCGGTGAGTGGTGGAAGTACGGCGGCGGCGGGACCGTGTGGGATTCCATGGCCTACGACCCGGCGCTCGACCTCCTCTACATCGGCGTCGGCAACGGCGGTCCGTGGAACTACAAGATGCGGAGCGCAGGCAAGGGCGACAATCTCTTCCTGGCCTCGATCGTCGCCTTGCGTCCCGACACCGGCGAGTACGTCTGGCACTTCCAGACGACGCCGGCCGAGGACTGGGACTTCACGGCGACGCAGCACATGATCCTCGCCGACCTCACGATCGACGGCCGCGCGCGCCAGGTCCTGATGCAGGCGCCCAAGAACGGGTTCTTCTATGTGCTCGACCGCGCGACCGGCGAGTTCATCTCCGGCACGCCGTACGTGAAGGTCACCTGGGCCAGCGGGCTCGATGCAAAGACCGGGCGGCCGATCGAGAAGCCGGAAGCGCGGTACAGCACGACGGGCAAGCCGTTGCTCATGCAGCCCGGTCCGATCGGCGGCCACAACTGGCAGCCCATGAGCTATAGCCCGACCACCGGTCTCGTCTACCTGCCGGCGATCGAGGGCGCCTTCTTCTACATGGCGGCCGATCCCACCACATTCCAGCACCGACCCGGCGTCTTCTGGAACGTCGGCCTCAATCCAGGGTCCTCGACCTTGCCCGACGACGAAGCCGTGCGGAAGGCGATCCGCGCGTCCGCGAAGGGCCGGCTGATCGCGTGGGATCCCGTGCGGCGCAAGCCGGCGTGGGAGGCCGTGTTCCCGATCGGGTGGAACGGTGGGACCCTGGCGACCGCGGGCGGCCTCGTGTTCCAGGGCAACGGCACCGGGAAGTTCGTGGCGTACGACGCCGCGAACGGCAAGGCGCTCTGGGAGTTCTTCGCGCAGACCGGCATCCTCGCCGCGCCGGTCACCTACGAGATCGACGGCGAGCAGTTCGTGACCGTGCTCGCCGGGTGGGGCGGCGCGCTGCCGCTGTTCGCCGGCGAGGTCGTCACCGAGGCGCCGCGCGGCGGCGTCAATCGCGTACTCACCTTCAAGCTCGGCGCCCGCGCGTCGCTGCCGACGATGCAGACCGCGCCCAAGACCCTCGATCCTCCGGCGCCGAGCGCCTCGCCGGAGACCGTCGCTCGAGGCCGCGGGTTCTACGAGCTCTACTGCACGCAGTGCCACGGCCACTCGGTCGTGGCCGGCGGCGTCGTTCCGGATCTGAGATACGCCGCGAGCCTGGCATCGAGCGCCAACTGGGCCTCGATCGTGCTGGGCGGCGCCTTGATCAAGAACGGCATGCTCTCGTTCGCGCAATACCTGAAGCCGGAGGACGGGGAAGCGATCCGCGCGTACGTGATCCGCGAGGCCCAGCGCGAGAAGCAGCGACTGGCGAATCCGTGAGCGTCAGGGGCGGCCGGGCGTGGGAATCTGCATCAAGAGATTGCCGCCGCTGCCCGTGACGAACTGCGGCAGCTTGCCGTCCCACTTCGCCAGGTACTGCTGCTGGATGAGGGTTGCGGTGAGCGACTGCGTGACCTTGGCGTTGTACTCGGCCTCTGCGGCCGCGCGCAGCCGCAGCGCCGCCGCCTCACCCTCGGCCCGCGCCTGAAGGGCGGCGCCCTCGCCGCGCTCGCGCGCGACCTTGGATTCCGCTTCGCGCTTGGCCTGGTCGACCTCGTAGCGCTTCTGCTCGGCGACTTGCTGGGCGATCTGCTTTCGCTCGACCGCCTGCTCGAAGTCCTTGTCGAAGCGAATGTCCTTGATCGACACCTCGGTGACCTGGACGCCGTATTTCAGGAGCCACTTGGTCAGGCCGTCCTGGACGTCCGCCTTGATCTTCGGGCGCTGCTGCAGGATGTCGTTGGCGGCGTGGACGGCCGTGTTCGCCTTCAACACCTCGGCGGCCGCCGGGTCGATGATCGACTGCTCGTAGCGCAGGCCGACCGTGCGGTACACCTCGGGCGCGCGATCGTCGATCAGCCGATAGTTCAGCGCCATCACCGCGTGCACGGCCTGGATGTCGACCGACGCGGCGTCGTATCGCGCCTCGTGCTTCTGCACGCGGGTGTCCATCTGGATGACATCCTTGTACGGCAGGACGAAGTGCAGCCCGTTATAGAGCGGCAGCTTCTCGACATTGCCGAACACGGTGACCACACCGATGTGGCCGGCATCGACCACCACGAAGCTCGAGAGCACGATGATCAGCAGCCCCAGGAGCACGCCGGCCCCTTGCACGGCGCGGCCGATGGCGACCAGCGGCAGCCGGGGTCGCGCCGCGTCGCGCACTTGAGCGGCCATCGAGACGAGGAGTCGGCCGACGAGGAGACCACCGACGATCAACACGGTCGCGAGGATCAGCTTGCCCATCTGTTCCTCCCGCGCGGACTCAGTTCTTCCCGACTTCGTAGCCCCGGGGCTGGATGCAGTCGACGAAGACCTGACGGCGCTTCTCGGTGTTGCGTCTCCAGGTGAAGAGGTTCTCCCGGATCCAGCGCGTGATGAACCCCAGATCGGCTTCGGCCTCGCGCTTCGCCAGGCTGTCGCAGTCGAGCACCTCGAGCAGCACGCGCGTGGGCTCCGTCTCGGTCGAGAGGCGGGACCAGCGCAGGGTCTGGGAGGTCGAGCCCACCTGGGGTGTCGTTTCGTACCCGGCCGCGATCATGCAGGCGGCGAAGCCCGCGAGGACGGCGGCGGTCCGCTTGGACCACTCGTCGCATCGCTTGCGGTCGGAATCGACCTGGGCGGCGCTCTGCTCCTTGAGGGGTGTCGCTTTGAGATTGGCAGTGGTGGTGCAGCCCGTCAGGATCAGGCCGGCGGAGAGGGCCAGCAGGGCCTTCCTCATCGGCTCAGAGCGTAGCACGCGGCGCCGGACTTCCGACGACTCCCAGAACGGCCGAGCGAGGCGCCGCGAGGCGCTGGGACAGCTCCGGATCCATCACGGCCGCGCGGACGAATTGCTGGAGCGCGAGATTCAGAAACGCCTGGTAGCCGCCGACGTCCTTCTCCGGCGAGCCGCCCGCCGAGTCGCGGGGGATCCGGACGGAGATGCTCCTGGTCAGGAGCAGATTCCCCCGATCGTCGTAGAGCCACACGATGCCGCTGACGTGGGCCTGCAAGGTCCACCGCGTCTCCGTCGAGAAGTTGTGGATCTCGCCCGCCACCGCGAAGGGCGTCGAGACGGCCGTCGCGCGCGGGACGTACTCGCGGTCCGGTGCGGCCACCGCGGCGACGCCCCGGTCGTTGAAGCCCGCCACCAGGCTTTCGACCAGCGCATCGGGCCATGGAGTGGCGGAGAGCACCTTGGCCAGCCGCGAGCCGTAGCCGTCGTACAGGCCGCCGACGCGGTATGGATCACCGTCGCCTTCGTCGCCGCGACGATCGGCGAATCGGAAGACGGTCACCGGCTGAGCCCCGGCGAGGCGCTCGATCCGGGAATCGGGCAGGTAACGAAGGCGGACGGTCTGATCGCTCACGCAGGCGGTCAACGCCGCTCCGATCATCGCCAGCGCCACCGTGCGCACCCGGGACCGGTGCATCAGACCACCGCCTTTCCCCGCCGTGCCGGACGGCGGTACAGCACGATGTCCTCGCTCCCACCCACCACCGGTCTCAAGGTGCCCGCGGTCCGATCAGCCTCGAGGAGGACGAAGCGCAAGTGATAGCGGTCGCCCTGCCGGTCGATAACGACGCGCCACGCAAGGTTGCGGCCTCCGTCGTCGCACGTCGTCGTGCCGCACATGCACGTGATCAACCGCTTCTCCGGCTGATACTGCTTCGCCAGCCGGCGGCGGATCCGCCGATCGCCGATGAGATCGCTGTAGGTTCGCTCGCCGACGTAATGATAGTGCTCGTGCCCGAACAGGACGATGTCGATGTCGGCGCGCAGCATGCTCTCGAGCGCGTCGGTCACGTTCTTGAGCCTCGTCCATCGATGGAACCGGCGGCTATCGGGGACCGCGACGTGGTGATGCAACAGGAGGAGCCTGAGATCGTACGGCTCCTTGACGCGCGTGTCGTCGTCGTACACGGCCTGCAGCCAATCGAGATCGTCGTCGTGGACCTTGCCCTTGGCGACCGCCCCCCAGCCGGCGTCGCCCATCGAGTCGATCGCGAGCACCCGGAGCCTGAGGTCGCTCGATGTCATCCAGCCGGCGGCGCGCGGGCGACCGGGGTTTCCGAAGCGGTCGCCGAAGACGGACTCGAAATTGGTGATCTGATTGCTGATCGGGAGGTATCGTCCGGCGTAGCGATCGTGGTTGCCGGGCACCAGAAAGAGCCCGGCTGGATCCGCGAGACGCAAGCCGATCGCCCCCGCCGCTCCCGGTCGCGGGACGGATCCGGAGAGGAACTGTCTGGCGGCTTCCAGCGATGAGACCTGCCCGTCGGTCGAGATGTCCCCGGTCGCCACGACGTAGTCGGCCGGCTCGGCCTTCCAGTACCCGTCGAGCGCAGTGAAAAGATCGGGGTCGTGCCGGCGTGGCAGGCCACGCTCCGGCGAGAAGAGCTCGCCGGCGACGTGGAGATCGGAGATGTGCAAGATCGAGAGCGGCATCGCCCGCGGCCCGTCCTCCTAGCGGTTCTGGTTGTACCGCTTGCCCCCGAGTGCCGGCGGCGGATTGAGGAAGTCTTTTGCGTCTTCCGGACCCCTGAACTGATTGGTGTCGACCACGGACACCTCGACCCGCTTCCAGCCCCTCCCCCCCATGCAGGTGCCGACGGCGATGAGAAGCGCTTCTAACGCGAACGTTCTCGCCTTCGTCCCCATGAGGGCGTGTCCTCCCGGTGGGCAAGGGGCGCCTGGATGGTGTCGCCGTTCACGCTAAGGCGGGCGGACGGACCCGTCAATGGGCTTTGGGCGGCCTCGCGCGTCGTCGGTCGGCGTCGAGATTTCTTACGATTGTGCGCCAGGACCGGGTGGCGGCTCCGAGAACCGATTGAATTCAAAATGGGCCATCAGGGTCGAGCGTGCTCGTCGCCTCAGGACGTCTCGATCGCTTGCGGGTTTTCGAGGACTCGGGTACGTTACGCGACGGCATGATGCGTCGGCTCGCCGCGCTCGTGGTCGTCGGAGTGCTCGCTTGCAGTCCGCTCATCGCCTACGCCGATCCGCCCGACCCGACCTGGATCCCCGGATTCTGGGACGACGCGGATTACGACGACGTGATCGTTCGCGTCACCTCGACGTCCAGCGTCACCGAGACACACGCACTGTGTACGCTCGAGCCGCACTGGATTCCGATCTGGAGCGTCTCGGCGGCCGACGAGCCGCTGACTGCGAGCCCGGTGTTCGCGCCGCATCAACCCCGAGGTCCTCCGCGCGTCTGACGCTCCCGCAGGACGGCTGCCGCGCGCGGCGGCCGACCGAGGTGGCTCGAATCGCGGGAATTGTCGATGGGCACCAATCTGCCACCGGGGCCAGCTCGCGCCGGCGCTCAGGTTCGTTGGTTCTCAGAGGAGGAGCTCGTGAAAACTGGTCGAGGGGACGCAGCCGACGGTGTGACCGTGCCCAACAACGCTCGAGCGCAAGAGTTCGCCGACGGCGCTCCGATTTTCGCGCGGAGCACCCAGATGCGCTCGATTCTGACGATCGTCGACCACATCGCCGACACCGACGCGACCGTCCTGGTGCGCGGCGAAAGCGGGGTCGGGAAGGACCTCGTGGCGCGTGCGGTCCATGCCCGCTCGATGCGCCGCCACGGTCCTTTCGTCCGGGTCAACTGCGCAGCGATCCCGTCGGGGCTGCTCGAGTCCGAGCTCTTCGGCCACGAGAAGGGCGCGTTCACCGGCGCCGTCCAGCGCAAGCTCGGACGATTCGAGTTCGCCAACCAGGGCACGATCTACCTCGACGAGATCGGCGACCTGCCCCTCGAGCTCCAGGCCAAGCTCCTGCACGTTCTGCAAGACTTCCGATTCTCGCGCGTCGGCGGGCATGGGCTGATCGAGGTCGACGCGCGCGTGGTCGCCGCGACGAATCGAGATCTCGAGGCCGCGATGGCACGCCTGGAGTTCCGGGAGGATCTCTACTACCGGCTCAACGTCGTGGAGCTCCGCATCCCGCCGCTCCGGGAGCGGCGGGAAGAGATCCCCGAGCTCGCGGCGTGGTTCCTGGATCGGTTCAATCTGCAGTACGGCCGGCGGAAACAGCTCTCGCCCGAGACCCTGTCGCTCCTCCACGAGCACCCGTGGCCCGGCAACGTGCGAGAGCTCGAGAATACCGTGCGCCGCATGGTGGTGCTGGCCGACGGCGAACAGGAGTTCGCGACGCTCGTGGAGAACAGTCGGCGCCGCTGCGCGCCGCCACGGTTCATCCCGGTCGGGGAGGGGTTGCGCGAGATCGCGCGTCGCGCCGCCCGCGAGGCCGAGCGCACCGCGCTGGCCGAGGTGCTCGAGCGCGTGCGCGGCAATCGGCTCGCGGCCTCGCGGATCCTGAGGGTCAGCTACAAGACCATGCTGAACAAGATCACGGAGTATGGTCTGACCGTTCCGACCGGACGCACCCGGCTGACCTTCGTGGTGACGGCACCGACGGCGGCGGCAGAGCCGCCGACGTCGTCCGGCGCGAGCCCCGACGCGAAATAGCCGACATTCCCGACCTCCCGGCTAAGATGAGGCCGTGGACGGGCCCGCCGCGGCCGGCGGGACCGCGGGAGGGAGACACGGCCCATGATCCGGGCTCTCACGGCGCTGGCGGTGCTCGGTGCCGCCGCGACGATCTCGCTCGGCGCGTGCGATCGCGGGAGCGAGCGAACCGTCGGCGGTGGCAAGTCGATCACGGTGGTGATCGCCGAATACAGCAAGGAGCACACGAAGCCGTTCTGGCAGGGCCTCTCCGAGCAGTACACCAAGCAAGCCAACGTGAAGGTCGATCTCCGGATCATCGACTGGAACTCGATCGACCAGCAAGTCAGCACGATGATCCAGAACAACCAGCGGCCGGATGTACTGAACCTGAACTCGTTCTCCAGCTACGCCAAGGACCAGCTCCTCTATACCGCCGATGAGGTGCTGTCCCCGAAGACGCGCGACGACTTCATCGAGGCCTTCGCGCGCGGAGGGGAATACCAGGGCAAGCTGTACGGGTTCCCGATCCTGTCGAGCGCGCGCGCGTTCTTCTACAACCAGGATCTCTTCGCGCGCGCCCACCTCGCCGGGCCCCCGAAGACCTGGGACGAGTTCGTCCAGGCCGCGCGCCAGATCCAGGCGCTCGGCGGCGGCGTGATCGGCTACGCGCTGCCGCTCGGGCCCGAGGAAGCGCAGGCCGAGTGGGCGATCTGGATGTGGAACAACGGCGGCGACTGGAAGTCGGGCGACGCGTGGGCTCTCAACAGCGACACGAACGTCCAGACGCTCCGCTTCCTGGCCGACCTCGCCAACCGGCACCGGGTCACGCAGATCAATCCCGGCAAGACCAATCGCACCGACGGCGCCTTCCAGCTCTTCAAGGACGGCAAGGTCGGCATGGTGATGGGCTTCAGCCCGCTCGCCGCCCAGCTGGATGCCGAGAAAAAGGTGCACTACGGCGTGGCCGAGATGCCGACGGCCGTCGGCCGGGCCGTCACGCTCGGCGTCGAGGACTATCTGATGGCGTTCAAGAAGAGCGGTAATCAGGACGCCGTGAAGCAGTTCCTCGACCTCTACTATCAGCCGGAGAACATCACGCGGTGGATCACCGCGGAGGGCTTCCTGCCGGTGACGAAGTCGGGGCTCCAGCAGATGAGCGCGAGCGAGAAGCTCAAGCCGTACCTGGACGCGCTGCCGCACGCCCGGCTCGTGCCGACGACGGATCCGGCGTGGGATCGCGTGAAGCTCGACGTCCAGCAGAACATCGGGCTGGCCGTTCAGCCCGGCGGCAACCCCAAACAAGTTCTCGATCAGCTGCAGAAGAACGCCGTCGCCGCGGCGGGGAGCCGCTGAGCGCTCGTCGCCGGCCTGCGCGCGGCCGCGGCGTGCGTCGCTGGCAGGCACTCCCGTGGCTGGGCCCCAGCCTCGCGCTCATCGCCGCGGTCGTGCTCTATCCAGCCGTCGCGCTCGTGCGCGCCTCGCTGAGCCGCTATTCCGTCACGGGGCTCTATCAAGGCTCGGTCGGGGCGTCCAACTACGCGCGGCTCCTCGAGCAGGAGGCGCTGCCGACCGTCGTAGCCAACACCGCGGGCTGGGTCGTGGTGGTCGTGCTCGTGACGGTCGTGGTGTCGCTCGGTCTGGGACAGCTCCTCAATGAAGACTTCCCGGGCCGGCGCCTGGTGCGATGGGCGCTGATCGTGCCGTGGGCGGCGTCCGTCGTCATGACCTCGAAGCTCTTCGCCTGGATCTACGACTACTACTTCGGAATCCTGAATCAGGCCCTGGTGTCCCTGCGCCTCGTGCCGGCGCCCGTGGACTGGCTCGGCAATGACGCGACGGTGATGGGCGCGATGGTCACCGTCGGGATCTTCGTGTCACTGCCCTTCACGACGTACGTGGTGCTGGCGGGCCTCTCCGCCATCCCCGGTGAGGTCTATGAAGCCGCGCGGGTGGACGGCGCCTCGGCCTGGCGCACCTACTGGTCCGTGACGCTGCCGCTGCTGCGCCCGGCCCTGCTGGTGGCGGTCGTGCTGAACGTGATCTACGTCTTCAACTCCTTCCCGATCGTGTGGACCCTGAACGACCGGAACCCGGGCTTCTCGCACGACACGATGATCACGTACATGTACAAGATCGCGTTCAAGAGCTCGTTGCGCGACGTCGGGCTGGCCGCGGCGCTCGGTGTCGTGAACGTCCTCGTGATCCTGCTGGCGGTGCTGCTCTATCTGCGTACGGTGTCCTGGCGAGACGCCGAGGCGTGAGCGTGGCGCGAGGAGTGCCGGTTCGCCGGAGCGCGCTCGCGTGCGCTGGGCTCAGCGTCGCGCTCGTGATGCTGGCGCCGTACGTCGTGATGGTCTGCACCGCACTCAAGCCCGAGCGCGAGCTGCGGCTCACGCCGCCGCGGCTGACGCCGATCGAATGGCGGCCGGGCAACCTGCTCGAGGTCCTTGGTGATCCGAGCTTTCAGGGCTGGCTCTATGCCTCGCTGGTCGTCGCGCTGATCTCGACCGCCCTCGTCGTGCTGGCGGCCACGCCGGCGGCCTACTACACCGCGCGCCACCGGTTCCCCGGGCGCTCCGCGTTTCTCCTGCTGGTGCTCGTGACGCAGATGTTCTCACCGACGGCGCTGGTCGTCGGCCTCTACCGCGAGTTCTTCGAGCTGGGACTGGTCGACACGTACGCGGCGCTGATCCTGACCAACGCGGCCTTCAACCTCGCGTTCGCCATCTGGATTCTCCGCGCGTTCTTCACGGCGATTCCGCGTGAGATCGAGGAAGCGGCCGCGGTCGACGGATGCGG
>CAYVHH010000025.1:0-7318 GCA_964450175.1 uncultured bacterium | reverse complement strand
GAAAAAGGTCCGGTCGGTCAGCGCCGAGGACCCGGACGTCAACCGGCTGTCGGTGTACTATGAGGTGTTCGGGATCGACAGCGAGCATGATTTCGACCCGGTGTGGGAGACCTGCCGCAAGGTCGGCATCGCCCCGACCTTCCACAGCGCCGGCAGCAACCAGGCGCTGCGCAATTCGCCGACCAACTTCACCTTCAACCACATCGGCCACTTCGCCGCCGCCGGCCACGCGGTCGCCAAGGCTTTGTTCCTCGGCGGCGTGACGCGGCGCTTCCCCGATCTGCGCTTCGCCTTCCTCGAGGGCGGCGTCGGCTGGGGTGCGCAGCTGTTCGGCGACCTGATGGAGCATTGGGAGCGGCGCAATCGCAAGGCGCTCGAGAACATGGATCCGCGCAAGCTGGATCGCGCGATGCTGATGAGCCTGGCCGAGAAATACGGCGATCCTGACGTGGCCGAGTCGTTGAGGAAGACGGACGGCTGGCCGGACCACGACCCGAGCCTAACGGGCGGCATCGCGGACCTCGACGACTTCTCCGCGTGCAAGATCAGCAGGAAGCAGGACTGGATCGACCTCTACGCCAAGCCGTTCTTCTTCGGCTGCGAGGCCGACGACCGGGCCACCGCGTGGGCGTTCAGCAAGCACAATCCCTTCGGCACCAAGCTCAACGCGCTCTACAGCTCGGACATCGGCCACTTCGACGTGATCGACATGCGCCACCCGCTGCCGGAGGCGTACGAGCTGGTCGAGGAAGGGGCCATCACGCCGGACCACTTCCGTGACTTCGTCTTCGCGAACACCGTGCATCTGTGGGGGACGCAGAATCCGAAGTTCTTCGAGGGCACGAGGGTGGCCAAGGCCGCCGCGGCGGAGCTGGCGCGCGGGCAGGCGCACGTGACGGTGAACTAGGCTCGACATCTCTGCGGGAGCCCTGAGGCGTCAGTGCTTCAGGGCTCCCGCCGTTATTCCCTCCACGAACTGCTGCTGGAACACGAAGTAGAGCGCGAGCACCGGCACCGAGAACAGCACGAGCGATGCCGCCAGGATCGGATAGTTCCCGTAGAACTCGCTCGACAAGAGCGCATAGATCCCCGTGGGGAGCGTACGCATGCGCCCCTCGGTGATGAAGGTCAGCGCGAACAGAAACTCGTTCCAGTTCTGGAGAAAGAGGAAGATCGCGACCGTCGCGAGCGCCGGGCGGGTCAGCGGCAGCATCACCCGCGCGAAGATCCGGAACTCGCCGGCACCGTCGAGCCGCGCGGCTTCCTCCAGCTCACGCGGGAGCCCCTCGAAGAATCCCTTCATGATGAAGGTCCCGAAGGCCAGGCCGAATCCCGTGTACGGCCCGATCAGCGCGAAGGGCGTGTTGAGCAGGCCGAGCGTCCGGAGGTTCATGAAGAGCGGGATCAGCGCGATCTGCAGCGGGATCGTGAGACCGATCAGCACGATCCCGTACACGACGCCGCGGCCCGCGAAGCGGATCCGGCCCAGACCATAGCCGGCGAGCGCCGAGATGGCGACCGTCGCGACCATCGACACGGTCGAGACGTAGATGCTGTTCCAGTAGAGCCGGCCGATGTTGCTGGCCACCCACGCGCGCGGATAGTTCTCGGGATGGGGCGGCCAGGGGATGAGCCGCCCGGCGAAGAGCTGCGGGTTGTCCATGAACGAGAGGCTCAGCATGTAGAGGCCGGGCGCGATGGACAGGACCAGCGCGCCGAGCAGCACCAGCCACACGCCGGTCCGGCCCACGCGCGCGCCGCGGCCCAGCCTCGGCTGCCGCCGCGCGACGGATGCGCTTGCCACGACCGTGCTCACGCCCTGCCGCCCTCCGGCGATCTGTCCAGCGCGAGGGTCTGGACGCGAGCGATCGACAGCACGAGAGCGACCAGGATCACCGCGACCGCCGAGGCGATGCCCATGTGGTTCAGCTCGAAGGCCTCGCGGTAGAGCATGGTCGCCAGCACCTCGGTGGAGTACGTCGGGCCGCCGCGGGTCATGATGAAGATGAGGTCGAAGACCTTCAGCCCTCCGATGATCGACAGGAGCGCCGTGAGCGCGAGGATCGGGCGCATGAGCGGCGTGATCACGCGGAGCGTGAGCTGCCAGGCGTTGGCGCCGTCCACCCGAGCCGCTTCCACGACGTCCTGCGGCAGACTCTGGAGCCCCGCCAGGAGGATCACGAGACTGAATCCCACGTTCTTCCACACGCTGACCGCGATGACGGCCGGGAGCGCCGTGGCCGGATCCCCGAGCCAGGGATGTTCCCAGGCGCCGAGCCCGACGGCGCGGAGAAACGTGTTCAGAAGACCGGTGTTCGGCTCGAAGACGCGCTGGAAGATGATCGTGACGACGATCAGCGACATGACGACCGGCACGAAGAAGAGCGTCCGCAGCAGCGACCGCGCGACGAGCCGGCGATTCAGCAGGATGGCGAGCAGGAAGCCGAGCCCTACCTCGAGCGGGGTGCGCACGGCGACGAAGACGATGGAATTGAGCGTGGCCCGCCAGAAGACCTCGTCACCGGCCAGCGCGCGATAGTTCTCGAAGCCGACGAACGGCCCCCAGCGCGGCGTGTAGCCGTCCCACTCGTGAAAGCTGAGCCAGAGCGAATAGCCGATCGGGTAGACGAGGAAGGCCGCGAGGATCACGAGGGCCGGCCCCGCGAAGGCGTAGCCCGCCGCGTGGCGCCGCCAGCTACGTCGGGCGGCGACGGACAGCACTGGACCCTGGCCTCAGCCCGTGCGGAACTTGCGAGCGCCGACCTTCTGAGAAGCCGCTTCCACGGACTCCATCACGATCTTCGGAGTCTTCGACCCGGTGATGAGCGCTTGCATGCCCTGGGTCACCGCCTCCTCCACGGCCGGCGTGAAGATGACGCGGGTCGTTCCGGTGGGCTGAAGCTTGAGGAACTCGGGGTACAAGGGATCCTTCAGCGACTGCATCTGGTACGCGATCGCATCGGCGCTGATCGGCCCGTTCGGCGAGAGGCCGAGGTTCCGCGTGTATTCGATCTTCCCCCACGCGCCCGTAATGGCCTTGATCATCTCGAACGCGAGATCCGGGTGCTTGCTCCGCGCGTTGACCGTCAGCGTGATCCCGACCGAGCTCAGCACGGGCTTGTGGCCGCCGGCCACAACGGCCGGGAAGGGGAAGATGCCCAGATCGAAGCTCGGCGGCAGCGCCGCACGGATCGAGCGGCGCATCCATTGCCCGCCCCAGAACATCGCCGACTTGCCCGTGGCGAAGATCTGGATTGCGTCCGGCTCCTTGATGCCGAGCGGGCCCTTGGCGTAGAGACCCGACTTCGCCATCATTTCCACGAACTCGGCGCCGGCGACCAGCTCGGGGCTCGTCCACGGCTTGAGCCCGAGGTCGGCCTCGCGCATCAGCTTGTCGGCCTTGATGCCCCCGAGGTACGTGTAGTACGGGAAGATCGGAAAGTTGCGGTCCTGTCCCGCCGGATACGCGATCGGCATGACGCCTTTGGCGTTCAGCGCGGCGCCGATCTTCTTGAGCTCGTCGAGCGTGTTCGGGACCTCGAGCCCATGCTGGTGGAAGAGGCCGCGGTTGTAGTAGACGACCACCGTGTTGGTGACGGCGGGCACCGAGACGACCGCGCCGTTGATCGTCAGGAGCTCGATCGCGTTCGGCCAGAAGCCGCGCTTGTACTCGGGATCCTCCGCAAACACCTTCGTGAAGTCGAGCACGCTGCCGCTCGTGGAGACGTCGACGGCATAGGCGCCGGGCTCGATCGCGATGATGTCGGGCGTGGCGCTCTGGGCCGCCAGCGCCGACTTCACGCCGACTCGCTGCTCGTTCAGCCCCGGGAACGCCGTGATCTCGAGCGAAAGGTTCGGGTCGTGGCGCTTCTTGTACTCCTCGGCGATGAACTTCTGCACGTCGACGTGGAAGCCGACGTACTGCCAGAAGGAGATCGTGGTCGGGCCGCTCGCCTTGACCTTCGGCGCCTTGAACTCGGCGGGATTCTTGAGCTCGCCCGTGGCTTTCGAGGCCGAAGGCTGCGCACCACCGGTCTGCGCCGTCGCGCGCGTCGCGCGCAGCAGCGGCGGCGCGGCGGTGGAAAGCACGCCGAGCCGGAGCAGTGTTCGCCGCGACATCCCTTTCGCTTTGCTCATCCCTCGCTCTCCCTTCGGCGACCGGGTCCGACCTTCGCCCTCTCGTACCCGACGGCTCCGATCGTGTCAAGCCGCGGCGTGCTGAGCCGGCCGCGGGGCGGGCGGGATCACCCCGTGGGATCGCCCTTGCCGTCCCGCCGATAGATGTCCACGATGCGCCCCCACGGAATGACGCCGACCCGGCTCGCCCAGGCGGCCCACGCCTCGCCGAGCTCGGCGACGACGTCGGGACGCCGCGCCGCCTGGTCGTGGAGCTCGGCGCGGTCGACGTCGATGTCGTAGAGCTCCCACGGCCGCGGATGCTCGCGGACGAGCTTCCAGCGGCCGCGCCGGATCGCCGCGTTGCCGAGGTGCTCCCAGTAGAGCGTGCGCGGCTCGACCGTGCCCCCTCTGAGCGCCGCAAGCAGGCTGCGCCCTTCGAGCGGCAACGGCTCGCGACCTGGATATCTGGCCGGGTAGGTCACGTCGGCCGCCTCGAGCACGGTCGGGACGATATCGGTGAGCTGAAACGGGGCATGGAGGATGCGGGACTCGATCCCGCCGCCGGGCCAGTGAACGATCAGCGGCGTCGAGATACCGCCCTCGTGCACCCAGCGCTTGTAGAAGCGGAACGGGGTGTTCGACAGATTCGCCCACGCGCGCCCGTAGCTCGAGTAGGTGTCATCGGGTCCGGGCTCGATGTCCGGCGAGTTGCCGATGCGCAGCGCCGCGCCCGTCCAGGTCGCGGGGGGCACGATGCTGCGACGGTGGCGGAAGGTCTCGGGGTCGGCGATCGGCAGGCCCTCGGCGCTCGCGCCGTTGTCCGACAGAAAGACGAAGAGGGTGTTCGCGAGCGCGCCGGTCTCGGCGAGCGCCGCGACGAGCCGGGCGATGCCGCGATCCATCCGGTCGATCTGCGCGGCATACGTCTGCATACGGATCAGCTGCCACGCCTGGTCGGGCGCCTCGCGCCACGCCGGCTGGGTCGGGTCCCGGCCGCTCAAGGTCGTGCCCGCCGGCATGATCCCTTCGGCCACGAGCCGGCGCAGTCGCGCCTCGCGCAGCTCGTCCCAGCCCGCGTCGAATCGTCCGCGGTAGCGGGCGACGTCTTCGGGCGGGGCATGCAGCGGCCAGTGCGGCGCGGTGTACGCCGTGTACAGGAAGAACGGACGAGTGGGCTCGCGTGCGGCGTGGGCTCGAACGAACTTCTCGGCTTCGTCGGTGATGGCGTCCGTATAGAAGAATCCCGGCGCCGCCGCGTCGCCCTCGACGTTCTGCTCGCCTCGGGTGAGCGTCGTCGGACGGTAGTAGCTACCGCAGCCCGAGAGCGTGCCGAAGAAGCGGTCGAACCCGCGCCGCGTCGGCCAGGCGTCGGACGGATTCCACACGTCGGACGTCAGATGCCACTTGCCGCTCAGGCAGGTTGCGTAGCCGGCCTCGCGCAGCACCTCCGCGAGAGTCAGGCAGCGGTCATTGAGCGAGCCCCGGTAGCCGTCCGGGCGGTCGTCGCTCGTGAGGATGCCGATTCCGGTCTGGTGTGGGTGCAGGCCCGTGAGCATCGACGCGCGCGAGGGACTGCAGCGCGTCGTGTTGTAGAAGCGTGTGAGCCGCACGCCGGCGCGTCCGAGCCGGTCCAGGGTCGGGGTCGCGATCTCGCCGCCGTAGCAGCCGAGGTCGGAATAGCCCATGTCGTCGGCGACCACGATCACGACGTGGGGTTTGGAGAGAGCCATGTGAGCGCGCCGTTCGGCGTGGCGAGGCTACACGATCCACCTTCGCGGTACAATGCCGCGGCGCGCAAACATCCATTGAGGGAGGTCGCTCGGCCCATGCAACTCGATCCCCAGAAGATCGGCACGGAAGCGATGTACAAGCTCATGATCGGCTGCGTCGTCCCGCGGCCGATCGCGTGGGTGTCGAGCGTCGACGCCAGCGGCATTCCCAACCTCGCCCCGTTCAGCTACTTCATGGCCATCACGCACGATCCGCCGACGATTGCGTTCTCGGCCTCGCCACGCGCCGAGGCCGGCGGCGGCCGTGGCAAGAAGGACACGTTGCGGAATGTCGAGGCCACCCGCGAGTTCGTGGTCAACATGGTGGACGACGCGCTGGCCGAGCAGATGAACGTGACTTCGGGCGACTATGCTCCGGGCGTCGACGAGTTCGAGCAGGCCAACCTGGTGGCCGCGCCCAGCGTGAAGGTGAGGGCGCCGCGCGTGGCGGCGGCGCCGATCAACATGGAGTGCCGTCTCGTTCGGATCATCCCGGTCGGCAATCTGCCGAGCAATCTCGTCATCGGGGAGATCGTGCAGCTACACCTGCGGGACGACGTCTACGATCCGGCGACGGGGCGACTCGACATGCATCGATTGCGGCCGGTGGGGCGTCTGGCCGGGCAGCTGTACACGCACGTGCACGAGATCTTCGAGATGAAGCGCCCGGCGGTGGACTACAGGGGCTGATCCCCGGGGAATACTCCGGAAGACTTACGCGGCCGCGGCCGGGAGCTCGTCCGTCCAGACGCTGAAGTCCGTGAGCGTCGTGTTGCCGAAGGACGTCGTCAGGGCGACGTCGACGGCGTCGCGGCCGCGCGCCATCAGCACCCGGCCGATCCGCGGCGCGTTGTGGCGGGCGTCGACGGTGCGCCAGGCGTCGCCCACGTACACTTCCGCCCACGCTGAGAAGTCCATCGGCGACGGCGACGCCGTCACGCCGATGTCACCCAGGTAGCCGGTCACGTAGCGCGCGGGAATGTTGAGCGCGCGCAGGAAGGTGATCGCGAGGTGCTGGAAGTCGCGGCACACGCCCTGGCGCTCCGTGTAGACGTCGAACGCGGTCTTCGTCGGCCGCGCGAACTGGTAGCCGAAGGCGACGTTGTCGTGCACCCACTCCAGGACGGCCTGCACTCGCTCCCAGGACTCGGGCGTCTCGCCGAACAGGTCCCAGGCGACGTGCACCATGCGGTCGACCTCGCAGTACCGGCTCGCGAACAGGTATCGCCAGCACTCGGCGGGCATCTCGTGCACGGGAGTCAGGCGCAGGTCCGCGATCGGCGCGTCGGGGCGACCGCTGTCGTCGATGACGTTATCGTAGCGAATTCGCAGGCGGCCGGCCGGCGCCCGGATGCGTGCCGCGCGGTTGCCGAACCAGTCGACGAAGCTGTCGACCGCGATCGGTGGCTCCACGACGATCGATTCCGGGC
>CAYVHH010000024.1:0-5690 GCA_964450175.1 uncultured bacterium | reverse complement strand
CACGCCGCGCGCGCGCAGCTCAAGCAGAGGACTCTGACCATGGTGAAAGACACGCTCGAGGCTCACCAGCTGCCCGACGACTTTGCGGCCCGGATCGGCCGCATCGTGCGCGCGCGCGGCGGCGTCGTCGACGCACGTTTCGATCCATTGTCGCTGCCCGATCTGCTGACCGAGATCGTCGCGAGCGACGACGCCCACCAGCGCGCGGTGACGCTGCAGGTCGTGCAGCGGCTCCCCGACGGGATCGTCCGCTGCGTTGTCACCTCGGCCGCCGAGTCGCTCGAGCCGGGCATGACGGTGCTGAGTGCTGGCCGCCACGTTCAGGCGCCGGTGAGCAAGGAATCGTTCGAGCGTAGCGTGCGGCTCCTCACCGGGCCGCCCGCGCCGCTCGGGGCACCGGCGGAGATCCTCGAGACCGGGATCAAGGTGATCGACATCATGTGCCCCCTGGTGCGCGGCGGCACCGTCGCCATCGCAGGAGAGCTGCGCGCCGGGACGACCGTCGTCACGGAAGAGCTGGTTCGCCGACTGAGCGGCGGGGCGGACGGCGTCTCGCTCTTCGCACTGGCTCCGTGGACACTGGTCTCGATCGCGGACGCACTGAAGGAGGACGGCTACAGCGAAGGCACTGTGGGGCCGATCCAGACCTTCTATTTCCGCTCGGAGGAAGGTGCCTGGACGCCCGAGCGACTGGCGGGCCTGGCCGGGGTCGACGTCGTGATCCGCCTGTCCGTCGCGCTCGCAGGTCGCGGCATCTATCCGACCGTGGATCCGCTCACCTCGCGGTCGCGATTGATCGAATCGGGATGCCTCGATCCCGAGCATCTGGCGCTCGCGGCGAGGATTCGCACCGCGCTCCGCGCGCTCCTGGCGCCGGACGCCGGCACGCCGGCGGCCGAGCCGCTGGCACTCGAGCGCGCCGAGAAGCTCCTGCGGTTCTTCGCTCAGCCGTTCTACGTGGCCGAGCCATATACGAAGCGGCTGGGCGTCACCGTCGGCCTGGCGGACTCGCTCCGAATGTGCCGCGAGATCCTCGACGGCGTGCACGACTCCGTCCCCACGAACGCCTTTTACTTCACCGGGGGCACGGACGCGGTTCTGGCAAAGGCAGCCGCGCGATAGCGATGGCTTGCCTCGGTGCCGCCGAGGCGGCACAATCGCGGCACCGATGGCGCGCCACTGGCTCGGGATCGATATTGGCGGGACGTTCACCGACTTCGCCCTCTTCGACACGCAGACGGGCGAGCTGGTCGGCCTGAAGGTCCCCTCGACCCCGCACGAGTTCGCAGCGGCCGTTCGCACCGGCCTCGCGCGCCTGGCCGACGAGCACGGCGTCGACCTGCGGGAGATCGGCACCGTCGTCCACGGAACCACCATCGCCGTGAACACGCTGATCCAGCGAACGGGCGCGCGGCTCGGTCTGCTCGTCACCGAGGGGTTCCGCGACGTCCTCGAGCTCCAGCGTCTCAGGATGCCGAACCCGTTCGATCTGCACGGGTCGCGCCCCTTGCCGCTGATCCCGCGCGCCCGTGTCGCCGAAGTCCGCGAGCGGCTGCGCGCCGACGGCACGATCGACACGCCGCTGGACGAGCGCAGCGTGCGCGAGGCGGTGCACCATCTGACCCGAGGCGGTCAGGGCGTCGAGGGCCTGGTGATCTCGCTCCTGCACTCGTATCGCCGGCCGGAGCACGAGCAGAAGGCTCGGGCCATCGCCGAGGGCACGGCTTCCGGGATCCCGGTGACCGCGTCCTCCGACGTCTGGCCGCAAGCGCGCGAGTACGAGCGGACGGCGCTGGCCGTCCTCGACGCGTACGTCCAGCCCAAGGTGCAACGCTACCTCGAAGGCTTCGAACAGGCGCTCGCCGCGCGCGGGGCCCCGGCGCTGCCGCACGTCACGAAGTCGAACGGCGGCATCATGCCCGTCGCCGCCGCGCGCACCCAGACGGCGGCGACCTTGCTCTCCGGGCCGGCCTCCGGCGTCATCGGCGCCGCCTACGTCGCGAGCCGCGCCGGCCTGCCGAACATCATCACGCTCGACGTCGGCGGCACCAGCGCCGACATGGCCGTCGTCGAGAACGGGCGCCCGCGCGTGAGCACGAGCGAGCACATCGGCGGCGTTCCGGTGATGATGCCGGTCGTGGGCGTGACCGCCATCGGCGCGGGCGGCGGCTCGGTCGCGTGGGTCGACGACGTCGGGCTGCCGAAGGTCGGGCCGCAGAGCACGGGCGCCGAGCCGGGCCCGGCCTGCTATGGACGCGGTGGCAAGGACGCGACGGTCACGGACGCGTTCCTGGTCTCCGGCTTTCTCGATCCGGAGCGCTTCCTCGGTGGGCGCATGCGCCTCGATCGCTCGCTCGCCGAAGCGGCCATCGCCCGCTTCGCCGGCCGGCTCGGGATGACGCCCGACGAGGCGGCCGAGAGCATCGTCCGGGTCGCCGTCTCGAACATGTACGCGGAGTTCACCAAGATCCTGTCGCGCGCCGCGGTCGATCCTCGCGACTTCAGCCTAGTCGCCTTCGGCGGTGCCGGGCCGGTGGTCGGCGCGCTCGTCGCGCGCGAGGTCGGCATCCCCGCCGTGTTCGTGCCGCGCTCGCCGGGTACCCTCTGCGCCCTCGGGGCGCTCAGCGCCGACATCGTGAACGACGCGGTGCGAACAGTTCACACGCGCGTCGAGACGGAGCTGCGCGAGGCCGGCGCGCTCCACCGCCAGTACGAGGACCTGCGCGCCGAGCTCTCGGGATGGCTCGCGCGCTTCGGCGCCGGGGCGGGCCCGGCCTCGTTCCGACACGCCGCCGACATGCGCTACGTCGGCCAGTCGTACGAGATCGACGTGCCGGTCGAGCTCGGCTGGCTGGCGCCCGGCGGCGGGGCGCCCCTGCTCGCCGCGTTTCATCGCGCGCACGAGCGCGCGTTCGGCCACGCCGATCGCGAAGCGCCTGCCGAGATCGTGAACCTCCGCATCCAGCTGCGCGCCGAGCGCCAGCGGGTGCCGCTCGAGGAGCTGCCGGCCGGTGCCGCCGCGCCGGCGCCGCGCACGACCCGGCGGATCTGGCTCGACGGCCGGCCGACCGAGGCGCGGGTCTACGAGCGCTCGGCGCTCGGCCGCGGGGCGCGGCTCGAGGGCCCGGCCATCGTCGAGCAGCCCGACACGACGGTGCTCGTGCCGGGCGGCCATCTCGGCGAGGTCGATCGCTTCGGCAATTTGCTGCTCCGGAGGGAAGACTGATGCGGCTCGACGCGCTCACCGTGGAAATTCTCCGGAACTACCTGCAGGGCGCCGTCGAGGAGATGGCCTACGTCGTCGAGCGTACGGCGTATACCACGTTCGTGAAGGAGACCGCCGACTTCACCTGCGGTCTGCTCAATCCGTCCGGCGAGTTCTTCGCCTATCCGGTCGAGCTCGGCGTCGCGAGCTTCGGCGGGATCAGCTACGCGGAGACCCTGGAGGCGGTGGGTCCGCTGGAGCCGGGTGACGTGGTGATCACGAACGACCCGTACGGCTCCGCGGCGGCGGCGACCCACCTGCCCGACATCCACCTGGTCAAGCCGATCTTCTGGGACAACCGTCTGGTCGCCTACGGCGCCGGGTTCCTGCACAGCTCCGACGTGGGGGGCATGGTGCCGGCGTCGATCACGCCGCGCGCATCGGAGATCTTCCAGGAAGGGCTGCGGCTGCCGCCCAAGAAGCTCTTCAAGCGCGGCGAGGTCAATCGCGATCTGCTCGACGTGATTCTCGCCAACTGTCGCATCCCCGAGCAGAACTGGGGCGATCTGCAGGCGCTGGTGGCCGGGCTCACCACCGGCGAGCGGCGGATGCACGAGCTCATCCGCCGCTTCGGTCCCGACACGGTCGACAAGGCCATGGACGACCTGATCGACTACGCGACGCGCAAGGTCGAGGCGCTCATTCGCCGGATGCCGACCGGGCGCTACGAGTTCTCGGACTACATCGAGGACGACGTGGTCACGAAGATCCCGATCCGGCTGAAGGTGGCGCTCACGATCGCCGACGGTGAGATCCACCTGGACTTCACCGGGAGCGACATCCAGGTGAGCTCCGCGCTCAACGTGCCGACGGCCGGGAAGGTCCACCCGTTCATGTCCGTCGCGCTCGTCAACTACTTCGCGACGCGCGACCGGACGATCCCGCTCAACGCGGGCGTGCTGCGCCGCGTGCGGATGACCTTACCCGAGGGCTCGGTCGTGAATCCGAAGTTCCCGGCGGCGTGCGGCGTGCGCTACGCCACCGTGCTCCGGATCTACGACGCGGTGCTTGGCGCCCTCGCCCGCGCGGTGCCCGAGGACATTCCGGCGGCCAGCGGCGGCCAGGGCTGCATGGTCGCGCTCTCGCTTCCCGACCCGGAGGCGGGCCGTCGCCACGTCACCGTGGTCGAGCCGATGATCGGCGGCGGCGGCGGACGGCCCGCGCGCGACGGTGTCGACGGCTGCGACGCCTCGCTCGGGTTTCTCAAGACCACGCCGGCCGAGACGCTCGAGGCCGAGGTGCCGATCGTGGTGCGGCGCTTCCATCTGATCCCGGATTCCGCCGGCCCCGGCCGGTTTCGCGGCGGCTTCGGCGTGCGCCTGGACTTCCAGGTGTTCCAGCCCGAGGGCCTGGTGACCGCGCGGGGCATGGAGCGTCTGCGCTTCGCGCCCTGGGGCGTGGCCGGCGGCACTGCCGGCTCGACCGGCAGTGTGATGCTGAACCCGGGCACCGCCGCCGAGCGGACGATCCCGAAGATCGACGTGCTCGCCCTCGAGCCCGGCGACGTGCTCAGCGTCAGAACCCCGGGCGGCGGCGGTCACGGCGATCGCTTGTCGCGCCCGCCGTCTCACGTGCTGGCCGACGTCCTGTCCGGGCTCGTCTCGCGCGAGCGCGCGCGCGACGCCTACGGAGTCGTCCTCGACGGCGACCGGGTCGACGAGGCCGCGACCACGTCGTTGCGCGCCGCCCATCTCGCCGAGGCTCCGAGCCGTACGGGCACCGGGGCGGTGTTCGATTTCGGGGCGGCGCGCCGTGAGCACGAGCGCCGCTGGCCGCCGGAGCTTCAGGACGCATTCATCGGACTCCTGATGTCCCTGCCGGCGCCCTATCGCGCCTACGTCCGCCGCACGCTCTACGGTCGCGTCGAGGCGCTCGCCGACGAGCGCCCGGTGACACCCGACGATCTCGATCGGCTCTTGAAAGACCTGCGCGCCTCGGTCGCGCTCAAGTGAGCGCGTGTCTCGAACACAGGAGAACACCATGAGCACCGTCGACTGGAGCTACCACCGCCAGGGCTGAACGACCTGCGCCAAAACGCAAGGGTTCCTTGCGAAGCACAAGGTCGGTATCGCTTCACAGACCGATGCCAAGAAAGCGACGATCAAGGGCGACGCCGCCCTCGGCGCGCTGAAGGACGTCGACGAGCTGTATGTCGCCAAAGGGAAGAAGATCGTGCACGTCGACCTCAAGCGCGAAAAGCCGCCGCGCGCCGAGCTGCTCGGCCTCTTACTGGGCCCCACCGGCAATCTAAGGGCGCCGACACTCAGGAAGGGACGCAAGCTGATCGTCGGCTTCGACGAGACTACTTACAAGAAGCTGCTCGGCTGAGTCGGTCGCCCGTCCCCGCGCGCCAGGGGGTGGGCCTGGGGTGCCTCCCGCGACCTGCTCGCGGACGCTGCACGGGGCGAATCTGGGCGCTTGTCGT
>CAYVHH010000023.1:0-9562 GCA_964450175.1 uncultured bacterium | reverse complement strand
GCCCGGATGGAGCCCAGCCGCCGCGGAGCAGCGCACGCGTGCCGCGTGGTCCTCTCGACCCCGCCCGCGCCCGGCCGCCGCCCCCGCCCGCCTGTCAACGCGTGCAGCATGAATCTTTGGGAGGCTTCGTGACGACAGTTGGTTTGGTGAACATCGGCGTGGTGGCGACCGGGATTTTGGCGGCGCCTCGGCTTGAGGCTGAGGCGATTCTGGTCGAGGGCGCGCGGATTGCGGCGATCGGGACGACTTCGCGGATCGGCGCGGCGCGGGCGGATGTCGTCGTGGATTGCTTGGGGACGACGGTGATTCCGGGGTTGATCGACTCGCATTGTCATGTGGTGCTGGGGGACTACACGCCGCGACAGAAGACGGTGGATTTTCTCGACTCGTACGTGCACGGCGGGATCACCTCGGTGGTGTCGGCGGGTGAAGGGGTGCATGCGCCCGGCCGGCCTCACGATGCCGCCGCGGCGAAGGCGCTGGCGATCGCCGCGGCGAAGTGCTTCGAGCATTTTCATCCGAACGGGATGAAGGTCAATGCGGGCTCGGTGGTGCTCGAGCCGGGGCTCACCGACGGAGACTTCGCCGAGATGGCGAAGCACGGCGTGCGGCACGCGAAGTACGGCTTCGGCGGCTACGCGCAGCCGTGGGACGGCGAGCCCGAGGTGCGTCTGGCCCAGAAGCACGGCCTGTGCGTCATGTCGCACAGCGGCGGCTCGTCCATCCCGGGCTCGAGCCCGATCAATCACGAGGTTCTCCTGCAGCTGCGACCCGACGTGTGCGGCCACGTGAACGGCGGCACGACGTCACTCGACGAGCGCGGGATCGACCGGATCATCGCCGAGTCGCCGATGGCCTTGCAGCTCGTCCAGGCCGGCAATCTCCGCTCGGCGCTCCACATCGTGAAACGGGCGCGTGAGGCCGACGCCTTGTCGCGCGTGTGCGTCGCCAGTGACACGCCGACCGGGACCGGTGTGATGCCCCTGGGCGTCATCAAGAGCGTCTGCGAGCTCGCCTCGCTCGGCGATCTCGCCCCGGAGGTCGTCATCGCCCTCGCCACCGGGAACAACACACGCGCGTTTCGCCTGGCGCCCGGCACCGGGACGATCGCGGTCGGGGCCCCGGCCGATCTGGTCGTGTGCGACGCCCCGTCGGCCTCGCTCGCGGCCGACGCGCTGACGGCGATCGCCAGGGGCGACATTCCCGGCATCTCCTGCGTCGTCGTCGACGGCCAGGTGCGCGTCGGGCGGAGCCGTAACACCCCGATGGCCAAGCGCCTCGCGACGTTCAGGGGCGTTGCGGTCGCGGGCTCCGGCCACTAGAGACACGGACCAGCCCTCCCGCCGATTCTGCACCGCCCACCCATTCGGGCGATTCCAGGCCCGATCTCCGGGAGCATGCTGGCGGTGAACGATACCCTGATCGATGGAGGATCGAATGGACGGACTGCAGAGCCTCTCGAACGATCTCGCCACGGCGGTCGAGCGCGCCGGGCGCGCGGTCTTCAGCGTCGCCGGGCGGCCCCGGCTCGCTTCGACGGGTGTGCACTGGCGCCCCGGCCTGGTGGTGACGGCCGACCATACGGTGCACGCCGACGAGGACGTTGCGATCACCGGCCCCGACGGCCGCACCTTGACGGCGCGGGTCGCCGGCCGTGACCCGACGATCGACATCGCCGTGCTCAAGGTCGACGCGCCCGGCGTTCCGGTGGCGGACATCGCCGACTCGGAGGCGATGCGCGTCGGCCACATCGTGCTGGCGCTCGGCGCCGGCCCGCGAGCGAGCTGGGGCGTGGTGAGCTCGATCGGCGAGGGAAAACGGGCGCGGGGCGCGGCGACCGAGCTGCTCCACCTCGACCTGACGCTCTACCCGGGCTTCTCCGGTGGTCCCCTGGTCGACGTGCAGGGGCGCGTCGTCGGCGTCAACACCTCGGGCGCCTCGCGCCACTGGCACCTCGCCATTCCGGCGGCGGCCGTGAACCGTGTACTCGACGAGCTGATGCGGCGCGGCCGCATTCCGCGCGCGTACCTGGGCGTGAGCACGCAGCCTGTGCGTCTCCCGGAGTCGCTGCGGCAGCGTCTCGATCTCGATCAGCAGACCGCCGTGATCGTCGTCGATGTGCAGCCGGGCAGCCCGGCCGCTGCGGCGGGGCTGTCGATCGGCGACGTGATCGTCGCGCTCGGCGCGAATCGCATCACCGATCCGACCGATCTCAAGGCGACGTTACGACCGGATCGTGTCGGCGAGAGCATCACCGCGTCGATTCTTCGCGGCGGCGAGCCGAGAGACCTGCCGGTGACCGTCGGCGAGCGGCCGCGGCGCGCCTAGGAAAGGAAAACCATGCATGCGGTGATCGACATCGCCGCCCTGGCGGAGCATCTACGCCGGGTGACCGTGGAGGTGACGGACGCCGGGGAGCTTCTGGGATCCGGCGTGCTGTGGCCGCAGGGCTTCGTCGTCACCAACGCCCACGTCGTGCGACGCCCCGAGGTGACCCTGCGGCTGGTCGACGGCCGAAGCGTGTACGCGCGCGTGCTGGCCCGCGACTCCCAGGCCGACCTCGCGCTCCTCGGCGTGCCCGGGACGGGACTGCCCTCCGCAACCCCGGCGGAGCCCGAGAGCATCCGGATCGGATCGTTCGTCGCCGCCGTCGGCCATCCGCTCGGCGTTCGCGGCGCGCTGGCGACGGGCATCGTCTGCGCGATCGGTCCGATCGATCGGCGGGGCCGTCCGTGGATACAGGCGGACCTGCGGCTGGCGCCCGGTAACTCCGGCGGCCCACTCGCCGATGCCGCCGGGCGTGTCGTCGGACTGAACTCGCGGGCCGCCGGCCCGTTGGCCCTGGCGGTGCCCATGAGTCAGGTCACGCGCTTCGTGCAGAGCGCGCGGCTGTGAGCGTGGCGGAGCGGCGGCGACTCCCTTCGCCGGAACGCGAGCGCGAGCGTTCGACCGCGGTCATCGTGGTCGCCGGCAGCGCGCTGGTCGCCGCGCGCATCGAGGCGATGCTGCGGAGCCGTTCCGATCTCCGCGTGACCGTCAGCGGCTTCGCGGAGCTCGCGCGCCGCCTCGACGACCACCCGCTCGCCGTCGTCGTGCTGGCGCTGACGTCGGACGCGACGGCGAAGGCGCTCGAGAGTCTCCGTGGGCTGCCTCGTGTCGCGGCCGTGGTGCTTCTCGCGTCCGATCCGCGCGCGGCCTGGACGGCCCAGGCGCGCCGGTCGGGAGTTCGCGCGGTCCTTCGCGACGACGCAAGCGCCGCGGAGCTCGGAGCGGCCATCGCCGCCGCGAAGGCCGGCCTCGTGGTCCTCCATCCCGATGCGCTCCAGGGCTCAGTCGAGACGCGCGCGGCGGAGCGCCGCGAACAGGCGCCGGCACTGACACCGCGCGAGCTCGAGATCCTCGAGATGCTGGCCGAGGGGATCAGCAATCGGACCATCGCGGCTCGCCTCGGGATCTCGAGCCAGACGGTGAAATTCCACGTGGCCTCGATCCTGGCGAAGCTGGGAGCGGCGAGCCGCACCGAGGCGGTCACGTTCGGCGTGCGACAGGGGCTGATCGCCCTCTAGAGCTCAGACCGGGGGACGATCGAAGGGGAGAGCTAGCGGCGAGCCATCTCGAGCACGGCGGCGCGGAGCTCATCGCCGTCGACGGGCTTCATCAGATGCATCTGAAAGCCGGTGGCACGGCCGCGCGCGCTGCGGACGCCCGGCGGCATCAGCGCGATGGCCGGGACGCTGCGACCCAGGCGCACGTGCACCTGCTGGAGCTGCACGATGAACTCACGCCCCGCCGCCTCGGCCGACCTCAGGTCGCACACGATGACGTCGGCGATGAGCGCGGCCCGCAGGGCATCGGCGGTTCCGGCGGCCGTGACGATCGCGCCCGAGAACTCGAGGACCGAGCGAAGGAAGTGGCGGGCCAGCTGGTCGTCGTCGATCACCAGGACGTGGATGCCCGCGAGCTCGGTCATCGGTGCGCCGCTCATACTGGATAGATGCTACGCAGGGCGCCGCCGGCGCACCGTGGCCGCGGGCGACAAGTTTCGGGTCGGCGGCGACAGCGACGCTTTCGGGAGGTGTTTCAGTCAGTTGCGCTTCGATAGGACCGCGGCGAGCGTCCGAACCACCGCTGGAATGCCCGGCGAAAGGCGCTCGGATCCTCGTAGCCCAGGAGGAACGCCACTTCGGAAACACCGTACTGGCCGTCGCGCAAGAGCGACGGCGCCATCTCGCGGCGGAGCTCCGCCAGGAGCTTCGCGAAGCTGGCTCCTTCCTGTCGCAGCTGCCGCTGGAGCGTCCGCGCGCTGACTCCCAGACTATGTGCGACGCCCTCCAGGCTGGGCGTCCGCTCGCTCAGCTCCGACCACAGCGCCCGGCGCACCCGCTCGCGGACCGAGCGCTCCGTACCGATGCTCGCGAGCTTCTGGTCCGCGAGGGTCTCGAGGTAGCCGACGAGTGTCTTGTCCGCGACCGCAACTCGTCGCGCCAGGTCCTCGCTGCGCAGGAGAAAGGACGAGGCCAACGAGCCGAACTCCAGCGGGGCGCCGAAGAATCGCTCGTACTCCTTGACGTCGGCCGGCTGTCGATACGACAGCTGGACGAGGAGCGGGGTGACCGGCGCGCCGACGATCTCCCGGCATGCCGACAGGAGGGCCGCCAGCCGCGCGTCGACCGCGGGCCGGAACGCCCGCAACGCCGGCTGCACGTCCAGTCGAACCCAGGACGCGTCTTGCTCGGCGTCGATCCGGACGACCAGCGCGTCCGAGACGACTCGACTGTAGTGGGCGAAGCAATTGAGGCCGTGGCCGAGGGTGCTGCTATGGGCGACGGCATAGCCGACGAGGCCCCACTCACGCACGGAGGTTTGCGCGCCGATACGCAGTCCGAACGCCGGGTCGGGAACTCGCGAGGCGGCGGCGTGCCAGAGGCGTGCGACCGCGTCGAGCGGGATGCGCCCGTCCGGATCGCGCAGCAGCCGCTCGTCGAGCTTGGCCTCGCGCAGGAGCAGATCGCGGGACACGCCCATCTCCCCGAGCTTCTCCAGCTGCACGAGCACCAGGCGCACGAGCCCCGACGGTTGATTCACGCGGAGCCTCCCTGCCGGTAGAGTATCCGACAATGTGTCCCGACGGGCGCGGCTCCCGCGGACTTGTTACCCTGGACCAATGACCAGCCCCGATCTCTCGGCCCTCCGGATCGACGACAGCGCCCGGCGTGCGCCGCGGCGACTCGGCCGGCGTGCGATCGCCGTGGGGCTCGCGGTGCTGCTCGCGGTCGCCGCCGGGCTGTTCGTCGTGCTGCGCGAGACGCCTCCGGAGGTCGAGGTGGTGGCCGCCCGCGCCGACAAGGGAGGCCGCGCCGCGCTGCTGAACGCCAGCGGATACGTCACGCCCCGCCAGCGTGCGACGATCGCCGCCAAGATCACGGCGCGGGTCAATGAGATCTACGTCGACGAGGGGATGCAGGTGGAGCCGGGGCAGGTGCTGGCCAGGCTCGACGATTCCGACGCGCGGGCGCGGCTCATCTCCGCGATGGCAGAGCGGGCGGCGACCGCGGCGACCCTGGGAGACCTGCACGTGAACCTCGACAACGCCGAGCGCGAGCTCAAGCGGGTCGACGAGCTGTGGGAGCGCAAGCTGGTGGCCGAGCAAAACCGCGACCAGGCCAAGATGGCCGTCGACAGTCTCAAGGCGAGGATCGCGCTCGCGCGCGAGCAGGTCGGCGCCGCCGAGGCACGGGTGAAGGTCGCGCAGCAGGATCTCGACAACTGCACGGTGCGCGCGCCCTTCGGCGGCATCGTGGTGTCCAAGGACGCCCAGCGCGGCGAGATGGTCTCGCCGGTCTCCGCAGGCGGCGGCTTCACCCGAACCGGCATCGCCACGATCGTCGACATGGCGTCGCTGGAGATCGAGGTCGACGTGAACGAGTCGTACATCGCGCGGGTGAAGGCGGCGCAGCCGGTCACGGCCGTGCTCGACGCCTACCCGGACTGGCCGATCCCGGCCAAGGTGCGCACGGTGATTCCCACGGCCGATCGCCAGAAGGCGACCGTGAAGGTGCGGGCGACCTTCGATCGCCTCGACCCGCGCATTCTTCCCGACATGGGTGTCAAGGTCACGTTCCTCGGCGAAGAGCGCGCCGCGCCCGAGACCGCGGGCCGGGTCCTGGTCGCCCGCGCCGCGCTGGTCGAAGGGAGTGGAACGACGGCGGTGTTCGTGCATCGCGACGGGAAGGTCGAGCGTCGCGCGGTGCGGCTCGGCCAGGCGCGCGGCAACGATCAGGAGATCATCGCCGGCCTCTCGGACGGCGAGCAGGTCGTCACCACCGGAGCCAAGCAACTACGCGACGGCCAGTCCGTTCGCGTGAAGCGCTGAGCGACAGGAGATTCATGGTCCGCATCGATGGTCGCGGAGACGGCAAGGGCCTGATCGTCGCGCGAGGTCTTGGCAAGACCTATCGCCGCGGCGGCGAGGAGATCCACGTGCTCCAGGGTCTCAATCTCGACGTGGACGCCGGCGATTTCATCGCGTTCATGGGGCCGAGCGGCTCGGGGAAGACGACCTTGCTCAACCTGCTCGGGGGCCTCGACGTGCCCTCGGCGGGCAGCGTCACGGTGGCGGGCGACGAGATCACCCGCATGTCCGGGGCCAAGCTGACGACCTGGCGCGCCCGCCACGTCGGGTTCGTCTTCCAGATGTACAACCTGATTCCCGTACTCACCGCGTTTCAGAACGTCGAGCTGCCGCTCCTGCTCACGAGCCTGTCGAAGGCGGAGCGGCGGCGTCATGTCGAGACGGCGCTGGCGGTGGTGGGGCTGGGCGACCGGATGCGGCACTATCCGCGCCAGCTCTCCGGTGGACAGGAGCAGCGCGTGGGCATCGCGCGCGCGATCGTGGCCGATCCGACCTTCCTGCTCTGCGACGAGCCGACGGGCGACCTCGACCGGAAGAGCGCCGACGAGGTGCTCGATCTGCTCGACCGCCTCGTCCGCGACCACGGCAAGACCGTGCTGATGGTGACCCACGACCCGCTGGCCGCGGAGCGCGCCCGCCTCGTCCTCCATCTGGAGAAGGGCGTGCTCGTCGAGTCCGTGACCGCGGGCGGCGCGCGGTGAGATAGCGACCGGACGTCGATGAAGTACCTGCATCTCGTCGTCAGCAACTTGCTCAGAAAGAAGACGCGCACGGCGCTCACGGCCGGATCGTTCGCGGTGGCGCTCTTCCTCTTTGGCATCCTGGCCGCGGTCGACGGCGCCTTCAAGCAGGGCGTCGACGTGGCCGGCGTCGATCGGCTCGTGGTGCTGAACCGCGTCTCGATCATCCAGCCGCTGCCGCTCGCCTATCGCGACCGGCTGGCCCGGATTCCCGGCGTGACGCGGGTCACGTTCGCCAACTGGTTCGGCGGCGTGTACCAGGACGAGCGCAACTTCTTTCCGCAGTTCGCGATCGACCGTGAGAGTTATCGCGAGATGTACCCCGAGTTCGTCGTGCCCGACGAGCAGTGGCAGGCGTTCCTGGCCGACAAGGAGGGCGCGGTCGTGGGTGAAGCGCTCGCCGAGCGCTTCAAGTGGAAGCTGGGCGACCGCATCCCGATCAAGGGCGCGATCTTCCCCGGAAGCTGGGAGTTCAACCTCCGCGGCATCTACCGGGGCCGGCGGCCTCAGGACGACACGACGCAGTTCTGGTTCCGCTGGGACTACTTCGACGAGCGCAAGACGTTCACGAAGGGGGTGGTGGGCTGGTACGTGATCCGTATCGCCAACCCCGACGACGCGGTCCGCCTGGTCAAGGTGATCGACGACCAGTTCGCCAATTCGCCGAGCGAGACCAAGACCGACACCGAGAAGGCCTTCGCCGCCTCGTTCGTGAAGCAGATGGGCAACATCCGGCTCCTGATCATGAGCGTCGGCAGCGTCGTGTTCTTCACGCTCCTGCTCGTGACCGGCAACACGATGGCGATCGCCGTCCGCGAGCGCACGCGAGAGCTGGCGGTGCTGAAGGCGGTCGGCTTCCGCGACGGCTTCGTGCTGGCCCTGGTCATCGTCGAGACGATGGCGGTCGCCGTGGTGGGCGGGGGCGTGGGGCTCGGCCTGGCGAAGCTCTTCACCTTGCGCGGCGATCCGACCGGAGGCCTGATGCCGTTCTTCTACGTGTCGCCGCGATCGATCACGATCGGGATCATGCTGGCGCTCGGCGTGGGGCTCGCGGCCGGCATTCTTCCCGCGCTGTCCGCGAGCCGGCTGCGCGTCGTCGACGCGCTGAGGCGGATCTAGCATGGCGATCCCCATCGTCTACAACGTGCGGAGTCTCGCCGCCCGGTGGACGTCCACCGTGGTGGCGGTGCTGGGCATCGCCGGGACCGTCGGCGTCTTCGTGGCCATGCTCTCCCTCGCGCGCGGCTTCGAGGCGACCCTGGTGGCGTCGGGATCGGCGCGTAATGCGATCGTCCGGCGCGCCGGCGCCACGTCCGAGATGGACAGCAGCGTGATGCTCGAGCAGGTCCGGGTGGTCGAGGATGCGCCGGGAGTCGAGCGCGGCGAAGCCGGCCCGCTGGTCAGCCCCGAGGTCGTCGTGATCGCCTCGTTCCCGCTCAAGGGGCGCGGCGTCGACGGCAACGCCCAGGTCCGCGGCGTGTCGCTCAAGGCGCTGACGGTCCGGCCGACCGTGAAGATCACGGCGGGGCGCGCCTTCCAGGCCGGGCTGTCGGAGCTGCTGGTCGGGCGCAACGTGGCCGCGAGCTACGAGGGCCTCGAGCTCGGCAAGACGGTGCGCTTCGGTGGTGGCACCTGGACCGTGGTGGGGGTGTTCGACAGCGGCGGCACTGCGTACGATTCGGAGCTCTGGTGCGACTTCAGCGTGCTCCGGCAGGTCTACCAGCGCCCGCTCAACATGTTCCAGTCGGCCACCGTGCGCCTCACGTCGCCCGACGCGCTGACGTCGTTCAAGGACGCGCTGACCTCCGATCCGCGCGTGACCGTGCAGATCGACCGCGAGATCGACTACTACGCCAAGCAGTCGCGTCAGCTGACGACCCTGATCACGGTGCTGGGCTCGATCATCGCGGTGGTGATGGGCATCGGCGCCGTCTTCGGCGCGCTGAACACGATGTACTCGGCGGTCTCCGAGCGCACGCGCGAGATCGCCACTCTGCGCGCGCTCGGGTTCGGGAGCGGGAGCGTGGTCGTGTCGTTCGTGGTCGAGTCGCTCTGCATCGCCCTCGTCGGCGGCCTCCTGGGCTGCGTGGTGGTCCTGCCGCTGAACGGCCTCACGACGGGCACCATCAACTGGCAGACCTTCTCGCACCTGGCCTTTGCGTTCCGCGTCACGCCCGGTCTCCTGGCGATGGGGCTCGCGTTCGCGCTGCTGATGGGGCTCATCGGCGGCGTGCCACCGGCCGTGCGCGCGGCGCGCGCTCAGATCGCTTTCGCCCTTCGCGAGCTCTAGATCGCCGGCCGCGAACCCGGGCATCGCGCCCGATCTTCAGGCGGGGGTGCCCGGGCGCGCCCGGACTCCGGACATCCGTCGGGGAGCCGAGGCGTGTAACCGGCTGAATCCACGAACATG
>CAYVHH010000022.1:0-5880 GCA_964450175.1 uncultured bacterium | reverse complement strand
GATGACGTGATCGAGCGCGTCCAATCGGTTGATGTCGATCAGGCAGCTTGGCCGCAGCATCCGGAAGTTGAGCAGCGGCATCAGGCTCTGGCCGCCGGCCAGCACCTTGGCGTCGCCGCCGTAGCGGCCGAGCGCCGCGAGCGCTTCGTCGAGGCTCGTCGGCGCGTGGTACTCGAACTTGGGTGGTTTCATTGTAGCGGGGTCCTTGAGGTTGGCTTTGACCGCGGGTGGCCTGAGAAAGGTGCGAGTGGCGCCGACACGCCCGTTCTCACCGTCGGCGCTCCGATGTGTGGCTCCGTTGCGCGCGTTCTCACGCTGAGCGCTCCGATGTGTGGCTCCGACGCGCCCGATCCATCGCCGCCCAGAGCTTCGAGGGAGTCATCGGCAGCTCGGTGATCCTGATGCCGAGCGGCGCCAGCGCATCGCTGACGGCGTTCGCGATGACCGCCGGCACCGTCATCGACGAGGACTCGCCCAGCCCCTTCGAGCCGAGCGGTGTCAGCGGCGACGGCGAGACGATGTGCGCGATGTCGATCTCGGGCGCCTCGCTGGCCGTCGGCACCAGATAGTCCATGAACGTTCCCGTCAGGAACTGACCGTGCTCGTCGTACGCGAGCTCTTCGTAGAGCGCGCCGCCGAGCCCATGGAGCGCGCCGCCGTAGATCTGCCCCTCGGCGATCATCGGGTTGATGATCGTCCCCGCGTCGTGCACGGTCACGTAGCGCAAGATCGTGATCGCCGCCGTCTCGGGATCGACCTCCACGGCCATCACCTCGGCGATGAAGCCGTACGTGTTGGACGAGTTCACGCGGTCCTCGGCGTCGACGGCCTTGGCGACCGTGAAGCCGAACACCGCCGTGGCCTGGAGGCCGGGCTCCATGCCCTCCGGCAACGATTCGGTGTTCCAGTGCGCGCGGCCGGCCAGATCCTTGATGGAATAGGACGGCCCAGTCCCGGTCCGCGGCCGCACGGCGCCGTCCCGGAACTCGAGCGAGGCCGCCGGCAGATCCATCAGGTGCGCCCCGTATTCCACGAGCTTCGCCTTGAGCTTGCGGGCCGCCAGCGCGACCGCGCTCGTCCCGACCGACCCGAAACGGCTCGAGTACGTGCCGGACGAGATCGACCACACGCGCGTGAACGTGTCCATCTCGTCCACGACCGTGACGTCCTGAGGATTCAGCCCGAGCTCGTCGGCCACGATTTGCGACACGACCGTCTGATGGCCCTGGCCTTGCGGGGTCGTGCCGAGGATCGCGATGACCCGACCGAGCGGGTCGATCTTGATCGTCGCCGCGTCCACGGCGCCGGATTTCGGCAAGTACTCCGGCTTCGCGCGGAACTGCGGGTCGAGCGCCGTGGCGACGTAGCCCATGTTCGACACCGACGGGTCGACGGCCAGCGCGAGCCCGATCCCGACGTACCGCCCGGCGGCGCGCGCTTTCGCCTGCTCGCGGCGGAGCTCGTCGTAGCGCGCCAGCTCCAAGGCCTTGTCGAAGGCGGCTTGGTAATCGCCGCTGTCGTAGAGCCCGCCGGTCGGCGTGCGATAGGGGAACTGATCGGGCTGCACGAGGTTCCGACGCCTCACGTCGACCGGATCGAGGCCGAGCCGATCGGCGAGCCGGTCCATCATGCCCTCGGTCTCGAAGTAGAGATGCCCGCAGGCATAGCCGCGATTCGGCCCGGTGAGGCTCTTGTTGGTCATGACCACAGACGCATCGACTTCCAGATGCTGGAAACGATACGGGCCAACAAAATTTCCGGTGGGGCGGAAGCTACATCCCGGTTCCGGGCTGCGGATGTAGCCGCCGACATTGTCGAGCCACTTGAACCGCATCCCGAGGATGGTGCCGTCCCGGCAAGCGGCCACCTCGCGGTAGGCGATGCGATCCGTCCCGCTTGACGACGCCAGCAGATGCTCGCGCCGATCCTCGATCCACTTGACCGGCACGCCCAGTCGCATCGCGGCGAGCGCGATCAGCGCGATATAAGGATAGATCGACGACTTGATGCCGAACGAGCCGCCGATGTCGGTCGGCACGATGAAGCGCAGCTTGTTCTCGGCCAGGCCGAGCACCCGCGCGGTCAGCGGGTGCATGATGAACGGCCCCATGAAGTTCGACCACACCGTGCACACGCCGTCGATCGGGTCCCAGCGCGCGATGACGCCGTACGTCTCGATCGGCGTCGAGGCGTACTTCGGAAACGCGAAGCGCTCGGTGAGGGTCACGTCGGCTTCGCGAAAGGCGCGGTCGGGCTCGCCGTAGACGAGCCGCCGGTGACCCGCCAGGTTCGAGCCGACGGCCTGATGCAGAACGGGCGCGGAGCTGTCGAGCGCGCGCTCGGGATCGACGACCACGGCCAGCGGATCGTAGTCCACCCGGACGAGATCGGCGGCATCCTCGGCGACGTAGCGGTTCTTGGCCACGACCACCGCCACCGGCTCCCCGACGAACCGCACGCGGTCCGTTGCCGCGCAGTAGTAGTGGATCGGCGCGGTCACGCCGACCGAGAAGGGCTTGGTGTGCCGGGCGACGTCCGCGCCGGTGATCGCGCCGACCACGCCATCCAGTGCCAGCGCCTCCGACAGATCGTAGCCGCGGATCGTCGCGTGCGGCAGCGGCGAGCGCACGATCGCGGCGTGGCACACGTTGCCGACCGGCGGGTGATCGTCGATGTAGGCTCCGCGACCGGTGAGGAGCCGCGCGTCCTCGACCCGCTTGACCGACTTCCCGATCCAGCGCTCGGTCACTCGGCCCCGGCCAGCACGAACGGCACGTTGGCGTTCTTGGCGACCGCGCGCAGCTGGTCCATGAGGTCGTCCGGTATCGGGACGCCCTGCTCGAGCCGTTCTTTCTTGTTCGCACGCTCCGGATCGCCCGCCACCAGCACCGGCTGATTCGCGTCCACGCGCTTGGCGTTGTGCAGCACGTCGATCACCTGGTCGAGGTCGTCCTCGAACTCGCCCTCCGCGCGAAACGCGCGCGGATCGATCGCCATGAAGAAGTGACCGATGTTGTGCGGATCGGACGTCTTCTGCGTCTGATTGCGGATCGGCGAGAACGAGGCGCCGGCGAGCGTGCCGGCCAGCACGTGCACCATCACCGCGAGGCCGTAGCCCTTGTGGCTGCCCGCCTCGCGCGAGCCGCCGAGCGGCGTGATGCCGCCGTCGCGATCGCTGACGTGCTGAAAGCCCTTCGCCGAGTCGATCACGGTCTTGCCGTCACCGTCGACGACCCAGCCCGCCGGCAGCGGCTTGTGGTTGAGCTTGTACACCCGCACCTTCCCCGCGGCGACGGTCGTCGTCGCCATATCGAGCTCGAACGGCGCGTTGCGCTTGGCCGGAGCTGCGAACGCGAGCGGATTCGTCCCCATGACCGGCTCGGCCCCGAACGTCGGCACCATGGTGACGCCGCGGGTGGCCGAGGTCACCATGCCGATCACGCCCCGATCGGCCGCGATCCGCGAGTAGCAGCCGGCCGCGCCGAAGTGGTGCGAGTTGAACACCGCGACGACGCCGACGCCGACGGTGAGGCACTTGTCGACTGCCAGATTCATCCCGTAGGACGCGGCCGGATGCCCGAGCGACGCGTCGGCGTCGATGAGCGCCATCGCCGCCGTCTCGCGCACGTTCTTGAAGGTCGGGCGCATGTTGAGACGCCCGTTGCGAAACTCCTGGTCGTAGGTCGGCAGCATCCCGATACCGTGCGAGTCGACGCCTCGCAGATCGGTCTCCACCATCATGTCGGCGGTGGTGTCGGCGTGGGGCGCCGACATCCCCCACGCCCGGAATACGGACACGAGCTGACGGCGAATCTGCGGGGCGGGAACTCTCATGGCCCGGTCTCCGAGTCTCGCCGACCGTTCAGCCGCGGCCGACGTACGGCATCTTGTTGGCCATGACCGTCATGAACAGCACGTTCGCGTCGAGCGGCATCCGCGCCATGCAGAGCACCGCGTTCGCCACGTTCTCTACGTCCATCGTCGGCTCGATCATGGTCGTGCCGTTCGGCTGCGGGACACCCTTGGCCATCCGCTCGGTCATCGGGGTCGCGGCGTTGCCGATGTCGATCTGGCCGCACGCGATGTCGTACTTTCTCCCGTCCAGCGACGTCGCCTTCGTGAGCCCGGTGATCGCGTGCTTGGTCGAGGTGTACGGCGCCGAGTTGGGCCGCGGCGTGTGGGCGGAGATCGAGCCGTTGTTGATGATCCGCCCGCCCCGCGGGTTCTGGTCCTTCATGATCTTGAAGGCTTCCTGCGTGCACAGGAACGAGCCCGTCAGGTTGGTGTCGACGACGGCCTTCCACTGCTCGACGGTCAGATCCTCCAGGAGCCCGGCGGCGCCGATCCCGGCGTTGTTGAACAGGAGATCGAGACGGCCGAACGCGCTCTTCGTCTGGGCGAACAGCGCACGGATGGCCTGGGGATCGCACACGTCGGTGGGCACGACGAGCGCCCGCGAGCGCGCGCCGCCGGCCTCACCCGCCACCTGCTCGAGCGCGTCCTTGCGGCGCCCGGCGAGCGAAACGTGGTAACCCTCTCTCAGCAACGCGAGCCCGACCGCCTTCCCGACCCCGCTTCCGGCGCCCGTCACGATGGCGACTTTCTTGTCCATAGCTCGTTCTCCTGATGGCCTTTGATGGTCGATGCCGCCGACTCTACCACCGATGCGCCGCTTTTTGCCGGGCAGACCGGCGAGGTTCTCGGGCATCATGGCGGCATGGGCCGGATCGTGTACGCGGCGGCGATGTCACACGTGCTCTATCCCGACTACTACGGCCAGAACGTCGGGCCGCACGGCCGGCGTATGGTCGAGGATCTGATCGCGGTGGTCCGCGACATGGGGCGCACGCTCGTCGCGACCGCGCCCGACGCCCTCGTCGTGGTGGCCGACGATCACCTGAATGTCTTCTCGTTCGACGCCATCCCCGCGCTCTGCGTCCGCGTCGGGCGGTCGGTGAAGCGCATGGTCCAGGACGACGCGATCGAGTTCGATCGCGCCCTCGACGGCCTGCCCGAGCGCTATCCGGTCCACGAGGACCTCGCCAACACGATCCTCGAAACGGGGATGCAGTCCGGATTCGACTTCGCGGCGTCGTGGTCGGCGCCGCTCGACCACGCGTTCCTGAGTCCGGTCTCGACCCTGTACGGGGATCGACCGGTCCCGCCGCTCGTCCCCTTCTGGGTCAATTGCTTCGTCGCGCCGCAGCCGACGGCGAAGCGCTGCTTCGAGGCGGGGCGCCACATCGCGCGCGTCGTGGCCGACGGTCCGTGGCATGTCGCGATCATCGCCACCGGCGGGCTCAGCCACTTCCCGGAGCTCTCGCTGTCGCGCGTGGGCCAGTCGGATCCGGTCTTCGACCGTCGGATCGTCACGCTGATGGAAGCGGGCGACCACGACGCGATGACCGCGCTGACGTCCAAGGAGCTCCACGAGAGCGGATCGCACGAGCTGCTGAACTGGCTCGTGCTCCTGGGCGCGGTGAGCCCGGCGCGCGCGCGGGTTCGCTTCTTCGGCGAGATGGGCCGTGTGGATCTGGCGGCGCTCGAGTGGGACGTGGCGTGAGCCGCTACGAGACGAACGTGGTGCTCTACCGCCTGAAGAAGGACGCGGCCTTCCGCGACCGGTTCCGCGCCGATCCACGCCGAGCGCTCGCCGAGGCCGATCTGACCGAGGAGGAGCGCGAGGCGTTCGTGCGCTGGGACGCGCGCAAGCTGAACGACCTCGGTGGTCTGCTCCACCTGCTGATCTCGATCCCCGGTCTCGGCGCGCACTGAGCGGCGCTACTTCACCTCGGCGGCGCGCTCGGCCGCGGTCGGCTCGTCGTGATGCGCCGCGAGCTTGACCTCCAGGATGGCCGCCAGGGCGATGACGAGCACGAG
>CAYVHH010000021.1:0-6110 GCA_964450175.1 uncultured bacterium | reverse complement strand
ACCTCCGGATGGAACTGGACGGCGTAGAGCCGCCGATTCTCGTCCGCCATCGCCGCCACCGGGCAGTTCGGCGTCTTGGCGAGCGCGACGAAGCCCTTCGGCGGACGGAGCACGGTGTCCCCGTGGCTCATCCAGACGGTGACCCGGCCCGACGCCTCGGGCTCGACGTTTCGGAGCAGCGGGCTCGCTCCCTGCAGCGTGATCTCGGCCTTGCCGTACTCGCGGCGCTCGGCAGGAATGACATCGCCGCCCAGGAGATAGCCCATCGCCTGCATCCCGTAGCAGATTCCGAGGACCGGGATGCCCGCCTCGAAGAGCTCCTTCGGCGGCAGCGGCGCACCCTCTTCGTAGACGCTCGACGGTCCTCCGGAGAGGATGATCCCCTGGTAGCCGGCCGACAGGATCTCGGCGAGCGGATGCGTGCAGGAGAAAATCTCGGAGTAGACGGACATCTCGCGGACACGCCGCGCGATCAGCTGGGTGTACTGACCGCCGAAATCGAGGACCGCGATCTTGCCGGCGCCGGCCGACATCGGCGCCCCGCTACCGCGGGCGCCCGAGTTTCTGAGCCTGCTGGAAGACCTTGCCTTCGGTCTTGATGGTCGGGGCGATGATCAGCTCGGTCTGTTGCAGATCGCGGATCGTCCGCGCGCCGACGGAGCCCATGCACGTCCGGATCGCGCCGACCAGGTTGAGGGTCCCGTCCTCCGTGAACGCCGGCCCAAAGAGGATTTGCTCGAGCGAGCCCGCGATACCGACGCGAATGCGGGTGCCCCGCGGCAGGTTGGCGTGCGGTGTCGCCATGCCCCAATGGTAACCGCGGCCCGGCGCTTCGATCGCGCGTGCGAAGGCGGAGCCGATCATGACCGCGTCGGCGCCCGACGCGAACGCCTTGCACACGTCGCCACCGGTTGTCATGCCGCCGTCGGTGATGATCGGTACGTAGCGGCCGCTCTGCTTCCAGTAGAAGTCACGCGCCGCGGCGGCGTCGGCGGTGGCGGTCACCTGCGGCACGCCGAGGCCGAGGACCTCACGGCTCGTGCACGCCGCGCCCGGCCCCACACCGATCAGGAGCGCGTCGGCGCCGACGTCCATCAGCTCGAGGCAGGCCTCGTACGTGACGACGTTACCGATGACCAGCGGGATGGCCAGCTGCTTCTTCAGCTTGCGGAGGTCGACCGGCGTGTACTCCGTCGCGATGTGGCGTGCCGTCGTCACGGTCGACTGGACCACGAAGATGTCGGCTCCGGCTTCCTGCGCGATCTGGGCGAACCGCTCGGCGCGCTGCGGAATCGAGGAGACGACGGCCGGGCCGCCGCCCTTCTTGATCTCGCTGATCCGCTGGTGGATCAGCTCTTCCTTGATCGGCTCTCCGTAGATCCCCTGGATGATCTTGGTCGCCTCTTCCTGGCTGGCCGAGACGATCCGTTCGAGCACCTCGGAGGGGTTCGCGTACCGGGAGAAGATGCCTTCGAGGTTCAGGACCGCGAGACCGCCGTGGCGGCCCATCTCGATCGCCGACCGCGGCCCGACGACGCCGTCCATGGCCGCGGCGATGATCGGCAGGTCGAATCGGTGGCCGCAGAGCTCCCAGGAGATGTCGACCTCGTTCGGGTTGACCGTGACCGCCCCGGGCACAAGCGCGATGTCATCGAAGCCGTACGCGACCCTGGCCTTGCGCCCTCGCCCGACCCACATCCCCATCGGCTAGCCTCCCTTGAGAGCCGTGCGCCGTTTCGCCTCGGGTCCTCTATATAGGGATACAGCGCGACCCGACCCACTAGATTTCGTAGAGTATACCCACGAGGTCGGGTGGTGTCAACGGCGCGGAGCGCCGGGGTGAGCCTCATCGTAGCCGGGGTGAGCCTCATCGTAGAGGATGCGCAGTCCGTCGAGCCTCAGGTTCTCGTCGACCCGTTCGATGCAACGGGCCACGTCGGCCAGAAGCCCGGCGTTGCCCCCGGTCGCGATCACCTTCGCCCCTCCCCCGAGCTCGGCCTGCATCCGCTCGACCAGCCCCTCCACCAGGCCCGCGTAACCGTAGATGGCGCCTGACTGAAGATTGGTCGTCGTGTTGCGGCCGATGGCCTCCTTGGGTCGTACGAGCTCGACCCTGGCCAGGCGGGCCGCCCGGTTGACGAGCGCCTCCACCGAGGTGACGATCCCCGGCGCGATGGCGCCGCCGATGAACTCACCCCGTCGGTTGACGCAGTTGAACGTCGTCGCGGTTCCGAAGTCGATCACGATCAGCGGCCGGCCGTACTTGGCGGACGCCGCGAAGGCATCGACGTAGCGGTCTGCGCCGACCTCGCGCGGGGCATCGACCGCCAGCGGCATCCGGGTGTTCACTCCCGGCTCGACGAAGAACGGCGGCTGGCCGAAGTACTTCTCGCACATCCACTCGAGGGTCTGCTGGACCGGCGGCACCACGTTCGAGATCGACACGCCGTCGATGTTCGCGGCTCGAACGCCGCGAGACTGCAGCATCGTCTCGATGAAGAGCCCGTACTCGTCGGCGGTCTGCTCGCGCCGGCTCGTGAGCCTCCACGAGGCGAGCAGGCGCTCACCGTCGAACACGCCGATCTTGGTGTTGGTGTTCCCGACGTCGGCGACGAGCAGCATGCGCGCTCTCCTTTGAGTGGGGCCGCGCGTCAGCGCGGGACCGGCGCTCCAGCGGCGTCGCCCGGGCTCACCGCACCGGCGAGCACGCGCTTGACCGAGCCGCCCACGTCGATGAGTAGCGCGCCGTCCACATCGAGGTCGGCCGCGACACCCGTGACGGCGTCGACCGTGACCCGACGCCCGAGCGTGTCGCTGAGCCGCCGCCATCCTTCGCGGACCGGCCCGAAGCCTTCGCCCTCGAGCCGTCCACGCCAGGCGTCGAACTCCTCGAGGAGGGCCGTGAGCACGGCTTCGCGGCTGGGCGCGCGTCCCGTCTCGAGCGCCACCGACGTCGCGCTATCCGCCAGATCCGCCGGGAATTCGCGCTGGCCCAGATTGATGCCGACGCCGATGATCGTCACGATCGCCGGCCCCGGCTGCGCCGAGCCGCCCGCGGCGGCCCCGCCGGCCATGCGAGACTCGAGCAAGATTCCGGCGATCTTCCGGCCGGACACGAGGACGTCGTTCGGCCACTTGAGCCGCGCGTCCACGCGAGCGACACGCCGAAGCGCCTCGGCGGCGGCGACCGCGGTCGTGAGCGACAAGGTGGACAGGAGCGCCTGCGGCAGCCGCGGCCGGACGATGATCGAGGCCAGCAGGCTCGTCCCGGTTGGCGCGCTCCAGGTTCGCCCCCGCCGGCCGCGTCCGGCCAGCTGCTGGTCGGCCACCACGACCGTGCGATCGGCGGCGCCACGCTCGGCGAGGGCGAAGGCGACAGACTGGGTCGAGTCGACGGTGTCGAGGCGGACGATGACGCCGGGGGCGCTACCGCCCGGCGTCATCGAACCAGCCGAGGCTCGCGACAAGCTTGGCGTGCACCGCTTCCTGCTCGACGAGGCGCTCCCGCTCGCGCGCGACGATCTCGGCCGGCGCGCGCTCCGCGAAGTCGGGCTTCCCGAGCTTGGTCTTCAGGAAGTCCACGCGCTCGGCGACCTTCGCGACCTCCTTCTCGATCCGCTGGCGCTCCGCCGCGAGATCGACGACCCCCGTCAGGTCGACATAGAGCTCGGAGCCGCCGATCACGGCCATGGCGGAGCTCCGCGGGCGCGTCGCGCCCGGATCGACGGTGAGCCGGACACGCGCGAGCGCATCGATCAGCGCGCTGTTCGCGGCGAAGAGCTCCGCCCCGTCGGGTCCGGACCGCAAGGTCGCCGTCAGCGGCGCACCCGGCGCGATCCGCATCTCGCCGCGGATGTTGCGCACGGCGGTGACCAGGTCCATGACCGCGGTCATCTGTCGCTCCGCGCTCGGATGGCGGTCCTTCTTCGTCACGCGCGGATACGGCGCGAGCATGATCGACTCGCCCTTGTGCGGCAGCCGCTGCCAGATCTCCTCGGTGATGAACGGCATGAACGGATGCAGCAGCCGCAGGGTCTTCTCGAGCACGTCGACGAGCGTCGCCTGCGTGCGCGCACGCCGGCCCGGGCTCTCGGCGTGATAGAGGGAGAGCTTGGCCATCTCGAGATACCAATCGCAGAACTCGTGCCAGAGGAACTGGTAGAGCGCCGACGCCGCGTCGCTGAACCGATATTTCTTCATCGCGGTGCGGGCCTCCGCGACGGTGGCGGCGAGACGGCTTTCGATCCAGACGTCGGCCAGGGCCGGCGGTGTCTTCTTGGCCAGCGCCGGGTCGAAGCCGTCCAGGTTCGAGAGGACGAGACGCGAGGCGTTCCAGATCTTGTTGGCGAAGTTGCGATAGCCCTCGATGCGGTCCTCGGAGATCCGGATGTCGCGTCCCTGCGCGAGCGCCGCCAGGGTGAACCGGAAGGCATCGGTGCCGTACTTCTCCATGACGACGAGCGGATCGGCCACGTTGCCCTTCGACTTGGACATCTTCTGGCCTTCGGCGTCGCGCACGATCGCGTGCAGGTACACGTCGCGGAACGGCACGTCCTTCATGAAGTGGATGCCGAGCATCGCCATCCGCGCGACCCAGAAGAACAGGATGTCCGGCCCGGTGACCAGCACGGAGGTCGGATAGTACGTTTTCAGGTCGACCGTCTCGTCGGGCCACCCGAGCGTCGAGAACGGCCAGAGGCCGGACGAGAACCAGGTGTCGAGCGTGTCGGGATCCTGCCGGAGCGGTCCGCCGCACTTCGGGCACGCGTGCAGGTCGTCCTTCGACACGTGCACGGAGCCGTCGGCGTCGCAGTACCACGCCGGAATGCGATGACCCCACCAGAGCTGACGCGAGATGCACCAGGGATGGATGTTCTCCATCCAGTGGTAGTAGGTCTTCGTCCAGCTCCGCGGGTAGATCGTGATCCGGCGCTCGCGCACCGCCTTGATCGCCGCCTCGGCCAGGGGCTTGACCTGCACCCACCACTGCTTCGACACGAGCGGCTCGACCACCGTCTTGCTGCGGTAGCAGATACCGACCGCGTGGCGATAGGGCTCGATCTTCTCGATCAGTCCGAGCGCCTTCATGTCCTCGACGATCCGGCGGCGGCACTCGAAGCGATCCAGCCCGGCGTAGCGGCCGGCCTCGGCCGTCATCTTGCCGTCGAAGCCGATGACGGTCTTGATCGGCAGGTTGTGGCGGCGTCCGATCTCGAAGTCGACCGGGTCGTGACCCGGCGTCACCTTGATCACGCCGGTGCCGAACTTGGGATCGACGGCCTCATCGGCGACCACCTTCACCGTGATCGTGCCGTCCACCGACGGCACCTCGAGCGTCTTGCCCACGAGGTGCTTGTAGCGCTTGTCCTTGGGATGGACCGCCAGGCCGGTGTCGCCCAGCTTCGTCTCCGGCCGCACCGTCCCGAGGGTCACCGGTCCGTACTTGATGTAGACGAAGTCGTCGTCGCGTTCTTCCCGCTCGACCTCGATGTCGGAGAGGACCGTCTGGCACTTCGGGCACCAGTTGACGATGCGGTCGTCGCGGTAGATCAGGCCCTCTTCCCAGAGCCGCACGAACGACTCGCGCACCGCGCGCGAGAGCCCCGCGTCCATCGTGAAGCGCTCGCGCGACCAGTCGCACGAGGCGCCGAGCCGCCGGAGCTGCCGGACGATCTGGCCGCCGGACTCTTCTTTCCACTGCCAGGCGCGCGCGAGGAATCCGTCGCGACCGAGGTCTTCCTTCGTCTTGCCCTCGGCAGCGAGCATGCGCTCGAGGATCACGTGGACGGCGATCGACGCGTGGTCGGTCCCGGGAAGCCAGAGCGTGTTGAAGCCGTCCATGCGCTTTATCCGGGTCAGCGCGTCTTGCAGGGTCATCGTCAGGGCATGACCCCAGTGGAGCGACCCGGTGACGTTGGGCGGCGGCATCGAGATCGAGTACGGCTTGCCCTTCGCCGTCGAATTCGCGCGGAAGTAGCCGCGCTCCTCCCAGAGCGGATACCAGCGCGTCTCGACGGCCGCGGGGTCGTAGCGGTCGGACATCTCGCCCGCCAGAGGGCCCGGCCGCGTCACGCTCACGGGATCACCGGGCTCGCCGCGGTCAGGCGCCA
>CAYVHH010000020.1:0-8388 GCA_964450175.1 uncultured bacterium | reverse complement strand
CGGTTCGCGCCGAACACGGCGTTCGACCTGGCGGCCTACTATCTCTTTGCCGGGTCGGCGCTCGACATGTCGGAAAGCCTGAACGGAGCAGTGGTGAAGCGCAGCGCGAATGATGCCTACTACGCCACCGCGCGTGTGAGGCTCTCCTTCTAGGACGTCGAAGTCATCGTAGTCATGGCGGGGCATGGGTGGCTGGATCGCCCATGCCCCGTTTTCATTTCCCCTTTCCTTGACTCTCCCTACCCCCTGGGCTAGCCTCGGGCTGATGCTGGCATCAGTATCCGCATGAGCTGGTCCGCGGCTCGTATCGCCGCCCTCGGCGTCCTCGTAGCTCTCTGGGGTTCCGGGACGTCGGGAGCCCAGACAGCGCCGCCCACCCTCGGTGTGCTCGTCGATCAAGTTCAGGCGCTGTTTCCGAAGGTCGACGGTGAGGTGATCGAGGCCCAGAACGGCACGGTCACCCTCTCGCTCGGCAGCAAGGACGGCCTGGTTCCCGGCGTCGAGCTTGCCCTCTACCGCCAGGGTCGCGAGCTTCGCCATCCCAAGACCGGCGAGATCCTCGGGCGGACGGAGCAGCAGCTCGGTCGCCTGTCGATCCAGCAAGTGTTCGAGGCTTACTCGACCGGCACGGTCAGCCAGGGCAGCGAGGTGCAGCCTGGAGATCGAGCGCGAATCTCGGCCGGGAAGGTCAAGATCAGCCTGGTGCCGCTCGTCGAGCCGGGCGTCCGGCAAGATCTGGCCGATGCCGCGATCCACGAGATCATCGACGCCCTCAATCGGACCGGCCGTTTCCAGATCGGACTGGGCGACGCGATCGCGGTCTGGATCAACCAGCAAGGCGTCAAGCGCGAGGACGTCCTCGCTGGCAAGGGCCTTGATGCCGCCGCCGAGCGCTTCAAGGTCGACAACCTCTTGATCGTCGACTTCTCGCGCGTCCAGAACAAGCCGTACATGGACGTCCGGTTGTTCAGCTTTCCTGGGGCGAGCTCCCGCCTGAGCACGGCGCTCTTCGTGCCCGCGACAGTGAAGCCGGCGGCCAAGGGTGACTACTCGGCGGCCGGCAAGCCGCGCGACAGCCAGACGCCGAACCCGCAGCGGTCGTTCCTCGCCCGGCTGCTCTACGGTGAGCTCGACGCCGGCACGTACTCGAGCGGCGAGGCCGCGATCCCGCTGAAGGAGGTCGCGAAGTTTCCGTTCATCATCGGGTCCATGGACATCGCCGTCGGATCGAAGGACCACATCGCGCGTATGGCCGTCACCGACGGCGAAAGCGTCTGGCTCTACCGGATCACGCCGGAGCGCGTCCTCGAGCCCGAGTGGACGTACAAGACCGACAGCCGCGCGCGTGTCTTCAGCGTCCAGCTCGCCGAGCTGTCGAACGACGGCGCCGTGCACGTCGTGGTCAACCGTTACAGCGCGATTCGGGCGATCCTCGTCAACTCGCTGATCCTGACGACCAAGGACCAGAAGGCGTTCGTGGCCGCCGATGAGCTGACGGACATCCTGTTTGCCGTCGACGTGAGCGGCGACGGAGTGAAGAAGACGCTCTGGGCCCAGTCGTTCGCCGAGACGGGTTTCTTCAAACAGGGCGACGCGACGCGGATGGCCCTGCGGAACGGCAAGCTCGTCTCGGAGGGCAAGGCGCGTGTTCCGAGCAATTTCAGGGCGACGGGCGCCACCTACAGCAACATCCCGGGCAAGGGGCTGCGCGCCCTGGCCTTCATCGACGAGTACAATCGCCTGCGGATCGCGATGGACGGCCAGGACGTGTTCCGGACGTCGGCGCCGGTTGGAGCCGGTCTGGGCAAGCTCGGTGTGGAGAGCCAGATCGAGCGGGGTGGCCGGACCTTCGTGTACTCTCCGGAGCCGATGCCGCTCTCGGTAGACCTGGACGGCGACGGGATCGAAGAGATCATCGTGCCGCAGAATCAGATCCCGGGTCGGCTGGCCGTGATCTACAAGGGCCCGGCGGGATATCGCTTCCAGACCGTCAACTCCGGCTTCGAGGGCACGGTGATGGCCCTGGGCGCCGTCCCGGGCGAGGGCGGGCCGCCGTCGCTGGTCGCTGCGGTGGTTCGCTACACGAACCTCCGCGAGACCGAGGGTGAGACGCAGATCATCATGACGACCTCCGCGGAGTGACCCCGGCACGCGTCCGTCCGTCGGCCTGATCCCGTTGCGCTTCGCCAGATGATTCCGCGTCACCGGACCGCGCTCACGAGGGCCTGCCTGTCAGCGTGCGTCCGCGGATCAGGGCGGCTGTGAAGCTCGACACGGCGCCGCCGCGAGGAATGAAGGATGTGCTGCCGCCCGAGGTCGAGCTCAGGGACCGGGCGTCGGCCACGATCCTCGCCACGTACAAGCGCTACGGCTTCCGGCGCGTCGAGACGCCGGCGCTCGAAAACTTGAAACTCTTGCTCGGCAGCGGCGGCGGGGAGAACGAGAAGCTGATCTACAAGGTCCTGAAGCGCGGCGCGAAGCTCGACACCGCGACGATGCAGCGTGAGGAAGACCTCGCCGACCTCGGGCTACGGTTCGATCTCACGGTGCCGCTCGCGCGGTACTACGCCCACAATCGTGCGACGTTGCCCGATCCGTTCAAGGCGATCCAGATCGGCCCGGTGTGGCGAGCCGAACGGCCGCAGAAGGGCCGCTTCCGCCAGTTCACCCAGTGCGACATCGATATCCTCGGTGTCGCCTCCGAGATCGCCGAGATCGAGCTGATCCTGGCGACCTCCGCGGCGCTGATCGCGCTCGGCCTCGAGCGACCGCGGATCCGTGTGAACGATCGACGCATCCTATCCGCGATGGCTACCCACTGCGGCGTCGACGCGGCCCGCCACGGCGAGTTCTTCATCACGCTGGACAAGCTGGACAAGATCGGGCGCGACGGCGTGGAGCGCGAGCTTCGAGAGGCGGGCTACGACGACGGCGCGATCGGGAAGCTGTTCGATCTCGCCCTGTCTGCCGAGGACGGACCTCCCGACGCGAGACTCGAGCGTCTGGCGCGGCTCGTTCCCGCGGCCGCCGATGCCGCCGAGGGGCTGCGCACGATCGTGCGCGCCGTCGCGCGTGAAGCGGGCGATCGCACGACGCTGCAGTTCGACCCGAGCCTGGTGCGCGGCATGGGCTACTACACGGGTCCGATCTTCGAAGCCCTCTACGGCGCCGGCACGTCGGCGATCGCCGGGGGTGGCCGATACGATCGGATGGTCGGGCGATTGCTCGGGAACGACGTGCCGGCTTGCGGCTTTTCGATCGGGTTCGAGCGAGTGGTGTCGATCCTCGAGGAGCGGGAGGGAAGCGCCGGCGCGGAGCGCGACCGGATCGCGTTCCTCTTCGATCGCGATGATCCGCTGAGTGACGTGGTCGCCTCGGCGAGCCGACTCCGTCAGGGTGAGCGCGTCGTGTCGCTGACGCTCAAGCGCAAGAACCTCGCGAAGCAGCTCGACGATCTGGCCGGTGAAGGGTTTGGCTCGTACGCCGTGCTGCGGTCTGGGCCCGACGCGCCGGAGGTCAAGCCGCTCGCCCGGCGTGCCTCGAGTGGGGACCGTGCCGATGGCTAGCTTGAGAACTCATACGTGCGGCGAGCTGCGACGCGAGCACGCCGGGCTCACCGTCCGGCTCTCGGGCTGGCTCCATCGCAAGCGCGATCACGGGAATCTCCTGTTCCTGGATCTCCGAGACCACTACGGGATCACGCAGTGCGTGCTCGATAGCTCGAGCCCGCTGTTCAAGACCGCCGAGCCGCTGCGCCTGGAAAGCGTGATCACCGTGGGTGGCCAGATCGTTCCGCGGGCGCCGGCGGCGGTCAACCCGAAGCTGCCGACGGGCGAGATCGAGCTGTCGGTCGCCGAGCTGGTCGTGCAGTCGTCGGCCGACCCGTTGCCGCTCCAGGTCAACAGCGACGCCGAGTTTCCCGAGGAGACGCGCCTGCGCTACCGGTTCCTCGACCTGCGGCGCGAGAAGCTCCATCGCAACGTCGTGCTGCGAAGCAAGGTCATTGCGTCCATCCGCCGCCGGATGATCGAGGCGGGGTTCACCGAGTTCCAGACCCCGATTCTCACGTCGAGCTCGCCGGAAGGCGCGCGCGACTATCTGGTGCCGAGCCGAGTCCACCCCGGAAAGTTCTACGCGTTGCCGCAGGCGCCGCAGCAATTCAAGCAGCTCCTGATGACCGCCGGCTTCGACCGCTATTTCCAGATCGCGCCGTGCTTCCGGGACGAGGACGGCCGCGCCGATCGCTCGCCGGGGGAGTTCTATCAGCTCGACTTCGAGATGGCCTTCGTCACGCAGGAAGACGTCTTCGCGACGATCGAGCCGGTTCTCCACGGGGTCTTCGAAGAGTTCGCGGGTGGCGCCGCGGTGACGCCGGCACCGTTCCCGCGCATCCCGTTCGACGAGGCGATGGCGAAGTACGGAAGCGATAAGCCGGATCTTCGCAATCCGGTGCTCATCGCCGACGTGACTGATGTGTTTCGAGGCTCGAGCTTCTCGGCGTTCGCGACGGCGGTGGCGGCGGGCGCCGTGGTCCGTGCGGTGCCGGCGCCCGGCGCCTCGACGCAGCCGCGGAGCTTCTTCGACAAGCTCGGGCAGTGGGCGCGCGAGCAGGGGGCGCCGGGCCTCGGGTACGTCGTCCTGGGTGACGGCGGCGGGAAGGGCCCGCTCGCGAAGTTTCTCGACGGCGACCGAATCGGCCGGCTCGCGGCGGCCACCGGAGCCCGGGAGGGCGATGCGGTATTCTTCGTCTGCGACAAGAAGCCGGTCGCCGAGAAGCTCGCGGGCCGTGTCCGGACTCGCCTCGGCGAGGAACTCGGGCTGATCGAGGCCAACGCCTTCCGGTTCTGCTGGGTGACCGACTTCCCCATGTACGAGCTCAACGAGGACACGAAAAAGATCGAGTTCAGCCACAACCCGTTCTCGATGCCGCAGGGTGGTCTCGAGGCGCTGGAGCGCGCCGACCCGCTGACGATCAAGGCTTTTCAGTACGACATCGTCTGCAACGGTGTCGAGCTGTCGAGCGGCGCGATCCGTAACCATCGCCCGGATATCATGTACAAGGCGTTCGCGATCGCCGGCTACGGGCGCGAAGAGGTCGAAGCCCGATTCGGCGGCATGCTGAACGCGTTCAAGTACGGCGCGCCGCCCCACGGCGGCTCGGCGCCGGGGATCGACCGGATCGTGATGCTGCTCGCCGGCGAGACGAACATCCGCGAGGTCATCGCGTTCCCGATGAACCAGCAGGCGCAGGATCTCCTCATGGGAGCGCCCGGGCCCGTGCCGCCCGAGCGGCTGAAAGAATTGCACCTCAAGCTCGATTTGCCGAGTGAAGACTCGGGGAAGGGTTCCAGGAGTTGAACGACACTGCAGCGATCACTCGCCGGATCTCGCTGGCCCCCGATCTAGACCTGCTCCCGCTCCTCGGGCGCAACGACGATCATCTCCGGACCCTGGAGTCGGAGCTGGACATCCGCATCGTCGCCCGCGGCCACGACATCATGCTGAAGGGCGACGAGCGCCAGGTGAAGAAGGCCGAGCGCGCTTTGGTCCAGCTCGCCGAGCTGGTCCGGGCCGGCACCCCGCTGCGCGCGGGCGAGGTCCGCGCGGCCCTCCGGATGCTCTCGGACGACGACCAGGCCGACCTCAAGAGCGTCTTCGCCGATTCCATCGCGGTGCCGTCGCGCAAGAAGTGGGTCGCGCCGAAGTCGGTGAACCAGAAGCGTTACGTTGACGCGATCCGCAACCACGACATGGTCTTCGCAATCGGTCCGGCGGGCACCGGCAAGTCGTTCCTGGCGGTGGCCATGGCCGTGGCCGCGCTCATGAAGCGGGAGGTCGCGCGGATCGTCCTGACGCGCCCGGCGGTCGAGGCCGGCGAGCGGCTGGGCTTCCTGCCGGGGGATCTCTACGAGAAGGTGCACCCGTACCTGCGGCCCCTGTACGACGCGCTCTACGACATGCTCGAGACGGAGCGGGTCACGAGCTTCATGGAGAAGGGTGTGATCGAGATCGCGCCGCTCGCCTACATGCGAGGCCGTACGATGAACGACTCGTTCATCATCCTCGACGAGGCGCAGAACAGCACCGCCGAGCAGATGAAGATGTTCCTGACGCGCCTCGGCTTCAACTCGAAGATGGTGATCACCGGCGACGTGACGCAGGTCGATCTGCCAGCGTCCCGTGGCTCCGGGCTGATCGAGGTGCAGTCGGTGCTGCGCGGTGTCCCGGGCATCCGGTTCGTCTTCTTCGACGACGGCGACGTGGTCCGCCACCAGCTCGTGTCGGCAATCGTTCGCGCCTACGACGCACACGACGCCCGCAAGGGCGAGCGCGGGCCCGCACCCGCTCAATCGTGATGCCGGCGGCCGTCACCAATCGCCAGGATCGAGTGGCGCTGTCGCCGGCGCGCCTCGCGCGATCGGCCGAGCGCGCGCTGGCCGCGGTGGGCCGCGCGGCGGGCGACGTCGACGTGCTCGTCGTGGACGATCCGGCAATCAAGCGCCTCAACCGGCTTCACCGCGGTGTCGACCGGCGCACGGACGTCCTGGCCTTTCCGCTCGAGACCCCCGGGCCGAGTCGACTCGTCGGGCAGATCGTGCTCTCCGCCGAGACGGCCCGGCGTCAAGCGCGTCAGCTCGAGGTTCCGCTCGCGACCGAGCTCGACTTGCTCGTCACTCACGGCGTGCTTCATCTGGTCGGTTACGACGACCGCGATCCGGTCGAGGCGCGCCTGATGCACGAGCGTGAGCGCCGGATCCTCTCGGCCGGCCGCCGCCGGCCGCCGGCGCGACTCTGGCGTGGCCTCCTGTGACCCCCCACGCCGGATTCGTGTCGCTCATCGGTCGGCCCAACGCCGGAAAATCGACGCTCCTGAACCGGCTCGTCGGCGAGAAGCTCTCGATCGTCTCGCCGCGGCCGCAGACGACCCGGAACCGCATTACCGGCATCAAGAATCTCCCGGGCGCTCAGGTGATTTTCGTCGATACGCCCGGACTCTATCCGGCCGACGGCAAGCTCGGAGCGTTCATGCTGAAGACGGCGCACCGCGCCGTCGAGGACGTCGACGTGGTGTGCCTGGTCGTCGACGCGTCGACCGGGGACGGTCCCAGCCCGATCGTCCTCGACCCGTTGCGCGCCTACACGGGGCCGGTCTTCTGCGTGCTGAACAAGATCGACCGTGTCCGCCCCAAGAGCCGGATGCTGCCGCTCATCGAGACGTGGCGCCGGGGCTACGCGTTTGCCGAGATCGTCCCCATCTCCGCCACGGAAGGAACGTACTGTGACCGCCTCCTCGAGATGATCGTGGCGAAGCTGCCCGAGCATCCGCCGTTCTTTCCGGCGGATGCGACGAGCGATCAGCCCGAGACCTTCTACGTCGCCGAGATGATCCGTGAGAAGGTCTTCCTGCTCACACGGCAGGAGGTGCCGTACGCGGTGGCGGTGCGGGTCGAAGAACTGACCGAGCGCGCGGATCCGGCTTGCCTGTATATCCGAGCGACCGTGTTCGTGGAACAGGAGTCGCAGAAGGGGATCCTCATCGGCAAGAGGGGCGCCATGTTGAAGCAGATCGGTACGGCAGCCCGCCGCGATCTCGAGTCGTTCTTCGGCATCAAGGTGTTCCTCGAGTCGACCGTGGAAGTGCGCCGGAACTGGCGGCGCGACGAGTGGGCGCTCCGCGAGTTCGGGTTCATGCTGACGTCCTGATGCTCGGGAAAACTGCCGCGGTCGTGATCGGCTCGTTCCCGCTCGGGGAGAGCGATCGCCTCGTCACCTTCTACTCGCGTGATTTCGGCAAGATCCGCGGGGTGGCGAAGTCCGCCCGGCGGATGCGCTCGCGGTTCGGCAGCGCACTGGAGCTGTGCACGCTCGGCGAGCTCGTCTTCTTCGACGGCGGCCGCAGCGAGCTGGTCCGCATCGATCACTTCGACATCACGCGCCCGTTCGACCGTGTGCGCGACGACCTGGATCGGCTCGCCCAGGCGGCGTGGATGGTCGAATGTGTGGCGCGCTTGACCGCCGAGCGCGATCGGCACGTCGCCCTCTTCGGTCTGCTGGTCCGCGGTCTCCGGGCGCTCGACGGCTCGCGACAGCCGACGAGAGCCGCCATCGCGTTCGGGGTGCGGTGTGTCGACGCGCTCGGCCATCGGCCGAGACTCGACGCGTGCGTCGCGTGCGGGCGGGCCTATCCGTTTCCGCGGCCGGCGCTCGGCGATGGAGGCTTGACCTGCGAGAATTGCACGGGCCCGAGCTCGGACGCGGTGCCGATCTCACCCGCGACGATCGTCACCTTCGAACGCCTCCGCTCGGTGTCCTGGGAAGAAGCGCTCACGCTCCCGCTCGGCAGGGCGGAATCGGAGCTTCCCGTGCTGCTGGAGGCGCAGGTGGCGC
>CAYVHH010000019.1:0-10092 GCA_964450175.1 uncultured bacterium | reverse complement strand
GCCGCCCGTTGTAGAGTGGGCGCACTCCGAGTCGGAAAGGAGTGCGCCACGCGATGGGCGGACGATCGCCCCGCCGCTGAGACAGTCGTGTCGTCGTGAAGTTCCTCGAACCGCACGTAGGGTGGGAGGAGAGCTCATGCTGAGCGAGTTCAAGACGTTCATCATGCGTGGCAACGTGGTCGACCTCGCGGTCGGCGTGATCATGGGCGCCGCGTTCGGCACCATCGTCACTTCGCTGGTCAACGACATCTTGATGCCGCCGATCGGCCGGCTCCTCGGCGGCGTGGACTTCAAGGACTTTTTCGTCAGCCTGTCCGGCCAGTCCTTTCCGACGCTCGCCGCGGCCAAGGCCGCCGGCGCCCCCACACTCAACTACGGCGTGTTCCTGAACGCGGTGATCAACTTCGCCATCGTCGCGTTCGCCGTGTTCCTGCTGGTCCAGCAGGTGAATCGCCTGTTCCCGAAGCCGGCCGGACCGGCGGCGCCGGCGATGAAGGACTGCCCCTGGTGCACGTCGTCGATTCCGGCCGCGGCCAAGCGGTGCCCGCACTGCACGTCGAATCTCTCGGGCGCCTGAGCGGAGGCGGGAACGACACGAGCGACCGGGCTTCAGCGGCCCGGTGACGTCGTGACCGACGGCGCCGCGGGTCTCGGGGATCCGTTCGAGGAGCTGTTCACCCGCGGCGTGACCGACGGTCTTCCCGTCGTTCCACCGACGCGCGCTCGGGTCGAGGCGGCGGTCGCGGCGTCCGACCGTCCCCGCGACGAGCTGATCGCGCTGGTCGCGCCCGCGTTCGGGCGCGCGACCGTCGAGCGCATCGCGATCAACGCGGTGATGGCGGGCTGCCGGCCGGAGTACATGCCGGTCGTGGTCGCCGGCGTCGAGGCGCTGTGCGACGAGGGATTCAGCCTCGTCGGCATCTCGGGCACGACCGACGCGGTCGCGCCGGTCTTCATCGTGAACGGGCCCGTACGCGCCGCGCTCGACATCAACTCCGGGGCAGGCGCGCTCGGACCCGGCTACCGCGCGAACGCGACGATCGGCCGCGCGCTGCGGCTGGTGTGGGTGAACCTGGGCGGGGCCCGCGCCGGGGCCATCAGCATGTCGACGTTCGGCAATCCTGGCCGCTACGCGTGCTGCTTCGGCGAGCACGAAGAGGCGAGCCCGTGGGCGCCCCTGCACGTCGAGCACGGCTTCGCCCGGGATGACAGCACCGTCGCGGCGCTGCCGGGCGAGCCGCTCCAGGTGGTCGTCGACGGCCAGAGCCGCACCGCCGCCGATGTCCTCGACACGGTCGCGCGCAGCCTCGAGGTCGTCGCGAGCCACCGCACGGCCTCGCTCGGCGACACCTTGCTCCTGGTGTCGCCGATGCACGCGCGGACCATCGCGGCCGACGGGTGGTCGAAGGCCGATGTCCGCCGCTATTTGTGGGAGCGCCTCGAGGCGCGCCGCGAAGGCCCCGCGCCGAAGTTCCGGGCGCCGGAGCACTTGAAGCTGGTCGTCGCGGGCGGTGGCGCGGGGCCGTTCACCGCGCTCATCCCCGGCTGGCCCTTCGCCGACTCGCCCTCGCGGCTCGTGCTCAAGAAGATCAGCGCGCCGAGCCGGTGACCTATCCTCACGGCCTGCGAGCGCTGAATCACGACGAATTTCGCCGCTTCTACTTCTCGCAGCTCGCCGCGCAGGTCGGCAGCTGGATGCAAAACGTGGCGCAGGCCTGGCTCGTCCTGCAGCTCACGGACTCGCCCTTCAAGCTCGGCCTCCTGGCGACGCTCCAGTTCTCGCCGGTGCTGCTCTTTTCCATCGTCAGCGGCGCGGTGGCCGACCGCTTGCCGAAGCGGCCGCTGCTGGTCGCCACCCAGACGACGCTCGCGTGTCAGGGACTGCTGCTGGCGCTCCTGGTGACGACGGGTCACGTCGAGTACTGGCACGTCGCGGTGCTGGGCCTCTTCCTCGGCTTTGCCAACGTCGCCGATCAGCCCGCGCGCCAGTCGTTCGTGATGGAGCTGGTGGGCCGGGCGGACGTGTCGAGCGCGGTCGCGCTCAACTCCGCCGGGTTCAACCTCGCGCGCATCGTCGGGCCGGCGGTCGCCGGCGTCGTGATCGGACGCTTCGGGGTGGGGCCGACGTTCTTCGTCAACAGCCTCGGCTTCATCGGCGTCATCGTCACGCTCTTGAGAATGAAGTCGCGCGGCATGCCGTCGTCGGCGCCGCGCGCGTCGATCTTCGAGGAGATCGCGGAGGGCGTGCGCTACGCCGCGGGCACGCCGCGGCTCCGGCTCGCCATCGGGCTCGTCTTCGTGGTGAGCCTCTGCGTCTTCAACTTCAGCGTGTACGTGCCGCTCCTGGCCAAGAACGTGCTCGGGCTCGGCGCCGAGGGCTTCGGCTTCCTGATGGCGTCGCTCGGCGTCGGCGCGGTGGGCGGCGCGCTCACCGTGGGCGCGCGCGCGAGCCGCTATCCCTCGGTGCGGTCGATGCTGGTGTCGGGGACCCTGGCGCTGTGCATGCTGCTGGCGCTCGGCGTGACCCGCCGCATCGAGCTGGCGGTGCCACTGCTCTTCTTCACCGGCTACTGGGGCATCATGCTGATGGCGAGCTGCAACACGTCGATCCAGCTCCAGGCGCCCGACGGGCTCCGTGGCCGCGTGATGAGCATCTACACGTGGGTCTCGGGCGGCGTGTTTCCGATCGGCGCGTTCATCGTCGGCACGATCTCGCAGTGGTGGGGCGTGTCGGCGGCGTTTCTCTGGAACGGCACGCTCGGGCTCACCGCCGTGGCCGCGCTCGGGCTCTGGTGGCGCTACCGGCGCGACTGAGCCCCGGCCGCGGCTACTTCTTCGGGTAGCCGCGCGTGCCGAGCGCCTCGGTGATCTCGGCGAGAATCACCGGGTCGTCGATCGTCGCCGGCGCGACGTACTCCTGCCCGTCGGCGATCTTCTTCATCGTGCCCCTCAAGATCTTGCCCGAGCGCGTCTTGGGGAGTCGCTTGACGACGAGCGCGGTCTTGAACGAGGCGACCGGGCCGATTCGCTCGCGAACCTTCTCGACCAGCTCCCGGACGATCTCGCCCTCGTCGCGCACGACGCCGGCCTTCGTGACGACGAAGCCAACGGGCACCTCACCCTTGATCTCGTCCGCGACGCCCACGACCGCGCACTCGGCCACGTCGGGATGGCCCGCCAGCACCTCTTCCATCGCGCCGGTCGACAGGCGATGTCCGGCGACGTTGATGATGTCGTCCACGCGACTCATGATGTAGACGTAGCCGTCGGCATCCTTATAACCGGCATCGCCGGTCAGGTAGTGGCCGGGATGCTTCGTGAGATAGGACGTCTCGTACCCGGCGTCGTTGTTCCAGAGGGTCGGCAGACATCCCGGAGGTAACGGCAGGCGGATGGCGATCGAGCCGATCTGGCCCGGGGGCATCTCCTGATTGTCCTCGCCGAGCACGCGGACGTCGTAGCCCGACACCGGCTTGGTGGGCGAGCCCGGCTTCACCGGCAGCATGCCGAGGCCGACGCAGTTCGCGGCGATCGGCCACGCCGTCTCGGTCTGCCACCAGTGATCGACCACGGGCACGTGGAGCCGATCCTCGGCCCAGTGGAGCGTGTCGGGGTCGCAACGCTCGCCCGCGAGGAACAGGGTGCGGAAGCGCGCGAGGTCGTACTTCGTCATGTAGGTCCCTTGCGGATCTTCCTTCTTGATCGCGCGAAACGCCGTCGGCGCCGTGAAGAGCGCGTTCACGCCGTGGTCGGCAATGACCCGCCAGAATGCGCCGGGATCTGGGGTGCCGACCGGCTTGCCCTCGTAGAGGATCGTGGTGCAGCCTTTCAGCAGCGGCGCATAGACGATGTACGAGTGGCCGACGACCCAGCCGATGTCCGAGGCGGCCCAGAACGTTTCCCCGGATCCCATGCCGTACACGGCGCTCATCGACCACTTGAGCGCGACGGCATGCCCGCCGTTGTCGTGCACGACGCCCTTGGGGATCCCCGTGGTGCCCGACGTGTAGAGGATGTAGAGGGGATCCGTGGCGAGGACCGGCACGCACTCGGCGGGGGTCGCGGCGGCCAGCGCCTCGTTCCAGTCGAGGTCGCGCCCGCGGACCATCGACGCCGACTCCTGCGGCCGCTGCAAGACCACGCAGCGCGTGACCTTGTGCTGCGCCAGCTCGATCGCGCCGTCGAGCAGCGGCTTGTAGGGGATGACGCGATTGACCTCGATGCCGCAGGACGCCGAGAGAATGGCCTTCGGCTTGGCGTCGTCGATCCGCTTGGCGAGCTCGTTCGAAGCAAAGCCCCCGAAGACCACGGAGTGAATCGCGCCGAGGCGCGCGCACGCGAGCATCGCGATCACGGCCTCGGGCACCATCGGCATGTAGATGATCACGCGGTCGCCCTTGTCGATCCCCAGGCGCCGGAGCATGCCGGCGCAGAGCGCGACCGCGTCGCGAAGCTCACGATAGGTGTACGCCCGGACCGTGCCGGTGACCGGGCTGTCGTAGACGAGGGCCCGCTGCTTGCCGCGCCCGCGGTCGACGTGCACGTCGACCGCGTTGTAGCAGGTGTTGAGCTGGCCGCCCGTGAACCACCGGTAGAACGGACGGCGCGAGTCGTCGAACACTCGGTCCCACCGCCGGTCCCAGTGGATATCTTCCGCGGCCGCGGCCCAGAACCCGTCCGGGTCCCGCATCGACCGCGCGTATGTCTCGTCGTAGACGCTCTTGGTCATCGGCTGAGTCCTCCCGCGATCCGCCGCCGGCGGCCCCGGAACGTTAGCACGACCCGCGTTCGGGCGGCCAAGCCCATCCTGATACGGGCAGACAGGACTGTCTCTTGACAATCTCGATCGACAATGTGTATTTTGCCATCGATTCGAAGATGGCTACCCAGATCGAGCATGCGACGTCGTCGCTCCGTTGCCCGGTGTGCCGGGCAAAGGTGGTGGTGGCGCTCCAGGACGAGGTCGTCATCCACAACGCGATCATCAAGGTCGATTTTCCGACGCGGCGGGTGACGGCCAAGTGCGCGCGATGTAAAGCGTGGGTTCAGGTTCCGCTGCAATACACCGGAGACGTGACTCCCCAGTAGGCGACGTCGAAACCGAAAGACACAGGCCGGGAGGAGGGCTGAAGCGAGGCCAGCTTCCCGGCCTTTTCGTTTCTGGAGGCACTGATGAGCGAGGCCGTGAAAGAAACGAAGGCGCAGCGGGTCGAGCGCCTCAAGCGCGAGCTGAATCCATGGGAAGCCTATGCCCACATCCAGCGGTTCGCGCGCGACGGCTGGGACTCGGTGCCCCCCGAGTGGTTCGGCGCGTACTTCCGCTGGTGGGGCATCTACGCGCAGGGCGACGGCGTCGGCGCGATCGGTGGCAAGGGCGGCGAGGGCAAGGCGGTCCGTTATCTGATGGTGCGGATCCGCGTTCCGAACGGCGTCCTCGATTCTCGTCAGCTCCGGACGATCGCCGACCTCGCCGAGCGGCACGGCCGCGGGATCGCCGACATCACGGTCCGCCAGAACTTCCAGCTGCACTGGGTCACGCTCGAAAGCCTGCCCGAGGTCTTCGAGGCGCTCTGGCTCCAGGACGTCACCACGATGGGCTCGTGCGGCGACGTCACGCGCAACGTGACCGGCTGCCCGGTGGCCGGACTCGACGCCGAGGAGCTGATCGACGCTTCGCCGCTCGTCCTGGCGGCGACCGAGCTCGTGAACGGCAACGCCGCCTTCTACAATCTGCCCAGGAAGTTCAAGGTCTCCATCTCGGCTTGCCGCGCGTGGTGCACGTATCCCGAGATCAACGACGTCGGTCTCACGGCGGTTCGCCACCCGGCGAACGGTGAGATCGGCTTCGCCGTTCGCGTCGGGGGCGGGCTCTCGACCGACCCGCATCTGGGCGTCAAGCTCGACGCGTTCGTGCCGCACGCTCGAGCGCTCCGGGTGTTCCAGGCGATCGCCGAGATCTTCCGCGACTCCGACGTGCTCCGTCAGAACCGCGAGCGCGCCCGTCTGAAGTTCCTGTTCCTCCAGCACGGCTGGACGGCCGAGCGCTTCAAGGCCGAGGTCCACACGCGCCTGGATGCTCCGCTGGCGCCGGGCGTTCCCGATGACCCGCCCGACGATGCGTACCGCGACCACGTCGGCATCCACGCGCAGCGGCAGCCGGGCTATTGCTACGTCGGCGTCGCCGTGTTGCGCGGGCGCCTCACGGCGGACCAGATGCGGGTCGTCGCGGATCGCGCCGATCGTTACGGCTCCGGCGCGGTCCGGACGACCAGCATGCAGAATTTCCTGATCCCGAACGTGCGCCGCGAGCGCGCCCAGGCGCTGGCGCGGGAGCTCGAGGACGCTGGCTTCGCGATCGATGCCTCGCCCTTCCGCCGCGGCACCGTCGCGTGCACCGGCTCCGAGTTCTGCAAGCTGGCGCTCACCGAGACGAAGGGCTTCGCGCGCGGGCTCGTCGAGAGCCTCGAGCAGCGGCTCCCGGGCTTCGACCAGCAGCTCCGCATCAACGTCACGGGTTGCCCGAACAGCTGCGGTCAGCACTGGATCGCCGATCTCGGGATCGAAGGTAAGAAGGTCAAGGTGGACGGCGCCGTCGTCGACGCCTACTACTTCTGCGTCGGCGGCGCCGTCGGCCGCCATCAGGCCGTCGCGCGTCCGATCGGGCTGCGTCTGCCGGCGACCGGGGTGGCGCCGGCGATCGAGCGTCTGCTGCGGGCCTTCCAGGCCGCGCGACGAGACGACGAGAATTTCCGTCAGTTCGCCGCCCGCCACACCGACGAGGAGCTTCGCGGTCTGCTCGCCGGCGAGCTCGTCGAGGCCGTGGCGCGCGACGCCACGGCCGAGTGCCCGCCGCACGGCGTCGACGGCTGAGATGGGCTACTACCCGGTCCTCCTCGACCTCGCGGGCCGCCGCTGCGTCATGGTCGGCGGGGGTATCGTCGCCCAGCGACGCGTCGAGGGCTTGCTGGCCGCGGGCGCGCGCGTCACGGTGATCAGCCCTCGGCTGACGCGGGCGCTGGCGGCCCTGACCGCCGAAGGCCGGTTCGACCACGAAGCGCGCGAGTACCGCGAGGGCGATCTGACGGGCGCCGACCTCGCGTTCGTCGCGACCGACTCGGGCGAGGTCAACGCGGCCGCGGCCCGCGAGGCCGGCGAGCGCGGCGTCTGGATCAACGCCGCCGACGACCCGGCGCGCTGCACGTTCATCCTTCCGGCGCTCGTACGCCGCGGCGACCTCACCGTCGCCGTCGCGACCGGTGGCTCGAGCCCGGCCCTCGCGCGGGCGATCCGCGAGGAGCTCGAGACCTACCTGACCGACGACTACGCGACTCTGGCGTCGATCGCGGCCGAGGCCCGGCGCGAAGTGCGGGCGGCGGGGCGGCCGGTGACCGCCGACGCCTGGCGGCGCGCGCTCGGCCCGGACGTTCGCCGGCTCATCGTCGAACGGGGCCGCGACGATGCCAAGCAGCGCCTGCTCGAGCTGCTTGGAGTCGAATCGTGAGCGTCGGCACGGTCGCCATGGTCGGCGCGGGTCCCGGAGATCCCGGCCTCATGACGGTGCGCGGTCTCGAGCTCCTGCGGCGGGCGCACGTCGTCGTCTACGATCGGCTCGTCGATCCGCGGCTGCTCGACGAGGCGCCCCGCGCGCATCGGATCTTCGCGGGCAAGGCATCCGGCAATCACGCGCTGCCGCAGGCGCAGATCACCGCGCTCCTGATCAGGCACGCGCGGCGCGGCCGGCGGGTCGTGCGGCTGAAGGGCGGCGACCCGTTCGTGTTCGGGCGCGGCGGCGAAGAGGCGGATGCCCTAGCGCGCGCGCGGGTCCCGTTCGAGGTCGTGCCGGGCGTCAGCTCGGCGGTCGCGGTGCCCGCGTACGCCGGAATCCCCGTCACCTATCGGGGCGTCGCGTCGTCGTTCACGGTGGTGACAGGCCATGCGAGCGCGTCGGGGCGCGAGTCGAGCGTCGACTGGGCGCGGCTCGCGCGCTCGGCCGACACGCTCGTCGTGCTGATGGGCGTGGCGAGCCTCGCGCGGGTCGCCCGCGAGCTGATCGCGCACGGACGCCCCGCGACGACGCCGGTCGCGCTGGTGCGCTGGGGGACCACGAGCGCCCAGGAAACGGTCGCCGGCACGCTCAGGGATATCGCCGCCCGTGCCGCGAGAGCTCGGCTCGAGCCCCCGGCCGTGATCGTGATCGGCGACGTGGTCGCGCTGCGCGACCGGCTCCAGTGGTTCGACGACAACCGTATTCCCGTCGTGCGCGCTGCAGGCCATCGCGGGGCTGGGCCCCCGCCGGCCGAGGCGCGCTTCCAGCCCATGGAGGTAGCCCAGTGAACGTTCGACTGTCCGCGCCCATCGGCATCCTCGACGAGCATCCGGAGTGGTCGGCGAGGCTCATCGCCGAGCTCGAGCATCGGCGGCTGCCGTTCGAGAAGATCGACCACTCCAACCACGCGTTCGACCCACGTGACCGGGTCCCGCGCTACTCCGTCATCGTGAACCGCACGAGTCCCTCGTCGCACCGGCGGGGCCACGGTGGCGTCCTCTTCTACGCCGAGGCCCTGCTCGCGCACTGGGAGTCGCTCGGCGTGCCGGTCGTCAATCCGGTTCGCGCCTATCGCTTCGAGAAATCCAAGGCGCTACAGATCGGGCTGTTCGAGCGCCTGGGCGTCAACTATCCGCGGACGGTCGTCGTGAACCATCGCGACCAGGTCTTGAAGGTGAGCGCCGAGCTCCGATTCCCGCTCCTCGTCAAGCCGAACATCGGCGGTTCGGGCGCGCTCATCGAGCGATTCGACACGCGGGCCGACCTCGAGGCCGGCGCGTCCGCGCTCGACTTCGGTCCGGACGGAACGGCGCTGGTCCAGGAGTTCATCGAGTCGCAGGACGGCGCGATTGTACGGGTCGAGGTGCTGGACGACCGGTATTTGTACGCGATACGAATCGTCCGCCCGGCGTCCGACTTCAACCTGTGCCCGGCCGACATCTGCCAGGCTCCTGCGGCGTCTCCGAAGGCCGACCTCGCGGCGTGTCCCGTCCAGGTGAAGCCCGGGCTCCAGCTGACCCGCTACGACGCGCCGCCCGCGGTCGTCGACCAGGCCCGGGCGCTCGCGCGCGCGGCGTCGATCGACGTGGGCGGCATCGAATATCTCGTCGGCCGAGAAGACGGCCGCGTCTACTTCTACGACGTGAACGCCACGTCCAATTTCGTCGCCAACGCTCCGGCCGTGCTCGGGTTCGATCCCTTCCCGCAGCTCGCGGACTACATCGTCCGGACGGCGATCCGGACAGAAGAACCCAGATGAACGTGCAGCTCGGAGACACCGCACCCGACTTCACCGCCGTCACGACCGAGGGCCCGCTCGGCTTTCACGAGTGGATCGGCCACAGCTGGGCGATCCTGTTCTCGCACCCGCGCGACTTCACGCCGGTGTGCACGACCGAGCTCGGCTACGTGGCGCGGCTCAAGCCGGAATTCGACCGGCGCGGCGTGAAGGCGATCGGTCTCTCGGTCGACCCGGTGGCGTCGCACCAGAACTGGGCCGCCGACATCCGGGAGACGCAAGGGCACGCGCCCAACTTCCCGATCATCGCCGATCCCGATCGCAAGGTCGCCGGACTCTACGGCATGATCCATCCCGCGCACGACGAGGTCTACACGGTGCGCACGGTGTTCGTGATCGATCCGAAGAAGAAGATCCGGCTGATGATCACGTATCCCCAGACGACCGGCCGCAACTTCGACGAGATCCTGCGCGTGATCGACTCACTCCAGCTCACCGACACCCACCGCGTGGCGACGCCGGTCAACTGGAAGCAGGGCGAGGACGTCATCATCGTCCCGGCCGTCAGCGACGAGGAGGCGCGCGGCACGTTCCCCAAGGGCTGGCGCGCGCTCAAGCCCTATCTGCGCCTGACGCCGCAGCCGCGCTCATAGCTGGTCGTCGGGGGGTCTCACCACGCTTGCGGTCGGGGGACTAGGGCGCGAGTGCGATCGCCCGCAGCGGCGAGCCGGTGGCGCCCTGGATCCTCAGCGGAGTCAGGATCAGCAGCGCGACGTACGCCTTCGCGTCGGCCAGCGCCTCGAAATTG
>CAYVHH010000018.1:0-14162 GCA_964450175.1 uncultured bacterium | reverse complement strand
GGCGATCGCCGCCGCGACCGGGGCGGCCGGCAGCACCACGGCGCTGGTCGGTACCGCCGAGCAGGTTGCCGAATCCTTGCTCGACTACTACGACGCCGGCGCCAGCACCGTGTTGATTCGCGGATTCGACCCGCTCGAGGACGCGATCGAGTTCGGGCGAGAGCTCGTTCCCCTCGTGCGGGGCGGCGTCGAGCGCCGCCGGCGTCGGGTCGTCGCCGCCGGCTCGCAGGCCACGTGACGGTCACGGGCGCGACAGGCGCCCGCGTCCGCGAATGCCCGGCGCGTCCGATCGGACGTTGCGCGGCCGGAACGAAAGCGCGGTAGAGTAAGCGCAGGGCGAGGGTGCATGGGAGCGCGATCGGCGCTCCGGGGAGGGACTCCATGATCCAGGCCAAGCGGCTCGGTCACGTCGTGCTGAACGTCCGAAACGCCGAGAAATCGCGGGACTTCTACACGCAGACCCTGGGCCTGAAGGTGGCGCACGAGAATCTCGAGCGCGGCGCGGTGTTCCTCAGCTTCGGCAAGGAGCACCATGACCTGGCGCTGTTCCAGCAGGCGACCGGCGAGCCGCCGGCAAAGACTCAGCCGGGCCTGCACCACGTCGCGTGGCGGCTCGACAACTTCGAAGAGCTCAAGGCGGCCTACCAAGAGCTCAAGCGCATGGGAATCCCGCTCGACAGCACCGCCGAGCACAACGTGACCCGCAGCGTCTACTTCTTCGACCCGGACGGTAACCGCGTCGAGCTCTACTGCGACATGGTCGAGAACGGGTTCGAGACCATGCAGACGGTGGGGCCCAAGCGCGACCCGCTCGACCTCGAGTAGACAGCCGGCTTCCGGAGAGCTCCCCGACGCCGGTCGGCGCTTCGACGCTGACCGGCGTTTCTGTCACGGCTTGGACGAGAGAACCTTCACGAGCCGATAGAGGTACTCCTGCCCTTCGTAGAGCGACCGCACGCGGAGCCGCTCGTCGCGACCGTGCGCCCGGATATCGTCGACGTCGTCGAACATTCCCGAGGTGCCGTAGGCGGGGATACCGGCGGTCCGGAGATATCTCGAGTCGGTGGCGCCGGTCGACATCATCGGCACGACGGGAATGCCGGGCCACAACGCCTGCGTCACCCGTTCCACCGCGCCCATGATCTCCTGGGTGAGCGGTGACGCGGGGCTCGGGAAGAACTTGTTGACCGGCGTGACCTTGATCTTGTCGTTGGCGAGGGCGCGAACGAGTTGCTGCCGGACGTCCTCTTCCGCCTCGTTCGGGAGCACGCGGCAGTTCACGACGGCGCGGGCCGTCTGCGGCAGCGCGTTGTCGGCGTGACCGCCCTCGAGCCTCGTCGGGACGCAGGTCGTGCGCAGGCGTGAATTGAACACCGGGCCCACCGCGGCGACCCGCGCCACGACCGCCGGATCGCGATTGCCGTGCGCGACCGCGCGGAAGTCGTTGCCGAGCGATCCGCCGATCTGCGCGCTCACGCGCTCGAAGAACTGTCGATTCACGTCGTCGAGGTTGACCGGGAAGTCGAAATCGGCCAGCCGAGCCAGGCCGCCGGCGAGGTGCCAGATCGCGTTGTCCTTGACGGGCAACGAGCTGTGCCCGCCGCGGTTCGTCACCTCGAGCCGATAGCTCTGGACGATCTTCTCGCTCGCCTGGATGCTGTTGGACACGGGCCGGCCGTTCTTCAGCGCCCCGCCGCCGCCCTCGTTGATCGCCAGCTCGGCGTCGATCAGCGCGCGATGCTCCTTGAGGAGCCACACCACGCCGTTGTGCCCGCCCCCCTCTTCGTCCGCCGTCAGCGCCACGATGAGATCGCGGTCGGGCACGAAGCCTTCCCGCCGGTAGCGGATCAGGTTCGCCACGAACGACGCCGCCATCGCCTTGTCGTCGGTGGTGCCGCGGCCGTAGAAGTAGCCGTCCTGCTCGAGGAGCTTGAAGGGATCGACGGACCAGTCCTCGCGATTGGCCTCGACGACGTCGAGATGCGCGAGCAGCAGCAGCGGCCGCCGGGCTCCGGTGCCCCGGAGCCTCGCCACCAGGTTGCCCTTGCGCGGAGCCGACACCAGCACCTGGACGTCGGCGGCCGGAAAGCCGGCGGCGATCAGCCACCGAGCCATCGCCTCCGCCGCCCTGGTGTTGTCGCCGACCGAGTTGGTCGTGTTGATCTCGATCAGCTCCTGATAGATCTCGCGCAGGAGCTGCTGGTGCGGCTCGAGCGCGGCCGGCTGCGCGGCGGGCCCCGGGCGTGAGACCGGCGAGACGAGCACGGCGGCGACGATCGAGAGCACGAGGACACGCCGGACGGCGCGCGCGCTGGGCATGAGGATCCTCCGCGAGCGCAGATACTACCGCGAACACGAGCGTCACGGATGCGCTTCCTTGACCGGCGCCGGACGACGGGCGTAACGTACCGGCGTCGACGATCGCTCCCCGAGTTGTGCGCGCCGCCGGTCGTCGCGGGCTGGGTCCCGCCGACCCAGGCGCGCCTCGAATAGAGGAGATTCTCATGGCCCGGCTCGCCACCTCGTCCAAGCTGCAGGACCGCTACACCGACGCCCTGCCCGCCTCGCGCGCGCTGTACGAGCGCGCCCGGCGCCTCTTCCCCGACGCGGTGACCCACGACAACCGCCGCATGCAGCCGTTCCCGCTCTACGTCGCCCGCGCCGACGGCGCGTACAAGTGGGACGTCGACGGCAATCGCTATGTCGACTACTGGATGGGGCACGGTGCCCTGCTGCTCGGTCACAATCCGCGGCCGGTGGTCGATGCGGTGCGCGAGCAGGCGCTGCGCGGCACGCACTACGGCGCCTGCCACGAGAAGGAAGTCGAGTGGGGCGAGTGGGTCTGCCGGCTGGTGCCGAGCGCCGAGCGCGTACGCTTCACCGGCACCGGCACCGAGGCCACGCACATGGCCGTGCGGCTCGCGCGCGCGTTCAGCGGCAAGCGTCACGTGGTCAAGTTCGCGGGCCACTTCCACGGCTGGCACGAGGGGCTCGAGGTCGGCGTACGGGCGCCCTACGAGGCCGAGCCCGAGGCCGGCCAGCTTCCCGAGGTCGTCGATCTGGTCTCGGTGCTGCCGCCCAACGACATCGCCGCGGTGCGCGCCCGCCTCGCGAAGAACGACGTCGCCGCGGTGATCATCGAGCCGACCGGCGGTCATTTCGGCGCGGTGCCGGCGCCGGCGTCCTTCGTCGCCGCGCTCCGCGACGAAACCCGGCGCGCGAACGTGCTGCTGATCTTCGACGAGGTCGTCACCGGCTTCCGCGTCGCGCCCGGCGGCGCCCAGGAAAAGCTCGGTATCCGGCCCGATCTCACGACGATGGCGAAGATCCTCTCCGGCGGCCTCCCCGGCGGCGCCTGCGCCGGGCGTGAGGACGTGATGAGCTATCTGGCCACGAAGGCGACCGCGGAGGAGAACCGCCGCGCCAAGATCGCGCACGCGGGCACCTTCAACGCCAATCCGCTGTCGGCCGCGGCCGGAGTCGCGATGCTCGCCTCGGTCGCCGACGGCCAGGCCATCCGCCTGGCCAACCAGCAGGCGGCCAAGCTGCGCCACGGCATGAACGAGATTCTGGCGCGCGAGAGCGTACCGTGGAAGATCTACGGCGATCACAGCGACTGGAAGATCTTCTTCGGCGCCGGCACGCCGCCGCGCGACGGCGCGGATCAGTCGGTTCAGGGGGTCGACTGGCGGCGGCTCGACGCGAAGAACGCCGAGCAGAGCCGGACGCTCCGCCAGGCACTCATCCTGCACGGCGTCGACTTCAACGGTGGGCGGGCGCTCGTGGGCACCTGCCATACCGACGAGGTCGTCGGCGAGACCCTGACCGCCTTCGAGGCGGCGATCCGTGACATGAAGGAGGAGGGCCTCGCATGATCCCCGACGTCTACAAGAAGCTCGGCGTTCGCCCCGTCATTCACGGCTCGGGGACCACCACGCGCTACGGCGGCTCACGCCTCCGGCCCGAGGCGCTCGAGTCGATGCGCCAGGCGTCGACGGCCCTCGTGAACATCGACGAGCTCAACGAGGCGGCCGGAGCCGCGATCGCCCGCATGCTCGGCGCGGAGGCGGCCTTCGTCACCGCCGGCGCCAGCTCGGGACTGATCTTGCAGGCCGCCGCGTGCATCGCCGGCGACGACCCGGCGAAGATCACGCGCCTGCCCGACACGCGTGGGATGCGGAACGAGATCGTGATCCAGCGCGCGCATCGCTTCGCCTACGACCAGGCCTACCGGGTCGCCGGCGGCGTGCTGGTCGAGATCGGCCTGGCCCGCCGAACGCAGCCGTTCGAGCTCGAGGACGCGATCACGGAGAAGACCGCGGCCGTCGCCTACCTGATCTCGCCGTTCACGAGCCCGCCTGGTGTGCTCACCCTCGCGCAGGTCGTCGCGATCGCCCACCGCCGCGGCGTGCCGGTCATCGTCGACGCGGCGTCGATGCTGCCGCCGCGCGAGAACCTGACCAAGTTCCTCCGGCTCGGCGCCGATCTCGTGAGCTTCAGCGGAGGCAAGGGCATCCGCGGGCCGCAGAGCACCGGCATCCTCGCGGGTCGGCGCGATCTCGTACACGCCGTCTCGCTCAACGCCAGCCCCAATCAGGCGCTGGGGCGCGCCGCGAAGACGTCGAAGGAAGAGATCTGCGGTCTGGTCACGGCGCTCGAGCTGTTCATCGCCGAGGACGAGGCCGCCGAGATGAAGCGCTACATCGACGTGTGTACGACGATCGTCGAGGCGCTCGCCGACATCCCCGGTCTCCGGTGCGTGGTCGAGCACGACCCGATGAACCGCGTCATTCCTCACGCCGTCGTGTATTTCACACCGGACTGGACGGGGCCGTCGGGCAACGCCGTGCAGGTCGCGCTCGCCAAGGGTGACCCGCACATCTACGTACAGCAAGGCGCGCATCAGGGCGGCTACTTCGACGAGATCGCGGTCGACCCGATCAACCTCCAGCCCGGGGAGGAGGCGACCGTCGCGACGCGCCTGCGGGAGGAGCTCACGCGTCGCGCGTGAGCAAGCAGACAGTGTGCCGAAGCATCAAGACCCTGTTCAACTTCGAGCCGCCGGTCACCGACGAGGAGATCCGGGCGGCCTCCCTGCAGTTCGTCAGGAAGCTGAGCGGCTTCAGCAAGCCGTCGAAGGCCAACGAAGCGGCATTTCTCGCGGCGATCGACGAGATCGCCGCGGTGTCGCGCAATCTGCTCGGCGCGCTCGAGACGAGCGCGCCGCCGCGGAGCCGAGAAGACGAAGCGGCCAAGGCGCGGGCACGAGCCGCCCAGCGCTTCCCGCGATGAGCTAGTGCCCGCGCATGCCGGCGGGCCCTTCCGGCCCCCAGAACACTTCCTCGTTCTCCGGCCCCTCCACGAGTAGAAAGCCCGCCAGACCGCGCTCGAGTCGCGAGAGCGAGTGGTCCACGAGAATGTAGCGGCCCGGCACCTCGAGCTTGAACTCGACGATGGTCGCGCCGCCGGCCGGCACCATCGTCGTCTGGACGTTCGTCTCGATGGGCGAGCCCATCGCGGCCTGGTGGTACACGCGATCGAAGATCTCCCCGATGACGTGGAACGAGGAGGTCGCGTTCGGGCCGCCGACGCCGAAGAAGATCCGCACCGTCTCTCCCACCTTGGCCTTCAGCGGATACTCGGTCGTCAGCGCACCGACCGCGCCGTTGAAGACGAAGTACTCGGCTCGCTCGGCGAGGAGCTTCTCCACGCTGAACTCGTCGTGGCCGCGCTGACCGTACGGCCGGTCGGTGTAGATCTCTCCCTGCATGACGTAGAACTCGTGATCGACCTTGGGCAGTCCACCCGGCGGCTCCACCAGGATGAGCCCGTACATCCCGCTCGAGATATGGTTCGCCACCATGGGCGTCGCGCAGTGGTACACGTACAGGCCCGGATTCAGTGCCTTGAAGCGGAACGACTTCGACTCGCCCGGCGGCGTCTGGGTCATGACCGCGCCCCCGCCGGGGCCGGTCACCGCGTGGAGATCGATCGAGTGGATCATCCGGCTGTCCGCGCGATTCTTGAAGCCGAGCTCCACGATGTCGCCCACGCGCACGCGCAGGAAGGGGCCGGGCACCTTGCCGTTGAAGGTCCAGTACGAGTACGTCGTCTCGTTGGCCAGCTTGCCGACCAGCTCCACCGCCTCCAGATCGAGCTTGACGGTGCGCGGCGGGCCGGCGGGAACCGGGCCGGGCAGATCGGTCGCCGCGCGCACGATGCTGACCGACGGCGGCAGCGCCGCCACGGGCGCCTGGGCCCCCCCGACGTTGATCTTGCCTTCCATGCCGGCCTGGCGGTGGCCGGGCAGCGAGCAGAAATAGAAGAACTCGCCCGCCTGGTCGGCGCGAAACACCGTCACACTGCTGGCACCCTTGCGGTTGACACGATCCGTCCCGGCTTTGAACTCGGGAAACACGACGTCGTGCTCGATGCCGTCGTTGTTGACGAGACTGACCTGGACGATGTCGCCGAGCGCCACCCGAAGCGTGGGGTTGACCACGCCTTCGATGTCGCCCCCAGCACCGACGAACGCCATCTTGCCTCCCGCCAGCTCCGTGCGCAGGCGAAAACGTACGGTCGGCGTGTACTCGGCCGCCGGGCTCTTCTTGGAAACGGCCGGAGCCGGTGCCGGCTTGGCCTGTGCGTGCTGGTGACTCGGCGCGGACTGAGCAAAGACCAGAGCCGGCGTGACGACGGCGATCAGGAACAGAAGCGCTGCCGATTCTCTGGCGAACGAGGCATGACGACGCGTGAGCATTGGTCGCTCCTTCTGACTCGAGAATGAGGCCGAGTGGCGCCAGCGCATTATGACGCAGATCATGTGGCCACCGGCGCGGGGACCCAGCGGCGGTCACCGGAAGGCGGAATGCTATCATCCGCGCATGCCGGCGAAATCGATCGCCAATTTCCTCAAGTCCGGTCTGATCTTCGCCGGGCTTCCCGCCGACGAAATCGTGGCTCTGGCCGCCGCCGCTCGTGAGGACGGCTACCCCGCTCGGGCGTACATCTTTGCCGAAGGGGACACGCCCGCCTGGTTCTGGCTGGTGCGCTCGGGCCGGGTCAAGATCCTGCGCCAGCTGCGCAACGGCAAGGAGGTGGTCCTCGAGCTCCTCGGACCCGGCGAACCCTTCGGCGGCGTGGCCGTGCTCGAAGGCCGCCCGTACCCGGCGACGGCGCAAGCCATGGAGGCGAGCAAGGTCATTCGCATTCCGCCGGAGCCGATCGTCGCGCTCGCGCGGCGCCACCCGGCGATCGTCCGCGAGATGGCGCTGATGCTCGGCCAGCGGCTGCGCACGGCGCACGACTCCGTGAAGTCACTGGCCGTCGACCCGGTCGAAGCCCGCCTCGCCGCCAGGGTGATCCGCCTGGCCGAGAGCGAGGGCACACGCGATCAGCGGGGCCTCGTGCTTCCGTTCCACCTCACCCGGCAGACTCTTGCCGACATGAGCGGCACCACCGTCGAGACGACCATCCGGGTGCTGAGCCGCTGGCTCAAGAAGGGCCTCGTGAGCGAGGAGGGCGGACGGCTCATCGTTCATTCCGTGGAGGCCCTGCGGGAGCTCGAAGACGCCGGGACCGAGTAGGAGCCAGCGAGCCTCATGCCGTCCCTGATCCGACGCTACATCAAGACGAGCTTCGCCTTCCTGATCGCCGGCGTGCTCCTCGGCTCGTACGTCAGCGTCGGACAGTTCCTCCTGGGGACCTACCCGGCGCGACTGGTCATCACGGCGCACGTGCATCTTCTGCTGGTCGGCTTCATGCTCATGCTCGTGATGGGCGTGGCCACCTGGATGTTCCCGCGGCCGGCCCGCGACGACCAGCGCTACCGCCCCGAGCTCGCGGAAGCGGTTTACTGGGTGATGACCGCGGCGACGTGCCTTCGAGCACTCGCCGAGATGCTCGCCGCCTATTCGGACTCGACTCCGCTGCGCATGCTGGTGGCGCTCGGCGGGCTCGGGCAGGCCGGGGGCGTCGTGCTCTTCGTCGTCAACATGTGGACGCGGGTTCGCATGCCGCCGGCGGCCGGGCCGCGCTAGAAGCTGGCCAGCATGAGCGACGCCGAAGCGCCGGTGACCCAGATCCGCACGCTCGAGGCGCGAGCTGACATGCAGATCGGGTTCTTCTTCTGGCCGTATCACGTCGAGCTCGTGCGGGCCATGGCCGAGGCGGCCGACGGCCTCGGCTACGACATGGTCGGTATCGCCGACACGCCGGGTATCGCGATGGATCCCTGGGTGGCCACGACGCTCCTCGCCGGGGACACGCGCCGCGCGCGGGTTGCCGTCTGCGTGACCAACCTGGTGACGCGCCATCCGGCCGTCGCAGCAGCCTCGATCGCATCGATCGATCTGCTCGCTCCCGGGCGTGCGGTGCTCGGTATCGGCGTCGGCCACAGCGGCACGCGAAACCTCGGCACCGCGAGTCTGCCCGCGGGGGAGCTTGCCGAGGGCGTGGCGTTCATCAAGGCGCTCTTGCGCGGGCGCGCCGCGTCGTACCGCGGCGGGACCGCGCACCTGCCGTGGGTGAAGCGAGCGAGCCCGGTCTTTCTCGCGGCGTCCCATCCGCGCTCACTCGCTGCCGCGGGAGCCCACGCGGACGGCGTCTTCATCAATTACGGCCTTGCTGCCGGGAATGTCGCCGAATCGGAGGGCGCGGTCGTGCGAGCGGCGCGCGCCGCCGGCCGGAACCCGGACGAGATCGAGATCTGGCAGATCGCCTGTCTCGACTGCAGCGCGGACGGCGATGCATCGCGCCGAAAGATCGGCGCGATCCTCGCGTTCGTGTCGGCCTACGTCATGGGCGGCGGTGATCTGGCCCGGCGTGGCGTGCCCGCCGAGCACCGCGCGGCGCTCCAGGAGCTGCGCCGGCGCTACAGCACGCGGCCCGGCGCCGCCGACGCCGCCCTCGTGGCCGAGCTCGGGCTGTTCGACTATCTCGCCGGACGTCTGGCCATCTGCGGCACACCCGAGGAGTGTCTGGCCCAGGTACGCGCGGCCCAGGCGGCTGGGGTGCGACGGCTCATGTTCTCCGTCAGCCTCGCCGTCGACCCGGTCGATACCGTCCGGCTCTTCGGCGAGAAGGTTCTGCCGGCCGTGCACACGTGAGCGGGCGGCGGTACGTCGTCGTGGGACTCCTGTGGCTGACGGCCGCGCTCGGCCTGGGAGCTACGGGCCGCGGCGCGAGCTGGCGGCCACCCGTTCCGCAGCTCGTCCTGGTCGGGCTGACAGGGCTGTTGCTGGCGGCCGTCGTGGCGCTCCCGCGCTTTCGCCGCTGGATCGCGGCGCTCGACCTCCGCTGGCTCGTCGCGATTCATCTGACGCGCTTCGTCGGTCTCTATTTTCTGCTCCTTTACTATCGCGACGGCGCGCTGCCTCGCGCGTTCGCCGTCCCCGGTGGGTGGGGAGACATCGTCGTCGCGGCCCTGGCGCTCGCGCTCCTGGCGGCGGGCGGGCGCCTGGAGACCAGACCCCGGCTCGTCGGCGCCTGGAACGCGTTCGGCTTGCTGGACATCCTCTTCGTCGTCGTCACGGCATCCCGGCTCGCCCTTGCCGATCCGGACTCGATGAGCGCGCTCTTGCACCTGCCCTTGAGCCTCCTGGTCACATTTCTCGTCCCGATCATCATCGCCGATCAGGTCGTCGTGTTCTGGCGGCTCCGAGCGCGTCGGGCTTCCGTCCGGCGGTGAGGCGAACGAGAAGGTGGCCGTTTCCGCGGGCCGGCCACGTAGAATCGCGTCGATGCCACGTGGCGGATCGTCGTGCGCGGAGGCCGACCTCTATCCGGCCGTGAAGGCCTTCCTCGAAGGTCAGGGCTACGACGTCAAGGGCGAGATCCGCGGCTGCGACGTCGTCGCGATCCGGGGCCAGGAACCGCCCGTGATCGTCGAGCTGAAGCTGACCTTCAGCCTGGCCCTCGTGCTCCAGGGCGTCGATCGGCTCACGATGACGGACCGCGTGTACCTCGCCGTCGGGCGCCCACGCGGCCGCCGTGGTCGCCGCCATTCCGTTCTTCGGCGCGACGTGCGCGACCTGTGTCGCCGGCTGGGCCTCGGATTGATGACCGTTGCGCCGGGGCGCGCGGCCGCCGGCGTCGAGGTCGTCGTCGAGGCGGTTCCCTACCGGCCGCGCCGGCGGACGGCCAGCCTGACTCGCCTGCTCGGCGAGCACGCGCGGCGCGTCGGCGATCCGAACCGCGGCGGCGTCACACGCACGCCCATCGTGACGGCCTATCGCCAGGAGGCACTCCGCTGCGCGATCCTCATCGAGCGCGGTGGGCGCGCGAGCCTGAAGGCGCTGCGCGAAACGGGGCTGGTGCCGAACGCGCCGCGCATTCTCCAGCGTGACGTCTACGGCTGGTTCCGGCGGCTGCAGCGCGCGACCTACGCGCTCACCGATCGTGCGCGCCAGGACCTCGGCCGCTTCGCGGCGTCGAGCGCGTTGCCAGATCTGGCCTCCGGTGCGACGATACCGGACTGAGGAGCCCAACATGTGGAAGCCGAAGAAAACCGTCGGGCAGATGGTCGAGGAAGCGAAGACGCGGATCGAGAACCTGTCCGTCGAGCAGGTGGAAGCTGAGATCGCGCGTGGCGACGCGCAGGTGGTCGACATCCGCGACGTCCGCGAGCGGCGCAAGGTCGGGTTCATCCCCGGGTCGACGCACGTGCCGCGCGGCATGCTCGAGTTCTGGCTCGACCCGACCTCTCACTACTACACCGGCAAGATCGACCCGACCAAGCGCATCATCGTGTATTGCGCCGGCGGCCAGCGCTCCGCGCTCGCGGCGGACGTCCTTCGCGAGATGGGGTTCCCGAACGTCGCGCACCTCGCGGTCGGGTTCACCGGCTGGGCGTCGGCCGGACGCGCGGTCGACCGGGAGTCCGAGAGCCACTCCTGACCGCGCGCCGCTGACCGGCCGCCGCGCTCCACGGCTCCGGACCGGACACATTTAGAACCGGGTACGTTGACGTGTGGCGTGGTGTGACGTAGCGTCCCCCTTATGGCCACCTATCCCGTCCGCACGCGGCGCTGGACCCGCGCGGAATACGACCGCCTCATCGATGTCGGCGTGTTCCTCCCGGACGAGCCCCTCGAGCTCTTGGGTGGCGAGCTCATCGTCAGCGAGCCTCAAGGGAGCGCGCACTACACGGCCATCGGGCTGGTAGAAGACGCGCTCCGCGCGGCTCTCCAGCCGGGCTGGCTCGTACGATCACAGGGGCCTCTCGAGCTCGACGACGAGTCGGAGCCGGAGCCCGACGTCGCCGTCACGCGCGGAGATCGGCGGAGCTACAGCCGCCGGCACCCGTCGCGCCCGGCGCTCGTCGTCGAGGTCGCTGATTCGAGCCTGGCCTTCGACCGCGAGCACAAAGGGGGTCTCTACGCTCGTGCACGCCTGGACGATTATTGGATCGTCAATCTCGTCGACCGCGTCGTGGAAATCTACCGACGACCCGTCGCGGATCCCTCGGCACCGTTCGGCTGGCGCTACGCTGCGAGGGAGGTCCTGAGCGCCGAGTCGTACGTCGAGCTCCTGGCCGTGCCGGGAGCCCGCATTTCCGTCAGCGACCTCCTGCCCTAGAAAGGAGCTCTCCATGAAAGCCGCCGTATTCCACGGTCCCAACAAACCCCTCACGATCGAGAACGTCGAGGTCGCGAAGCCCATCGGACGCGAGGTGCTCGTCCGCACCGTCGCCAGCGGCGTGTGCCACAGCGATCTGCACTTCGTCGACGGCTACTATCCGTTCCCGACCCCGGCGATCCTCGGCCACGAGGCCGCCGGCATCGTCGAGGCGGTCGGCCCGCATGTGACGGAGTTCAAGACCGGGGATCACGTGATCGCCTGTCTCTCGGTCTTCTGCGGTCACTGCTCGTACTGCCTGACCGGACGGACGCACCTCTGCCAGTCGCGGCCCGTCCGCACGCCGCAGGAGCCGCCGAAGCTCACCTGGAACGGCGCGCCCGTGAACCAGTTCGCGAACCTCTCGGCCTACGCCGAGAAGATGCTGGTCCACGAGAACGGCCTCGTGAAGGTGCGCGACGACATGCCGCTCGACCGCGGCGCGCTGATCGGCTGCGGCGTGACGACCGGGGTGGGCGCGGTGCTCAACACGGCGCGCGTCGAGGCCGGGGCGACGGTCGCCGTCTACGGCGCCGGCGGCGTCGGGCTGGCCGTGATCCAGGGCGCGCGCATCGCGGGCGCCGGCATGATCATCGCCGTCGACGTGTTCGAGAACAAGCTCGCGAAGGCCAAGGAGCTCGGCGCGACGCACACCGTCGATTCGTCCAAGGTCGACCCGGTCAAGACCATTCGCGAGATGACCAACGGCGGCGTCGAGTACGCCTTCGAGGCGATCGGGCTCAAGAAGGCCGCCGAGCAGGCGTTCGAGTGCATCCGCCCGGGCGGCACCGCCACGGTGATCGGCATGATCCCGGTCGGGCAGAAGATCGAGCTCGAGGGCAGCGTGTTCCTCCGCGAGAAGCGCATCCAGGGCTGCAGCATGGGCTCGAATCGCTTCAAGGTGGACATGCCGAAGTACGTCGACTTCTACCAGCGCGGCTTGCTCCGCCTGGACGAGATGATCACGCGCCGCGGCAAGCTCGAGGACGTCAACGAAGCGTTCCGCGCGATGAAGGCCGGCGAGGTCGCGCGCACCGTCCTGATGTTTGATTGATCTTGATGGGGGCTTCGATGGGCCACACGGGCCCTTGGGTGTCCAGGCTCCACTGACTGTACCTTTCGCGGGTAGGTTCTAGCACACGCGCTGGCCTGTCACGGTAGTTCCCGACGCCCCGGTGCCCTTGGCCGGGGCGCTGGTGCGTGTTCTGGCGTTAGGCTAGACTCCCGGCCAGCCATCCTCCACCGAGGTGCCCATGCGGCTGATCGGGCTTGCGGTCGTTCTCGCTGTCGGTCTCGCTTTTGCGCCGCTCGCCGCTGAGGCGCAGCAGCCGGGCAAGGTGTGGCGGATAGCTTACCTCTCGCTGAGCCCTAATGAGGAGAGCTCGCCTTCGATGAAGGCGCTAAAGCATCGGCTAATGGAGTTGGGGTACGTCGAAGGGAAGACCTCGATCCTGGACTACCGGTCGGCAGAAGGACAACCAGCACGCCTTGCCGACGTGGCTGATGAGCTAGTCCGGAGCAAGCCAGATGTGATCATCGCCGGCGGGGGCACGCTCACTGCTCTAGCGGCAAAGAAGGCAACCAACTCAATCCCTGTCGTCATGGCGGCGGTCGGCGACCCCGTGGCTGCCGGTCTCGTCGCCAGCCTTGCGCGACCAGGCGGCAACGTCACAGGGTTGAGCGCCTTGGCGGCCGATGTTGCAGGAAAGCAAGTTCAACTGCTAATAGAGTTACTGCCGCGTCTTTCGCATGTCGCTGTTCTGCTGAATCCCGTGACGCCGTACTCTGAGCGGGCGTTGGCGGAGATCAAAACCACGGCGAACTCCTTGGGTGTGCAGGTTCAGATCCTGGAGATGCGGTCTGCGAACGAGCTTCCCGAGGTGTTCAAGCAGGCGATACGATTCCGCGCCCTGATCGTACTTGAAGACCCACTCACGTTTGGACTCAGAGTCAACATCGCTAAGCTGGCAGCGAGCAACCAGCTGCCGGCGATCTACGGTTTTCGAGAGCATATCGAAGCCGGTGGCCTCATGAGCTACGGCGCTGACCTTTCAGACATGTTCGTTCGAGCCGCCACCTTCGTGGACAAAATCCTCAAAGGCGCCAAGCCCGCGGATCTTCCGGTGGAGCAGCCCACCAAGTTCGAGCTTGTCATCAACCTCAAGACCGCCAAGGCGCTCGGCCTCACGATTCCGCAGACGCTGCTCCTGCGAGCGGACCTGATCATCGAGTAGCGCACGCTGGCCCCGCGCCCCGGTGCAGTCCCGGCCGGGACGCTGGTGCGCATGGTGGCCTTCGGCGAGACTGCCCCGCAGCCATCCTCCACCGGTTGGACGGCATTGAGAATGCGTGCTCGGCCGAGATGACGTCCCCAGGCATCTTCGGAGAGTCCGACATAGACCGCCTCTTCGCCTGGGCACGATACCTCTACTGGTGTGACCTGAACCGACAACGGCTCGACAGCTACGACGGCGGCGCAGAGGCCGTCGCGCCGGAGTGGCCGCGACGATGGTTCTTCATCGCGCTTCTGGCGCAGTGGTATGCGA
>CAYVHH010000017.1:0-4218 GCA_964450175.1 uncultured bacterium | reverse complement strand
CGGGGCAACATCTATTAGGATAGGGCCGGGCGGCCCGCCGCGGACCGCCGATCGACTACTTCAATCCGTAGTCGCGCCTCTGCCGTCGGGGCTCCGACCTCGCGACGGCTGGCGGTGCGCACTGCAGGAGGACACCGGTGCCGAAGGGACTGACCGTCGTACTCAACCAGCCTGGAAAGCCGCTCGAGCTCGAAACCTTGCCGACCCCGGAGGTCGAGGCCGGCGGGATCCTCATCAAGAACACCGCCGCGGCGATCTGCGGATCGGACCTCCACTACTGGCGCAACGACGGGAACTACTCCGGCCCGGACATGCGGCGAGTGCCCGGCCACGAATTCACCGGCGTCGTCGCGAGCCTCGGCAAGGGCGTCACGACCGATTCGCTGCGGCGACCGCTGAAGGAAGGCGACCGCGTCGCGTTTCCGTTCTTCAATCCGTGCAATCGCTGCTACTGGTGTATGCGCGGCGAGCATCACGTCTGCCCGCACCGGCAGCGCCGGAGCATGCAGTTCACGCTGAACGAGTACCCGTACTGCGACGGCGGTTACGCCGAGTACTACTTCCTGCCGCCCGGCCATTACGTCTTCAAGGTACCCGACATCCTGCCGGACGAGGCGATTCCGCCGGTGAACTGCGCGATGTGCCAGGTGCTGCACGGGCTCGAGTACTCCAACATGCAGTTCGGTGACGTCGTCGTCATCCAGGGCGCGGGCGGCCTCGGCATCTACGCCGCGGCCATCGCCGCGGAGAAGGGCGCCTCGAAGGTCATCTCCATCGACAAGCAGCCGCTGCGTCTGGACTTCGCGAAGAAGTGCGGCGCGACCGACGTGATCGACATGAACGAGCTCCCGACGTCGGAAGCCCGCGTTCAGCGCGTGAAGGATCTCACCGACGGGCGCGGCGCCGACGTGGTCGTCGAGGTCGTCGGCATCGCGGCGGCCACGGTCGAAGGGCTCGACATGGTCCGGCTGGGCGGCAAGTTCGTCGACATCGGCAACATCGTCCCGCAACCCGTCAGCTTCCCCGCCATCAAGGTGATCTCGCAGCAGGTGAAATGGACGGGGCTCATGCACTACAACCCGTGGATCATGCCCGCCGCGCTCGAGTTCCTGGTGCGGACCCGAGACAAGTACCCGCTCTCGAAAGTGGTCTCGCACAGCTTCCCGCTCGCGGAGGTCAACAAGGCGTTCGCGTTCGCGGAGTGGCAAGGCAAGAACGCCGGCACGGCCGCCACGCGGGTGATCCTCAAGCCGTAGCGGCGGCGTCCCCGGCGAGCCAGTCGAGGATCTTCGGATTCTCGTCCCGCGGGTAGGTGTGGGACAGGTCTTCGATCTCGCGGTAGACGAGTCGGGCGCCGGCGGCCTGCAGGGCGTCGCGCCCGAGGTGGGCCACCGAGACCGGGAACATCCAGTCGAGCGCGCCGTGGACCATGTAGATCGGCCGGCCCGCGGCGTGCTCGAGCCCGCTCGTGGTGAAGAGAAATGGATGCAGCACGCCGCACGCCGGCGCCAGGTGCGTGAACGGCGTGGCGCCGTCGCGGAGGCCGCACAGCAAGGCGTAGGTCGCGCCGTCGGACATCCCGGTCAATAGCACGCGCGAGCGGTCGACCGGATAGCGCGCCGCGACCGACTCCACCATCTGGCGCAGTCCCTCGGCGTCGATATCGTCGAGCCCCATGATCGACCAGGTACGGTCGCGCGACGTCGGCGCCATCACGAGCACGCCGCGCGACCGCGCATCGGCGAGCCAGCTCCACAGGAAGTCCCGGCCGTGCCCGTGGCCGCCGTGCAGCGCCACGACCAACGGCATCGGGGTGCGGCCGTCCCAATCCTCCGGCACGTAGACCGAAAAGCCGCCTCGGGCGTCGCGCTCGTTCGAGGCGTGCAGCACGCCGACGCGCGCCTCGTCGTCGCGGAGCGCGCCTTCACGCAAGCGCGCCACCAGCGCGTCGTCGTCCCGCCGCGCCGGCTCGAGAAACCAGCGGCTCACCGGCTCGAACGCGGGCGCCAGCGGGTAGAGCGTCTCCTGGATTCGCGCGAAGCGTCGCAGCGCGCGATAGAGGTCGATCGGATTCTCGGCCGACCTCGTGGCCGCCACGAACGCCGAGACCAGATCGATCGTCTGTCGCGCCACGTCGATGAGCCGGTCGCGCATGAACCGGAGATCGTCCGGCCAGTCGAGCTTCTCGAGGGCGTTCAGCGGCCCGGCCACGGCGTCGGCGCTCGGCGCGAGCTCTCCGGCGAGGCGTGAGGCCATGGGCGGAAAGAGATGCCGCTGGACCCAGCCGACTCGCTCCATCGTGTCCAGCACTGGCTCGAGAAGAAGGCCGATCGCGTCGAGCACCTCGGGGGAGGCCGGCATGGCGAGCAGCATCTCACAGAGGGGGCTGGAACGGTGACGCCCCGGCGCGGTCGCCGCCGTTCTGGCACCGGGTCGGGAGCTCGATCGCCTATGTCCATCGCGACTTTGCGACGCGATCGACCTGGCACCGCCGGTGCTTCATCTATCCCGCATGGTTCGCCTCTTCCGGATATTCGCCGTCGCCGCCGTCGTCTGGATCGCGTCGGTCGCGGGCAGCGCCGCAGCGCCGCTGAGAACCCTTTACGTCGATCCGGTCGGCAACGACTCGGCCGCGGGCTCGATCACGAGTCCGTGGCGCACCCTGCAGAAGGCGGCCGACACGGTGCGCGCCGGCGACCTGGTGATCGTGCACGCCGGCCACTACGCGGGCCTCTACCTGACCACGAGCGGGACGGCGACCGATCCCATCACCTTCCGGGCCGACCCGGGCGCGATCGTCGACACGCAGAATCCGACGACACCCGACGGCATCAATCTCGAGGGCGCGAGCTGGGTCGTGATCGAGAACTTCACGGTCACGGGCCTGCCGCGCGCCGGCATCCGCTCGGTCACGAACAACCACGTCACGATCCGCGGTAACACCGGCGATATGAACGGACGCTGGGGCATTCTGACCGGCTTCAGCGACGACTTGCTGATCGAGAACAACACGATGTCGCGCTCGCAGGCCGAGCATGGCATCTACGTCGGCAACAGCGGTGATCGGCCGGTGATCCGCCACAACGTCGTGTGGGGAAACAACGCGAACGGCATCCACATGAACGGCGATCTGAGCCAGGGCGGCGACGGGATCATCTCGGGCGCCGTCGTCGAGGGCAACGTCATCCACGACAACGGCGTGGCCGGCGGCTCCGGCATCAACTGCGACGGCGTGCAGAGCTCGATCATCCGCAACAACCTTCTCTACAACAACCACGCGAGCGGCATCTCGCTCTACCAGATCGACGGCGGTCAGCCCGCGCGAAACAACCAGGTCCTCAACAACACGATCGTGATGGCGTCCGACGCGCGCTGGGCGATCAACATCCAGAACGCGAGCACCGGGAACGTCCTGCGGAACAACATCCTCTACAACCAGCAATCGTTCCGCGGCAGCGTCGCCATCTCCGCCGACAGCCTGCCCGGCTTCGTCAGCGATACCAACGTGATCATGGACCGCTTCTCGACCGACGGCGGCGACACGCGGGTGACCCTCGCCGCGTGGCGCAGCGCGACCGGCCAGGACACGCACTCGATCATCGCCGCCCCCGTGGCGCTCTTCGTCAACTTCGCCGGCAACGACTACCATCTGAGCTCCACCTCGCCGGCGCGCGACGCGGGCGGCACGGTCGCCCCCGTGACGGACGATCTGGAAGGCGCGCCGCGGCCGCAGGGCTCGGCCTTCGACATCGGCGCCTACGAGTTTCCCGCCGCGACGGCGCCCGTCACGCTCAGCGTGACCCGGACGGGCAACGGCACCGTCGGCAGCGCGCCGACCGGCATCAGCTGCGGGACCGCCTGTTCGGCCATGTTCACCGCGGGGACCAGCGTGACGCTCACGGCGACGCCCGCCGCGGGCTCGGTGTTCACCGGCTGGTCGGGCGGGGGATGCTCCGGAACCGGCGCGTGCACCGTGACGATCACGACCGCGACGACGGTGGGCGCCGCGTTCGCGTCCGCGCCGGTGGCGGTGACGGTGGTGCGCGCCGGGCTCGGCACCGGCAGCGTCGCGAGCGCGCCCGCCGGCATCACGTGCGGCACGACGTGCTCGGGGAGCTTTCCGTCGGGCAGCGCGGTCGTCCTCACCGCGACGCCGGCCGGCGGCTCGGTGTTCGGCGGATGGACGGGCGGCGGCTGCTCGGGGACCGGAACCTGCAC
>CAYVHH010000016.1:0-12378 GCA_964450175.1 uncultured bacterium | reverse complement strand
CCAGCAGCGTGGTCAAGTCCGGCCTGGGCCGCCGCATCAGCTTTCTGGTGGTGAGCGCGTTCGGTCGATCGACGCTCGGACTCGCCTACAGCATCTTTCTCACCGACGCGGCGATCGCGCCGGCGTTCCCCAGCAACACCGCGCGCAGCGGCGTGCTGTTTCCCATCGTCCTCTCGCTCGCCCAGGGCGCAGGCTCGAAACCGGACGACGAGAGCACGCGGCGGGTCGGCGGCTATCTCATGTTCTGCGGCATGGCGAGTCTCGCGGTCTCCTCGGCCCTCTGGATGACGGCCACGTCGGTGAACCCGATCGGCGTGGAGATCGCGCGCCAGTTCGGTCTGAAGATCAGCTTCGGCTCCTGGCTTCTGGCCGCATCCGTTCCGGCCCTCGCGGCCGTCCTCCTGCTGCCCCTGTTCCTGTACTGGCTATTTCCCCCGGGCGTGCGCGGAACTCCCGACGCGCCGGCGGCGGCACGCGCAGCCCTGCGGTCGATGGGGCCCTTGAGTCGCGACGAGAAGGTGGTGGCCGTAGCATTCGTGCTGATGGTCACCGGATGGGTCTCGGCGGGCGCGCTGAAGCTCGACCTCACCGCTGTCGCCTTCGCGGGCTTGGGCGCGCTCTTGGCCACCAGCGTGCTCACCCTCGACGACATCAAGAAAGAGGGCGGAACGCTCGAGACCTATCTCTGGCTCGCCGTGCTCTTCGCGATGAGCGGCCAGCTCAACGAGCTCGGCTTTATGAGCTACGTGGGCGGACGACTGTCGGCCGCGCTGGCCGGCGTCTCGTGGCCCGCCGCCTACGTCGCCCTGGTCGTGCTGTACGTGCTGATGCACTATCTGTTCGTCAGCCAGTCGTCGCAAGTCCTGGCACTGTTCGGCGTGTTCGTGGACGTAGGGGTGCGGGCCGGGGTATCGGCGCCGCTGATGGCCTTCGCGTTGCTGTTCGCCAGCAGCTACTTCTCGACGATCACGCCGCAAGGCGGCAGCCAGAACGTGATCTTCGTGGGCAGCGGCTACATGACGCAAGGCGAGCTGTACAAGCTCGGGGCGCTCACGACCCTCTTCTGCCTGCTCGTCTTCTTGCTGCTGGGCACCCCGTGGCTTCTCCTCGTCGTCCGCTGAGGAGCGCGCGATGGAATACCTCGTCACCGCCCTGCGAGAGCATCAAGAGCTGACGATCTTCCTGACCCTGGCGGTCGGCTTCTTCATCGGGCAGATCCGGATCGGCACGTTCAGTCTCGGCACCGTCGTGGGAACCCTGCTGGCGGGCGTGCTCATCGGGCAGCTCGACATCAAGGTGTCGGTGACCGTCAAGAACATCTTCTTCGATCTGTTCCTGTTCACGATCGGGTACAAGGTCGGGCCTCAGTTCTTCCGCGGCCTGAAGAAGGACGCGATGCCGCAGCTGGCGGTCACCGTGGTCCTGTGCGTCACGTGCCTGGTCAGCGCCTTCACGGCTTCGAAGCTCCTCGGGTACGACATGGGCACCGCGGCCGGGCTCCTGGCCGGAGCCTTCACGGAGTCGACGGTCATCGGCACCGCCGGTGACGCAATCAATCGGCTCGCGCTGCCGGCGGCGGAGAAGACCGCGCTGGTGAACAACATCCCCGTCGCCTACGCCGTGACATACCTGATCGGAACCGCATTCATCGTGTGGTTCCTGCCGAACATCGGACCCCGACTGATGGGGATCGATCTGAAAGAGGAGAGCCGGAAGCTGCAGGCGCAGGTGGTCGGCGGCAGCGAGGCGGAGCCGGGCGTCATATCGGCCCTCCAGAGGTTTGCGGTTCGTGCCTATCGTGTGACGAATGATCGCTTACTGAACCGCACCGTCGCCTCGGTCGAGGCGCTGCCGGTGGGCCAGCGTGTCTTCATCTCGAGAATCCGTCGCGACGGCGCGATCATCGAGCCCGAGCGAGACACGATCATCCGTCCGGGCGACGTTCTGGCGGTGATGACTCGCTCCGAGCTCCTGATGGCGCGTGGCGCCGAGATCGGCCCCGAGGTGAACGATCCCGAGCTCCTCGACTTTCCGGTCGAGGTCCTCGACGTGGTCGTCACCAGCCGGGCCATGGCCGGCAAGACGATGAAGGATCTCGCCGCCCTCGAGTCGGCGCACGGGGTCTTCTTGCGCCAGCTCGTGCGGCTCGGGCAGCCGATGCCGTTCACTCTCGAGACCAAGATCGATCGAGGCGACGTCCTGAACCTGATCGGGGCCAAGCCCGACGTCGAGCGCGCGGCGAAGGAGCTCGGCTATCCGGATCGGCCGACGGTCACCACCGACATGATCTTCGTCGGCCTCGGGATCTTCATCGGTGGACTGGTCGGGTTGCTGACGGTCACGGTCGGCGGACTGCCGCTCACGCTCACGGCGAGCGGCGGCGCCCTCATCATGGGTCTGGTGTTCGGCTGGCTCCGGGCCGTGCGGCCGACGTTCGGGCGTATTCCCGAGGCCGCCATGTGGGTATTCGAGACGGTCGGGCTCACCGTCTTCATCGGCGTGGTCGGTCTCAGCGCGGGCCCGAGCTTCGTCGCGGGGTTGCAGAAGTCGGGCGTGAGCTTGATCCTCGTGGGCCTGGTCGTGGCCGTGCTGCCCCACGTCGCGGCAATTCTCTTCGGCCGGTTCGTCCTGAGGATGAATCCCGTGATCCTCCTCGGGGCCTGCTGCGGAGCGGGGACCATCACGGCGGGCCTCCGCGCTGTGCAAGAGAAGGCGGAGAGCACGCTTCCCGCGCTCGGCTATACCGTCCCTTATGCGCTCGGCAACATCGTGCTGACCGCCTGGGGGCCGGTCATCGTCGCGTTGATGCGGTAATGGAGTTTCATGATCTGCTGATCGGCCTCGTCATCATTCTCCTGGCCGCGAAGCTGGGCGGCGAGCTGATGGCGCGGCTCGGCCAGACCGCGGTCCTCGGAGAATTGCTCGCCGGCGTCGTGATCGGACCCGGCGTCCTCGCGCTGGTGCGCGAGTCCGAGGTCCTCCACGCGCTGGCCGAGCTCGGCGTGCTGATCCTCCTGTTCGAGGTCGGGCTCGAGTCCGATCTCGCGAAGCTGCTGAAGGCCGGACCGCAGGCGGTTCTCGTCGCGCTGGTGGGCGTCGTCGTGCCCTTCGCGGCCGGCTTCGGCCTCATGCATGGGCTCGGTCACCCGGGCCTCGTGGCCGTCTTCGTCGGGGCTACGCTGACGGCGACGAGCGTGGGCGTCACCGCCCGCGTGCTCACCGATCTGGGCCAACTTCAAGATCCCGCGGCTGCCGTGGTGCTCGGTGCTGCAGTCGTCGACGACATCCTCGGCCTGCTCACGCTCGCAGTCGTCACCGGCATCGCCGCGACCGGTCGCGTCTCGCCGGGCGGCATCGCGTTCCTCGGCGTCAAGAGCCTGGTCTTCCTGGTCATCGCGGTGCTCATCGCGCTTCGGCGGGCGCCGCTGCTCGTCGGCTTGATCGGTCGCCTGCAGGCGCGCGGCGCCCTGGTCGTGGCGTCCCTGGTGTTCGCGCTGGCGGCGGCCGCGACGGCCGAGTGGATCGGACTGGCCGCGATCATCGGCGCCTTTGCCGCCGGTCTGATCTTGTCCAGAACAGAGCCCCACGCCCAGATCGAGGATCGCATCAAGCCGGTTGCCGACGTGTTCGTTCCGATCTTCTTCGTCACGGTCGGCCTGCAAGTCGATCTGTCGAAGCTCAATCCGTTCGCGGAGGGTGCCCAGCTCGGGCTGGCCCTGGCGCTCGCCGCCGTGGCGATCGGATCGAAGCTCGTCGCGGGCCTCGCGGTGTATCATCCGGGCACCCGCCGATGGCCGGTCGGCGTCGGAATGGTGCCGCGCGGGGAGGTAGGCTTGATCTTCGCCGGGGCTGGGCTGGCCGCCGCCGTCGTCGCCCCGGATCTCTATTCGGCGCTCGTGGTCATGGTGATGATCACGACGTTCGTGGCGCCCGCGTGGTTGAAGGCCTTGTATCGTCCGGCTGCTGCCATGGCTACCTAATGACCATGAGTGCTCGGGGAGACATAGGAAGAGCGATGACATTCTCAGTACCCACTCGCCCGCTCCATCGATCGCTGAAGACGTGCGTCGCCGGCGCCGCCGTGCTGCTGCTCGCCGTCGGGTGCGAGCGCGGGGACGCCAAGTCCAAGCAGGGCTCGGCCGCGCCGACTCTGACCGTGCTCGTCGCCGAGGTGCCCCAGCGCACCGTGCAGGTGGGCGCCGATTTCGTCGCGCGAACCGAAGGGGTTCCCACCGTCGAGATTCGCGCCCGCGTCTCGGGGGTGCTCGAGGCCGTGCGATTCCGCGAGGGGTCCGAGGTGAAGCAGGGCCAGGTCCTGTTCCTGATCCAGCAGGACGAGTACAAGGCGGCGCTGCAGACGGCCCGTGCGCAGCTGGCCAAGGCCGAGGCCGACCTCCTTCGCGCGAAGGACACCTCGGTCGTGGATCGTGCCCGCGCGAGCCTCGATCAAGCGAAGGCCGATCTCGGGAAGGACCGCGCCGACGTGGCACGGTACCGTCCGCTCGTGGAGCAGCAGGCGATTCCCAAGCAAGATCTCGACACGGCCCTCTCGCGTGAGCAGGCGTCGGCCGCGGGTGTCGCGGCGGCGGAGGCCGCCCTCAAGGACTCGATCCTCGCTCAGCGCACGGCCATCCAGCTCGGCGAGGCCGCGGTGGAGTCTGGCAAGGCTTCCGTGACCCAGGCCGATCTCAACGTCAAGTACACCGTCGTCGAATCGCCGATCAACGGCATCATCAGCAAGCTCGCCGTCGACACGGGCAACCTGGTCGGCAAGGGCGAGCCGACCTTGCTGGCCACGGTCTCGGCCGTCGATCCGATCTACGCGGATTTCGCGATCACCGAGGCGGACTATCTGCGGCTGGTCAAGCGCATACCCGGTCTCGGTCGCGGTGAGGTCCCGCGGGACCAGGCGGCCACGTTCGATCTGATCCTGTCCGACGGGTCGGTCTTTCCGCAGAAGGGCCGGCCGGTCTTCGTCGACCGGGCCATCGACCAGAAGACCGGGACCATCCAGGTCCGCGCCCAGTTTCCCAATCCCCAGCGCGTCCTGCGTCCCGGCCAGTTCGCGCGTGTGCGGGCCGTGACGGAAGAAGTTCCCGACGCGATCCTGGTGCCGCAGGTGGCCGTGCAGGACCTGCAAGGCGCAAAGACAGTCATGGTGGTGGGCGAGGACGGCAAGGTTGCGATGCGCACCTTGACCGTGCGCCAGCCGTATCAGGACTTCTACATCGTCACGGCGGGGATCAAGCCCGGCGAGCGCGTGATCGTCGAGGGCATTCAGAAGGTGAGACCCGGGCTCGTGGTGAAGGCCGAGCTGAAGCCGGCCGCCGACGCAGCACCAGCACCGGCTCAGCCGGCCCCGGCGCCGCCCGCAGCGGCACCGCCGGCACCGCCAGCGTCGAAGCCCAAGAGCGGAAGCTAGGCGAACGATGGCTGAATTTTTCATCCGCCGCCCGATCGTCGCGATCGTGATCGCGATCCTGACCGTCCTGCTCGGGACGTACTCGCTCCTGAGGCTCAGCTTCGAGCAGTACCCGTTCCTCGCCCCGCCGACCATCCGGGTCACGGCCAACTACCCCGGCGCCTCCGCAGTGGCCGTGGAGCAGTCGGTCGCCACGCCGATCGAGCAGGAGGTCAACGGCGTCGACCGGATGATCTACATGAAGTCGTCGAACACGAGCGACGGCCGCATGCAGCTCGACGTGAACTTTCAGGTCGGCGTCGACCAGGACACCGCGAACGTGCTCACCCAGAACCGGGTCTCGTCGGCGCAGGCGCGCCTGCCGCAGGAGGTCGTCGCCCAGGGCGTCACCGTGAAGAAGCAGAGCCCCAGCATCCTCATGCTGATCTCGCTCTTCTCGCCCGGGGGGAGCTACGACGCGAACTTCCTGATCAACTACGCCTCGATCAACCTGCGCGACCAGATCTTGCGGATTCCCGGTATCGCGCAGGTCGATCTCTTCGGCGGCACCGACTACGGCCTGCGGGTCTGGCTGCGGCCCGACAAGCTCGCCAAGCTTGGTATCACCCCGTCCGACGTGATCTCGGCGATCAAGGATCAGAACCTCCAAGCTCCGACCGGTCGGGTCGGTGCGGCGCCGACGCCCGCCGATCAAGCGTTCACCTTCACGGTGAGCGCGCCCGGACGGCTCGTCACGGCCGAGGAGTTCGAGAACATCATCATCCGCGAGGCCTCGACCGGGACTCCCGTGCGCATCAAGGATGTGGGGCGCGCCGAGCTCGGCAGCCAAGACTACAACTCCTTCGGCCGGCTCAACGGCAAGCCGTCGGGCGCGATGGCAGTCTATCTGCTCCCGGGGGCGAACCAGCTCCAGGCGTCAGAGACGATCTACAAGACCATGGGCACGGCGAAGACGCTCTTCCCGCCGGACCTCGACTACACGATCGTCTACGACACCACGCCGGCCGTCCAGGCCTCGATCCACGAGATCGTGAAGACCTTCGTCGAGGCGCTGATCCTCGTCACGATCGTCGTGTTCATCTTCTTGCAGAATCTGCGGGCGACGATCATCCCGCTGCTCACGGTGCCCGTGTCTATCGTCGGCACCTTCATCTTCTTCCCGCTCCTGGGCTTCTCGGTCAATACGCTGTCGATGTTCGGTCTCGTGCTCGCGATCGGCATCGTCGTCGACGACGCGATCGTGGTGGTCGAGGCGGTCATGCACCACATCGAAGGCGGCATGAGCCCGCGCGACGCGACCGCCCAGGCCATGAAGGAGGTCTCGGCGCCGGTGATCGGGATCGCGCTGATCCTCTCGGCCGTCTTCATTCCGGTCGCGTTCCTGGGCGGCCTCACCGGGCAGATGTACCAGCAGTTCGCGCTCACCATCGCGATCTCGGTGCTGCTCTCGGCCTTCAGCGCGCTCTCGCTCTCGCCCGCGCTTGCCGCCATGCTCCTCAAGCCCGCGCGGCCGGCGCGTGGCCCGCTCGGCGCGTTTTTTCGCGGGTTCAACAAGATGTTCGATAAGGCGACGACGGGCTACATCGGCCTGGCCCACCACCTCATCCGGCGGGGAGTGATCACCATCGTGATCGTGGGCATCGTGGTGGTAGGCGTCGCGTTCCTCGGTCGCGCGCTTCCGGCCGGATTCATCCCGGACGAGGATCAGGGGCTGTTCGGGGTCAACGTGCAGCTGCCGCCGGGAGCCTCGCTCGAGCGGACGAGCGCCGTGCTGCGCCGTGTGGAGGAGATCCTCAGGAAGGTCGACGGCGTCGATTCGTTCCAGACGATCGGCGGATACGGTGCCGTCACCAGTACCTACCAGCCGAACTTCGGAAGCATCTTCGTGCGCCTCAAGCCGTGGGAGGAGCGGCACGACGAGTCGCTGCACGTGCTGGGCATCATGCGCCGCATGGCGGTGGAGCTGGCCGCGATCCCGGAGGCGGTGGCCTTTCCGTTCAACATCCCGACCATCTCTGGCTTCGGCGCGTCGGCGGGCTTCAACTTCCTGCTTCAGGATCGGAGCGGCTCGTTGACCGTGGAGGAGCTCGGGGCGCAGACACGCGCCTTCCTGGCGGCGGCGCGCCAGAGGCCCGAGTTCGCCTCGCTCTTCACGGCGTTCGATCCCACGTATCCGCAAGTCAGGGTCGAGCTCGACCGCGAGAAGGCGCGGACGCTCGGTGTGCCGATCAACGAAGTGTTTCAAGCCATGTCGACGGCGATGGGCGGCACCTACGTGAACGACTTCAACCGCTTCGGGCGCCTCTACCGGGTCTACGTCCAGGCCGAGGCTGACTACCGCCGGAAGGCGTCGGACATCGGCGACGTCTACGTCCGTAGCAAGACGACCAACACGATGATCCCGCTCTCGACGCTCGTCACCATCAATTCGGCGACGGGGACGGAGATCACCACGCGCTTCAATCTGCAGCGGTCGGTCGAGATCAACGGCGCGCCCGCGCGCGGCGTGAGCTCGGGGCAGGCGCTGGCCGCGCTCGAGGACGTCTTCAAGCAGACCATGCCGAAGGAAATGGGCTTCGCCTACTCGTCCCTGTCCTATCAGGAGAAGGTCGCGCCGCCCTCGGCGCCCACGTTCATCCTCGCGATCGTGTTCGTCTTCTTGCTGCTGGCGGCGATGTACGAGAGCTGGCGCCTGCCGTGGGCGGTGCTGCTCGGCTCGCCGCTGGTGGCGCTCGGTGCGTTCCTCGGCGTGTGGCTCTCCGGGTACGACAACAACGTCTACGTGCAGATCGGCCTGATCATGCTCGTCGGGCTCGCCGCCAAGAACGCGATCCTGATCGTCGAGTTCGCGAAGGCCAAGCACGAGGAAGGCATGCAACTTCACGAGGCGGCGCTCGAGTCGGCTCGGCTGCGCTTCCGGCCCATCTTGATGACGGCCTTCGCCTTCATCCTCGGCGTCGTGCCCCTGATGCTCGCGCGAGGGGCGGGCGCGGGCGCCCAGAACGTCATGGGCACCGCGGTGTTCTGGGGGATGCTGATCGCGACCGGGCTCGGCGTGTTCCTGATTCCCGGCAACTTCACCTTCGTCGAAGGTCTTGGACGAAAGGGCGCGCCGGCGAAACAACCCGTGGCGCAGCCCGGCGCGCCGGCGCACGTGCCCGGGGGGCAGCACGCATGAGGTTCCGCGGCCTCTATCTGTCGGCGGCGCTCCTTGTCGCAGGGTGCACGGTAGGGCCCGACTACCATCGGCCCGAGCTGCCGGTGCCGGCCGATTTCCGGGGACGCGCGCCGGACGCCCCCGTCGGCGCCGAGTCCCTGGGCGACATCGTCTGGTGGCAGATCTTCCAGGACGAAGCCCTGCAGTCGCTGATCCGGACGGCCCTGACCGAGAACTACGACCTTCGCATCGCCACCGCGCGCATCCTGGACGCGCGCGCTCGGGTCACGTTCAACCGCTCGTTCCAGTTCCCCGATCTCAGCGGCTCGGCCAGCGCGCCCTACACGTACATCCCGGGCGAGCGGGTTCCGAATCAGTTCAGGGAGACGTTCGCCCCGCTGGGGACGTTCGATATGTTCTGGGAGATCGATTTCTGGGGCCGGTTCCGGCGCGCCACCGAGGCGGCCCGTGCCGACCTGCTCGCCACGGAATTCGCGCGGCGGTTCGTCATGACGACCCTCGTGAGCGACGTCGCAACCGCGTACTTCCAGCTCCGTGAGCTCGACCTGGAGCTCGAGATTTCCAGGCGGACGCTCGCGAGCCGCGATAACTCTCTTCGCCTCGTCAAGCTGCGGCAGGAGGGCGCGGTCGCATCGATGATGGACGTCCGACAGGCCGAAGTCCTCCTGTACACGGCCGCGGAGACCGTCCCGGACGTCGAGCGGCGTATCGAGCAGACGGAAAACCAGATCTCGATCCTGCTGGGCCGGAACCCGGACGCGGTGCCGCGGGGCCGTCCGCTGCTGCAGCAGCTCGCGCTTCCGGCCGTCCCGGCCGGGTTGCCGTCGAGCCTGCTCGAGCGACGGCCGGATGTCCAGGAGGCCGAAGGCCAGCTGGCGGCGGCGACGGCTCGCATCGGCGTCGCCAAGTCCGACTATTTTCCGCGCGTCATCCTCACGGGTGCCGCGGGAGCCGGCGGCATCAAGATCGACGGAAGCTGGTTCGGCCCGCAGGGGCTGCTGGCGATCGCGCCCCAGCTCACCTTGCCGATCTTCAACTCGGGTCGGGTCGGCGCCGGCGTCGATTCGGCCACGGCCCAGGCGCAGGAAGCTCTGATCCGCTATCAGCAAACGGTCCAGCAGGCGTTTCGCGACGTCGCGGACGCGCTGATCGAGCACCGCAAGCGCGGCGAGTCCCGCGTGCAGCAGGAGGCGCTGGTCGTCTCCCTGCGCGATGCGGCCCGGCTGGCCGACGTCCGCTATCGCGGGGGCGTGACGAGCTACCTCGAAGTGCTGGACACCGAGCGGCAACTCTTCGACGCCGAGCTGAATCTGGCGCGGACGCAACGTGACGAGCTCCTCGCGGTCGTGCTGCTCTACCGCGCGCTCGGGGGCGGCTGGGTGGTCGAGCAGCCTCCGGCGACGTCGTCCCACGAGCAGGGCAGCGAGACGGTGGTGGTCAACGACCGGAGAGGAGGATCGAAATGAAGGCAGCGAAGGTCCTGCTCTCGATCGCGCTGAGCCTGATGCTTTCGGGAGCTGCTTCGGCCGCGAAGCCGAAGGTGGTGATCCTCGCCACCGGCGGCACCATCGCCGGCGCCCAAGTGCCGGGCCAGGATGCCGGCTACAAGTCGGGCAGCTTTCGAGTCGAGGACCTGATCAAGGCCGTGCCCAGGCTGGGCGAGCTGGCCGACATCAGCGGCGAGCAGGTCGTGAACATCGGCAGCCAGGACATGAACAACGAGGTCTGGCTCAAGCTCGCCAAGCGCGTGAATCAGGTGCTGGCGCAGCCCGAGGTGACGGCCGTCGTGATCACGCACGGTACCGACACGATGGAGGAGACCGGCTATTTCCTCAGCCTCGTCGTGCACAGCGACAAGCCCGTGGTGATGGTGGGCTCCATGCGGCCCGCCACGGCGACCGGAGCCGACGGTCCCGCGAACCTCTACAACGGTGTGGCGGTGGCGGTGAGTCCGCAGGCGCGAGGCCGCGGTGTGCTGGTCCTGCTCAACGACGAGGTCCACTACGCGCGCGAGGCGACCAAGACCAACACCACCCAGCTCGATACCTTCAGGTCGCCGAACCGCGGCAAGGCCGGGATGACGAATGCGGGCCGCGTCTACTTCTACGACCCGCTGTCCACCAAGCATGCCACCACGAGCATCTTCTCGGTGGACGGACTCAGCGAGCTGCCGCGGGTGGACATCTTCTATGCCCACGCCAGCATGGGGCGCGAATACATCGACCAGTGCGTCGCGCTCCAGTGCAAGGGCATCGTGCTCGCAGGCGTGGGGGATGGCAACGCTACCCAGGCGGCCGTGTCCGGGTTGCGGGACGCCGTCAAGCATGGTGTGGCGGTCGTGCGCTCCTCGCGAACCAACAGCGGCATCACGGATCGGAACGTCGAGCTGAACGACGACGAGCTCGGGACGATCGCCTCGATGGAGCTCAACCCGCAAAAGGCTCGCGTGCTGCTGATGCTGGGCCTCACCAAGACCAACGATGCGAAGAAGCTGCAGGCGTACTTCTACGAGTACTGAGGCCACGCGCCGAGGCCGCGGCAGGACGGCGGGAGCGCTGCTCGTGCCCGTGATCCTGCTGTCGCTGACTCTCAGCCATCTGGCCGCGGCCGCCACGCTGAAAAAACCCGAGCTCGACGCCCTGGCCGCAGCCGCCGCGAAGACCGGCCCGCCACCGGATTTCGATGGATTCTTGACGGCCGCCCTCAAGGCCAACCCTGCGCTCGCCGCGAGCGTGACCGCGTATCGGAAGAAAGCTCGGCTCACCGGCGACGATCTGACGAATATCGGCCGCCTGCTCGGCCTGTACAACCGATTGCGCAACCAACAGGTCATCATCACCGCCATCGAGCGGATGGTGGCCTTGCGTACCGTCCGCGACGACAAGATCCCTCAGCACGTGAACCCCGCGATCGTGCAGTTCGGCAAGCTGGTCGAGCGCACGGCCAAGAACTTCGGCCTGAGATTTCGCAACGTGGACAATCGTGTCTTCGAGGTCACCCTGCCGGGCCGGCGCACGGAAGAGTTCGGCATTCTCACGCACGCCGATGTCGTGCCCGTAGTGGCCGAAGAATGGGTGCTGGACGACGGCACCCGGCTCGACCCGTTCAAGGTGACCCGCGTGGGCGACTACCTCTACGGCCGCGGCACCATCGACGACAAGGGCTCGATCGTCGCGGTGTTGTACGCGATGAAGGCCGTGAAGGAAAGCGGGGTGTCGATCGACCGGACCATCCGCCTCATGATCGAGACCACCGAGGAGACCGGCGGCGACGGCATGAAGTACTACAAGGAGCATACGAAGCTGCCGGAGTACAACGTCGTGCTCGATAGCAAGTACCCCGCGGTCGTGGCGGAGAAGGGTTCGGGCAGCCTGAAGGTCTTCTTCCCGCTGCAAGCCACCGACGGCAAGACTCCCGTCATCACCGCGATGAGCGGAGCCGCGGCGGCCAACACGGTCCCGCAAACCGCCAGCGCGAAGCTCGAGGGTGGCGACCCGGCCGTGGTGGCCGCGACCCTGGAGGCCGCCCGCGCGGCCTTTCGCAGCAAGTACGAGACGCAGGGCGGACCGTTCTCGGTGGACGTCGTCAACGGCGTGAATAGCGTGACGGTGAAGGTCACCGGCGTGTCGGCGCACGGTTCTCGCCCTGAAGAGGGCGTGAACCCCGTGCCGCGTCTGACGCTGTTCCTGAAGGAATCCGGCCTCACGCTCGTCGACAACCACTACGCCAAGGCCGTGAAGTACATCAACGACCTGTACGGCACCGGGTACCTGGGTGA
>CAYVHH010000015.1:0-17235 GCA_964450175.1 uncultured bacterium | reverse complement strand
CGAAAACCATCGAGATCGTGAAGCGGCGGCGGCCCGTCGCGAGGCTGGGCAAGCAGCTGGGAAGGAAGGAGGCCGTGATCATCGCGTTCGGGCGAGAGCTGTTCCGCAGCCGGAAGCTCCGCGCCGCGACCTTCGCGCGGGCCGTCGACCTCTTCGGCCGGCGCGGAGTGCTCGAGCTCGCGGCCCTGATGGGCAGCTACGCGATGACGGCCGTCATCCTCGATACGGTCGATCAACAGCTTCATCCAGGCCAGAAGCCGCTGCTGCCGGTCCGGTCGGCGCGATGAAGAGACTCCTGACGAAGTGCCGAGTAATGTGGGACAATTGCGCGCAAATCGAGCAGCGCCAGCCCAGCCCCGGAGGAAACTGATGCCTTACGACCTGGTCATCAAGAACGGCATGGTCGTCGACGGTTCCGGCTTCTCCCGCTATCGCGCCGACGTCGCGGTCAAGGGCGGCACGATCGTCGAGATCGGCAAGATCCGCGGCGCGGCGGCCTCGACGATCGACGCCGAGGGACAGTTCGTGGCGCCGGGCATCATCGACACCCACACGCACTACGACGCCCAGCCCTTCTGGGACAAGCTCTGCACTTCCTCGATCTGGCACGGGGTGACGACGGTCCTCATGGGCAACTGCGGGCTGACCCTCGCCCCGCTGCGGCCAGAGCATCGCGACGCGATGCTGGCGACGTTCTGCTGCGTCGAGGACATCCCGGTGCGCTCGCTCGCGTCCGTCGTTCCGTGGAACTGGGAGAACTTCGACGAGTACCTGAACGCGATCGACATCGGGCTCGGGCTCAACCTGATGCCGCTGGTCGGCCACAATCCCCTGCGTCTCTCGGCGATGGACCAGGCCGCCTGGGATCGCGCCGCGACGCCGGACGAGATCGCTCACATGCAGCGGCTGCTGCGCGAGTCGCTCGAGGCCGGCGCGTGGGGGTGGAGCACGACGGACTCTCCAACCCACGCGGGGCCGCAGGGCCAGCCTGTACCGACGCGTCTGGCCGCCGACGAAGAGCGCGTGGCGCTCGGCCGCACGCTCGGCGAGTTCAACCGCGGGATCATCGAGATCCTCCCGAAGGGCGCCGGCAAGCCGAGCCCGGCCGACCTCGACCACCTGCGCGACGTGGCCGTGGCGAGCGGCCGCCCGGTGTTCTTCCTGAGCTTCGACACGAACGCCTGGCCGTACGTGGAGAAGGCCTCGCGCGAGGGGGCACAGCTCTACAACCTGCTGCGGGCCATCCCCTTCAACCCGAGGTTCACGCTGAAGAAAACGACCTTCTTCCACAACCTCGACGTGTGGGACGTCGTCATGCAGCTGCGTCCGGCCGATAGGCTGGCCGCGCTCGCCGACCCCGAGCGGCGCGCCAAGATGCGTGACCAGGCGCTGAAGCCCCAGCGGCGGCGGCCGGGCGTGCCGGGCCGGCTCGTCCCCTGGAGCTCGATCTTCGTTCGCAAGGTGAAGCTCGCCCAGAACCAGGGGCTCGTCGACCAGAGCCTCACGGCGCTCGCCGAGAAGCAGAGCAAGCATGTTGCCGACGTCATGCTCGACCTGGCGCTCGAGGAGGGGCTCGACACCGAGTTTCAGCTGATGACGCGCTCGAACGAGGAAGAGAACCAGATCGCCGACATGGTGAAGAGCGGCCACGCGCTGCCGACGCAATCGGACGCCGGCGCGCACCTGAACACCAACTTCTGCACCGCGGGCGAGTCGAGCTACGTGCTGGGCCAGTGGGTGCGCGATCGCGAGCTCCTCACCCTCGAGGACGCGATCCGCCGGTACACCTTCCAGCCCGCCCGCATCATGGGCCTGCGTGACCGCGGCATGATCCGCGAAGGACTGGCGGCCGACCTGATGGTGTTCGACCTCGCGTCGATCGGCATCAAGGAGGACGAGGTCACCCACGACGGGCCGGCCGGCACGCCGCGGCGCGTGCAGGGCGCCGACGGTGTATCGCACGTGGTTGTCGGCGGCCAGGTCGTGCTCGAGCACGGCAAGCACACGGGCGCGTTCCCCGGGCGCGTGCTCCGAGCCGGCCGCCACTAGGCCGAGCGCGGCGGCGACTCCTTCGGACGGACCAGGCGCGGCGCGCGCCTGACGAACCTCGGCTTCGTCGCGCCCACGCCCTCGAGCGGGTGGCCGGCGGTGCCATGTCGCGGCCACAGTGCTAGGATGTCGCGGTGATCGGTGAGGCGCATCCACGCCTCGGTGGCGACCGGTTCGTCGCCGGCACGGGGCGATTCGTCGACGACGTGCAGGCGCCGGGCATGCTCCACGCCGCGGTGCTCCGCTCGCCGCACGCTCACGCGCGCCTCGTGTCGATCGACACGAAGCGTGCGCGCGATCTGCCAGGTGTTCACGCCGTCCTGACCGCGGCCGACGTTCCGGCGACGGCGATCATCCCGAACCGGGTCCCCGCCCCCAAGGGCACCGACCGCTACCTGCAGCCCGCGATCGCGCGCGACGTCGTTCGGTTCGTGGGAGAGCCCGTGGCGCTCGTCGTCGCCGACGATCCGTACATCGCCCGCGACGCGCTCGACCGGATCGACGTCGTCTATCAGCCGCTGGCTGCGTGTGCCTCGACCACCGAAGCCCTCGCCGCCGGCGCCGCGCGACTCTTTCAGTCCACCGACTCGAACAACGTCGCGACCATCACGATGCGCGTCGGCGACGCTGATCGGGCGCTCGCCGGGGCGCAGCTGAGGCTGCGCGAGCGGTTCACCTACCCGCGCCAGACGGCGGCGGCGCTGGAGACGCGCGGCCTCGTGGCCGTGCCGCCCGACCCGCGAGGGGGCGAGCTGCACCTGATCGGCTCGACCAAGTGCATTCACATCAATAGGACGATTCTGGCGCCGATCTTCGGCATCCCGGTGGGCGCGCTGCGACTCACCGAGGTCGATGTGGGCGGCGGCTTCGGGGTCCGCGGAGAGCTCTATCCGGAGGACATCCTGGTGCCGCTGGCCGCCATGAAGCTCGGACGGCCCGTGAAGTGGATCGAGAGCCGGCGCGAGAACCTGATGTCGGCCAATCACGCCCGCGAGGTCGCGTACGAGATCGAGATGGGCTTCGCGGGCGACGGCCGCATCCTGGCCATGCGCGCGGTGATCCACGCCGACATCGGCGCCTATGTCCGCACCGCCGCCCTCGTGCCCGCCGAGTTCGGCGCCGCGCTGCTGCCAGGCCCCTACCGGGTGCCGAGCTACGCCTGCGATCTCTGGTCGGTCGTGACCAACAAGACACCGGCCGGGACCCTGCGCTCGCCCGGGCGCCCGGAGTGTAACTTCGTGCGCGAGCGACTCCTCGACCAGGCGGCTGCGAAGCTCGGCATCGACGTGGCCGAGATTCGCCGGAGGAATCTGATCCGCCCCGACGAGATGCCGTACGACTGCGGGACCAGGTCGTTCGGCGTCAGCACCGTCTACGACTCGGGTGATTTCCCAGCGCTCTTCGACGAGCTGCTGCGCCGCCTGGACTATGCTCGCGTTCGCGCCGAACAGACGGCGATGAACGCGCGGCCGTCCGGACCGCGACGCGGAATCGGGCTCGCGATCTACGTCGAGAAGACCGGCCTCGGCCCATTCGAGACGACCCAGGTGGAGGCTCGGCCGGACGGCCGTCTCACCGTCGACACGGGCGCCTCGTCGATGGGGCCGGGCCTCGAGACGGTCCTGGCACAAATCCTGGGTGAGGCGCTCGGACTTCCCGCCCCACGCTTCGACGTGCGGCACACCGATACCTCCACCGTCGAGAGCGGTGTCGGGACCTACGGCTCGCGCGGGACGGTCACCGCCGGCAACGCCGCGCATCTCGCGGCCGCGAAGCTGATCGCCGAGGCGCGCCAGCGCGCGGCGGAGCGGCTGGCGGTGCCGGAGACCGAGGTGACCTATGCGAGTGGCGTGCTGACCGCGGGAAGCCGGCGCGTCACCCTGGCCGAGCTGGCGCGTGAGCGACGGCTGGCTGTTGGCGCCTCGTTCGAGGTGCCGAAGGTGACCTACGCCGGGTGCGCGGCGGCTGTCGTGGCAGATGTCGATCCGGAGACCGGCACCGTGAGCTTGCGCCGGGTCGTGGTCGGTGCCGACGTCGGGCGCGCCGTGAATCCGGCGCTGGTCGACGGCCAGCTCGTGGGCGGCGTCGCCTTCGGCATCGGCAACACGATGCACGAGAGCCTCGTCTACGATGCGGATGGCCAGCTGCTCTCGTCGACCTTGATGGATTACGCGCTCCCCGCGGCCGCCGATGTCCCGCCGGTCGACGGCTTCTATCAGGAGGTGCGCGCGACCACCAATCCGCTCGGTCTGCGCGGCCTCGGCGAGTGCGGTAACCCCGGCCTCGGAGCCGCGACCGCCAATGCGGTGTGCGACGCGCTCGCCCCGCACGGCGCATCGATCACCGGGCTTCCGCTCACCCCCGCGCGGGTGTTCGAGAGCGTCCGGCCACGTCGCGACGGCGCCCGCTCGTAGCGATCCGGGAGCCGGAGACGCCGCATGGACAATGACGAGATCGGCCGGCTCCTGCAGGAGATCCGCGATACGCAGCGCGAGCACCTTGCCGAGTACCGCCGCGTGACCGAGCGCTCGCTCGAGCTCCAGCAGCGTGCCGTCAATCGACAGGAGCAATGGGGTCACCTCTACCGGCGAATTCTGGTTGTCGGGGGTGGGATGGTGGCGATCTTGCTCGCGCTGCTTCTCTATCTCCTGACGAAGTGGTCGCGATACCTGTTCGGGATCTAAACGCGAGATAGAGCGCGCACGCGATGCCACGCGCCGTCGACTCGCCCCGCATCGTCAACATCGCCGATCTCCGGCTCATGGCCGAGCGCCGCCTGCCGCGCGCGGTGTTCGACTACATCGACGGCGGCGCCGACGCCGAATTCACCTTGCGAGAGAACTGCCGCGTCTTCGATGACGTGATCCTCCGTCCGCGCAACGCGGTGGCGATCCCCCAGTGCGATCTGCACGTGACGGTCCTCGGACAGCGCCTCGAGCTTCCGTTCCTGCTGGCGCCGGTCGGCAGCAGTCGCATGTTCTATCCCCGGGGTGAAGAGGCCGCGGCGCGCGCCGCGGGAGCTGCCGGGACAGCGTACATTCTGTCGACCCTGTCGGGATGCCGGTTGGAGGATGTGAAGGCGGCGTCGAGCAAGCCCGTCTGGTACCAGCTCTATCTGGTCGGTGGCCGCGATGTCGCCAGCGCGGCGATCGGGCGCGCGCGCAGCGCCGGCTTTTCGGCCCTCGCGGTCACGATCGATACGGCCGTTTCTGGATTGCGCGAGCGCGACGCCCGGAACGGCACCAAGGAGCTCTTGGGCTCGAGCGTCACGTCGAAGTTCCCCTTCCTCCGGCAATTCCTGGCCCGGCCGCGCTGGCTGGCGGGGTTTCTCGCCGACGGCGGCTTGATGTCGTTCCCCAACGTCGTACTTGCGGATCAAGGGCCGATGCCGTACGCCGACGTGGGCGCCGCGCTGGAGCAGTCGACGGTCGCCTGGTCAGACCTCACGTGGATCCGTGACGTGTGGAAGGGGCCGATCGTCATCAAGGGCGTGCTGACGGGCGACGACGCGCGCCGCGCCGTCGACGAAGGCGCCGAGGCGCTCGTGGTCTCGAACCACGGCGGCCGCCAGCTCGACGGCGTCTCGGCCACGTTGAGGGCGCTGCCCGAGGTCGTCGGCGCGACCAATGGCCGGGCCGAGGTCTTGCTCGACGGCGGGATCCGCCGCGGCAGCGACATCGTGAAGGCGCTCTGTCTCGGCGCCCGCGCCGTGCTGTGCGGCCGCGCCTACGCCTACGGGCTCGGCGCGGGCGGCGAAGCCGGCGTGACGCGCGCCGTCGGGATCCTGCGCGCCGACTTGGTCCGCACGCTCAAGCTCCTGGGCTGCGCGTCGGTCGGCACGCTCGACCGCTCGTTCGTCGAGGCACCTTCAGCCTGGTTCGCGCGGGCGGGATCTCAGGCGTAAAGATGGCAGGCGACCTGGTGACCGCTCGCCTGGTCACGCAGGGTCGGCTCCACTTCGCTGCAAATCGGCAGCGCCTGGGGACAGCGCGGATGGAAGCGACAGCCCGGCGGCGGGTTGAAGGCGCTCGGCACCTCGCCCTTGAGGATCACTTCCTCGCGCACGTCGTCGGGATGCGCGGGCAGCGCATTGCTCAGGAGCACTTGCGTGTACGGATGGAGCGGGTTCGCGTAGAGCTCGTCGGCGGCCGCGGTCTCGACGAGCTTGCCCAGATACATCACGCCGATCCGTGTGCTGACGTACTTCACGACGGCCAGGTCGTGTGCGATGAAGAGATAGCTCACGCCCGAACGATCCTGGATCTCGCGCAAGAGGTTCATCACCTGGGCGCGGATCGAGACGTCGAGGGCCGAGACGGCCTCGTCCAGCAGGATGCACTCCGGGTTCGTGGTCAGCGCGCGCGCGATGGCGACCCGCTGGCGCTGGCCGCCCGAGAGCTCGTGCGGGTAGTCGTCGGCGATTCGCGGCCGTAGCCCCACCCGCGTCAGCGACGCGGCGACCCGCTCGGCGACCTCGGCCCGTGTGAGATCGGGCTCGGTCTGGGCCAGCGGCTCGCTGACCGTCGTACGAATCGTCAGCCGCGGGTTCAGCGAGCTGAACGGATCCTGGAAGACGGCCTGCACCGCTCGGCGATAGCCGCCTCGCGCATGGCGGCCGAGCGCGTGGATGTCCTGACCGCGGAAGAACACACCGCCGCCGGTCGGCCGCTCGAGCGACAGGATCAACCGCGCCGTGGTGGTCTTGCCGCACCCGCTCTCGCCGACCAGGCCGAGCGTCTCGCCGCGCCGCAGGACGAAGTCGACGCCGTCCACTGCCTTCACCGTTCCGAAGCGCCGGCTCAGGATCGTGCCGCGCGCCAGCGGGAAGTGCTTGGTGAGCCGGCGGGCCTCGAGGACGATGTCGCCGGCGCCGTCAACCTCGGCGGCCGCGGGCGATGACGCCGACGAGATCGTGCTCACTCGGCGGCCGAGTGTCGCCGTCTCGCTGGCTCGAACGCACGCCACCAGATGCTCGGCATCGACCGGCTCCAGCGGGGGGCTCACCTCTTCGCACCGCGGCTCGGCCATCGGGCAGCGCGGCGCGAAGCTGCAGCCTGCCGGCACGTTGGCCAGGTCCGGCGGCTGTCCCTCGATGGCCGTCAACGGCTCCCGCCCGCGGCGCAGGGTCGGCAGGCAGTTCAGGAGGCCCACCGCGTACGGATGGCGAGGACGGTTGAAGATGTCGCGGGTCCGCCCGAGCTCCACGATCCGGCCCGCGTACATCACCGCGACGCGATCGCAGAGCTTGGCGACGATGCCGAGATCGTGCGTGACGAAGACGAGCGCGAGATTGGTCTCGCGCTGGATCTCCTTCAAGAGCCGCAGGTACTGGGACTGGATCGTCACGTCGAGCGAGGTCGTGGGCTCGTCGGCGATCAGGAGACTCGGCTGGCAGGAGATGGCGATGGCGCCGGCGACGCGCTGGCGGATGCCGCCGCTCATCTGGTGCGGGTAGGCGTGCACGCGGCGCTCGGGGTCGCTGATTCGCACTTGTCGCAGGAGCTCGATCACGCGCTCGTCGAGGGCGCGGCCACGCAGGCCCCGGTGGAGCGCCAGGGTCTCCGCGATCTGCTCCCCCACCGTCATCGCCGGGTTCAGCGACGCCATCGGATCCTGCAGGATCATCGCGATCCTCGAGCCGCGTAGCCGGCGCATCTCGTCCGGGCTCTTGTCCAGGAGGTTCTCGCCGTCGAAGAGAATCCGGCCGCCGACGATGCATCCGCCCGGCTCGGGGACGAGCCGGAGGATCGAGAGACACGTCATCGACTTGCCCGAGCCCGACTCGCCGACGATCCCGAGAGTCTCGCCGCGGCGGACGGAGAAGCTGGCGCCGTCGACCGCCTTCACGACGCCGCGACGCGTGTAGATGTAGGTGCGGAGGTCCCGCACCTCCAGGAGCGTGTCGGCCATGCTGGGCTCAGACCTGCCGGAGCTTGGGATCCAGACGGTCGCGAACCCAGTCGCCGAGGATGTTCAGCGAGAGCACCGTGACCAGGATCGCGATCCCCGGCAGGATCGAGACCCACCACGCCTGCTCGATCAGTCCGCGACCGTCGGCCACCATCACGCCCCACGATGGCGTCGGTGGCGGGATGCCGACGCCCAGGAAGGAGAGCGCGGCCTCGAGCACGATGACGTAGCCGACGTGAAGCGTGGCGAGCACCAGGATCGACGGGGCGAGGTTCGGCACGATGTGACGGAACATGATCCTGGCATTCGAGCAGCCGGCGATCCGCGCCAGTGACACGAACTCCTGCTGCTTGAGGCCGAGCGTCTCGCCGCGTGTGAGCCGGGCGTAGCTCGGCCACAGCAAGAACACGACGACGATGATCACGTTCGTGAACGACGGCTCGAAGACGACCGACAGCAGTACCGCAATGAGGATGCCCGGGAGCGACAGCGAGATGTCGGCCAGGCGCATGAGCACGGTGTCGACCCAGCCGCCGAAGAAGCCGGCCAGGAGGCCGATCAGGCTGCCCGCCGCGCCCGTCAGGGTGATGCCCACGACCGAGACGGCCAGCGAGATCCGCGCGCCGTAGAGCAGCCGGCTCAGGGTGTCGCGGCCGAGGCGATCCGTGCCGAGGAGGTGGCCCGGCTTCGAGCCCTCGAGGCCGACCGGCGACGCCAGCCTGTCGCCGAGCGAGCCTTCCACCGGCGAGTGCGGCGCCAGCACCGGCGCCAGGAGCGCGCAGAGCACGAGCGCGACGACGACCGCGAGCGGCACCAGGGGCGGCCAGCGCCGCTCGCGGGTTCGCCGCTGGAGGAGCGCGGCGTCGGTCGCGGCGGCGCCGCTCATCGCGAGTACCGGATCTTCGGGTTCAAGTACGCGTAGAGCACGTCGACGATCAAATTCACGCCGATGTACATCGCGGACAGGAACAGGACGACGGTCTGCACGATCGGATAGTCGCGCGAGTCGACCGCCTCGATCACCAGGAGCCCGAGCCCGGGCCATCCGAACACCGTCTCCACGATGATCGAGCCGTTCAGCAGCGCCACGAAGAGCAGCGCCGCGAAGGTCACGACCGGGAGCGCCGCGTTCTTGAAGGCGTGGCGCCAGATCACCCGGCGCTCCGGCAAGCCTTTGATGCGCGCGAGCTTGACGTACTCGCTGCCGAGCACGTCGAGCATCGACGAGCGGGTCAGCCGCATGAGCCCGGCGACGGCGAACCAGCCGAGCGTGATGCCCGGTAGGAGCACGTGTAGCGGCGTGCCGCGCCCCGACGTCGGCAAGAGATGCAGCATGACGCCGAAGATGAGGACGAGCACCAGCCCGAGCCAGAACGGCGGTACCGCCTGGCCCAACGCCGCGAAGGCCCGCGCGGCGTAGTCGAGCGTGCTGCCGCGCCGGACGGCAGAGTAGACGCCGACCGGTAGCGCGAGCCCGATCACGATGAGCACCGCCAGGCCGCCGAGCTCGAGGGTGGCGCCGTAGCGCTCGGCCACCAGGTCGAGCGCTGGGCGGCGAAAGCGAACGGAGCGGCCGAAATCTCCCTGGAGCGCCTGGGTCAGGAAGCGCCAGTACTGGACGGTCCACGGCCGATCCAGGCCGAGGTGGGCGCGCACGAGCTCGATGTCCGCCTTCGACGCCTCGGCCGGCATCATGATCTGGATCGGGTCACCGGAGAGGCGCACGAGCGCGAAGACCACCATCGATACCACCAGCATCGACACGACCGACTGGATCACGCGCCCGATGATGAAGCGCTGCATCGTGGATCAGCTCTCGAGGAACTCGACGGGCTTCGGCAGGGTGACCAGGAAGACGCATCCGCCCTCGCTCGACGCGGCGTGCTTGACGTCGGGCGGCGTGTACAGATAATCGCCGGCCTTCAGGTGCTCGCGACCGACGTGGAGGTCGCCCTCGACCACGAAGATCTCCTCGCCGGCCGGATGGTTGTGCGCCGGAAAGCGCGTGCCGGCGTCGAATCGCACGAGCGCGGTGGATCCGCCCGTGTCCTTGTCGTGGCGAAGGACCTTGACCGCCGCGCCTCGCGTCGGCAGGGCGCGCCAGCCGATGTCATCGCTCCGGAGCGCTGCGGGGGGACGGGTCGCCTCCGCCATGATCAGCGCCTCCCCCAGAGCCGTGTGGTCGCGATGCGGGCGCCCTCGACGAGCGCCTCGAGCTTCGCCCACACCACGCTCGGGTGGATCTCGGTCGAGCCGGCGAACGTCGCGAAGCCGCAGTCGGCGCCGGCGATGACGTTCTCGCGGCCGACGGCGCGGGCGAACCGGCCGATGCGATCGGCCACCAGCTCGGGGTGCTCGACGAGGACGGTCGATTGCGTGATCGTGCCGGGAATCAAGATCGCGCCGTCCGGGAGCTTCACGGTCTCCCACACCCGCCACTCGTGCTCGTGGCGCGGATTCGCGGCCTCGAACGAGTAGGCGCCGGCCCGGATCTTCAGCATCACGTCCACGAAGTGCTTCAGCTCGAGGTCGTGCACACGCGGGCCGATGTTGATGCCGTAGCAGGTGTGCCAGCGGATCCGGTCGCGTGGCAGCCCGCGCAGCGCGTGGTTCAGCGCCTCCACGCGCACCTCCGCCCAGCGTCGCACCTGCTCGACCGTGAGATCGGGGCGCGACACGTAGTGGGTCGCCAGATGCGGATCGTCGATCTGCACGAGGAAGCCGGCGTCGACGATCGCCCGGTACTCCTCGTGCATGGCGTCGGCGATCGCGGCGAGGTAGTCCTCCTCGATCTCGTAGTAGGCGTTGCGCTGCCAGTCCTCGATGCTGGTCGGCGAGATCGCCGGGATGAACGCCTCCTGGGCGCTCGCCGCTCCCAGCGCGGCCTTGAGGTTCTCGATGTCGGTCTGGACGTGCTGGTGCCCCTTGTAGACGATCGGCCCGGTGCACACCATGTGCAGCGACCGCACGGCCTGGCTCGGCATCGCGCGCGAGAACCAATCGTAGAACTCCGGGAACGCGCGCACCTCGCGCGAGCCGCTCCACGGGCTGATCCGGCCGGCCGGGTCGGGTTCGAACCCGGACAGCCGCTCGTTGACGTACGGGATGAAGCCGGGCTTGCCCATCTCGCCGTCGTCCACGACGTCGACGCCGAGATCGGCTTGCTTGCGGACGATCTCCTCGACCGCTCGTCTCACGCGTGCGGCGAAGGCGTCCTGGTCGTACGGGCGGCCGGTCGCCTTGGCCTGGATCAGCTCGAGCAGGTCGCCCGGACGCGGGAGGCTCCCCGCGTGGGTCGTCAGCATGCGGTCGGTGCTCCGCTTCATGACGGTCTAGCTCGCCGGGCTCACGTACTCGTAGTTGTTCTCCAGGGGCACGTAGGCGAGCGACTGCCAGCCGCCGACCTTCCTGGTCATGGCCCACGTGATCGACTTCATCCCGATCATCACCCCGTAGTAGCCGTCGTAGAGCTTCTGGCCGAGGGCGCTCGTGAGGTTCGCGCGCTTGGCGATGTCGAACTCCTTCATGATCGTGTCGATGTCCTCGTCGAACGGCCCTTCGGCGAGGAGGTTGAAGGCGCCCTTCGAGTGAATGATCCGGTTCCAGGCCAGCACCGGCTCGTCGAACGGCGGCGAGCCGTAGACCCAGTGGGTCTTGTTCGTCTTGCGGTTGCGGCTCTTCGGCCCGAACGTGCTGGTCACTTCCGGCACGCGCTTGGACTTGATCCCGACCTTTTCCCAGTCGAGCGCGACCGCTTCCATGATGTCCGGGCCGTCGAGCGCGTAGACCATCACCATCGGGTTCACCCGCACCTCGAAGCCGCCGGCGTGGCCGGCCTCGGCCAGGAGCTTCTTCGCGCGCTCGGGATCGTAGGGCGGGATCTTCCAGTCCGTGCGGTAGCCCTTGTGGAACGGATAGTAGTAGTACGAGAAGGGCGTCTCGGCGCCCTTGCCCTTCCACAGCGCACTGATGATCGCCTTCTTGTTGACGGCCAGATTCATCGCCAGCCGGACCTTGCGGGCGTTCTCGCGGCTCTTCGGATCGCTCTGGTCGCCGGCCCACGGACACGCCGGGCAAAAGTCCTCCTTGTCGGACGTCGTCTGGCCGCTCAGGATCACCCAGTAGCAGGCGGCGTTCGGCGCGTCGTGCAGGCGAAGCCCCGATTTCGTGGCCTGGTCCAGGTAGTCGCCGAAGACGATGCCGATGTCGATCTCGCCGGCGCGCAGGCCGGTCAGCCGCGTGGCCGGGTCGGGGATTCGGCGAATCACCAGCTCTTTGAAATCCGGCGTCTTGCGCCAGTGGTTCGCGACCGCCTCGAATCGATGGAAGTCGCCTTGTCGGCCTTCGACGTGGCGAAACGGTCCGGTGCCGATCGGATGGAGCGCCGCTTTTTCCTCGCCGGCCGTCTCCAGATACTTCTTCGGGACGATGTTCTGGTAGCCGACGAACTGCGTGAAGAGCGAGGGCACTTCCCAGACGCGATTCTTGAAGTGCATGACGACCGTGAGCTTGTCCGGTGTCTCGATGCGGTCGAGCTGCATGCGGAAGAAGGGCGACGAGCCGCCGCCCGCGTCCGGCTTCAGATTCTGCTCGACCGTGAACTTGACGTCCTCGGCGGAGAGATCGCCCCAGCCCTCGTGGAACTTCACGCCGGGACGGAGCTTGAACGTCCACGTCTTGAGCTCGTTCGAGGGCTTCCATTCCGTCGCGAGCCCGGGGCGATACTCGAACGTCTTCGGGTCGCGCTGGATGAGCGGATCGTAGACGCAGTCCCACAGAGGCTTCTCGGCCTGCACGGTGCGCCAGGCGAACGGGGTCTCGGTGCCCCACTGCCCGACCGCCACCACGAGACGATCGCCGGACGCCGCGCGAGCCGGGCGAGTCGACGAGATGAGCGGGGTGCCCATGACGGCGGCGGTCGCGGCCCCCGCCCCGGTACGCTTCAAGAACGCTCGGCGATTGAGAGATCCGGCCATGGCGACGTCCTCCGGCAAAGCGAATGTGGCCGGATGGTAAGAGCGGCGGTCGGGCGTGTCAACGGCGACAACCGATCCGACGTCCTAGTATCCTCGTGCCGGCCATGGACAGCGCGAAGCCGAGCTGGCGACCCCCGCTGGGGCTGGGCCTGTGCGCCGTTCTGACGGCCGCGGCGGCGCTCCGGCTCTGGCGCCTGAGCCAGAACGGCTTCGGCAACGAGTACTACACCGCCGGTGTTCGCAGCATGAGCCTGAGCTGGCACAATTTCCTGTACAACTCGTTCGATCCGGCCGGCTTCATCTCGGTCGACAAGCCGCCCGTCGCGCTCTGGATCCAGGTGGCGAGCGTCAAGATCTTCGGCTTCCACGCGCTGAGCGTGCTGGGCCCGCAGGCGCTGGAAGGCGTCGCCGCGGTGGCGCTCCTCTACCACCTGGTTCAGCGCCGGTTCGGCGCCGCCGCCGGCTTGCTGGCGGCGCTCTTCCTGGCGCTCACCCCGGTGAGCGTCGCGATCGACCGCTCGAGCAATACCGACAGCTGTCTCGTGCTGGTTCTGCTCCTGGCGGCGTGGGCGCTCCTGCTGGCCGTCGAGCAGGGCAGCGTGCGTTTCCTTGCCCTCGCCATGGGGCTGATTGGTCTCGGGTTCAACGTGAAGATGCTCGCCGCATTCGTCGTGCTTCCGACCTTCGCGCTGGTCTACTTCGCCGGCGCGCCCCTGGGATGGCGCCGCCGCATCGTCGACCTCGCCGTCGCGGGTGTCGTGCTGGCCGTGGTATCGGCGAGCTGGGTGCTGGCCTACGATCTCACGCCGCCGGATCGGCGCCCGTACGCCGGTACGACCAACAGGAACTCGATGCTCGAGCTCGCGGTCGGCCCCTACGGCATCGGCCGATTCATTCGCTCGGCCGAGTTCAGGAGCGCGTCGATCGCGTCGGCGAGCGTCCCGGGGCGCGTGGCGACGCAGACCCCCGGCGGGACGGACCGTGGGGTCGCGGCGGGACCCCGCCGCGGGTTCTCTCGGCTGTTCGTGCACGCGCCGGCGGGGGCGCTGCGGCTCGCCGACGGCCAGCTCGCCGGGCAGGTCGGCTGGCTCTTGCCGTTCGCGCTGGCCGGCCTGGTGCTCGGTGGCTCGCGAGATCGCGCGCGCGACGTGTCGTCTCCGGCGCGCCTTGCGGTGCTCCTGTGGGTCGGCTGGCTCGTCACCTACGGCGTCGTCTACAGCTACGCGGGAGGGTTGTTCCACTTCTACTATCTCGCCACGATCGCGCCGCCGCTCGCGGCGCTCGCCGGCATCGGCCTGGTGAGCCTGTGCGAATCGTCGCTCCGTGACGCCTGGCACGCGGTGCTGCTGCCTGGCTCGATTCTTCTGACGGCGGCCTGGCAGGTCTACATCGACGCGAGCGCGCTCGGATGGAAGCTCGGCGACTACCATCCGCTCCACGCGTTCCTCGTCGGCGGCGCGCTGGTCTCGGCGGGGGTGCTCCTGGTGAGGCTCGTCATGCCGACTCCCGATCCTTCCCGGCCGCTGGGTCCGCGGCTTCGCGTGATCGCGGCCGGCGCCGCGGCGATCGGACTGGTCGCGGTGCTGCTGATCCCGGCCGCCTGGGCCCTGAGCAGCGTGCTGGTGCCCGGCGTCGGCTCCATCCCGTCGGCCGACCTGGCCCGGATCGTTTCCGTGGCCGGCGAGCCGCCCGTGCGCACGCGAACGGTCGAGCCGTACGATCCGTCGGGGCTCGTCGCGTTCCTCGCGGCGAATCACGCGGGCGAGCGCTACCTGCTCGCCACCACGACGACGCGCCTGGCGGCGCCGATCATCATCGGCTCCGGGCATCCGGTGATGGCGATGGGCGGATTTCACGGGCTGGATCCAGTCCTGACACCCGACAAGCTCGCTCGAATGGTCGAGGCGCGGCAGGTCCGCTTCGTGATGGTCGGCGACGCACAGCTCATCAGCCGGCGCCTCGGCGCCGACGAGGCGTCACGGCCGATCACCGAGTGGGTTCAGGAGAAGGGGCAGCTCGTCGACCCGTCCCTCTGGCGCTCGAGCGGGCCCGGCGGCCGGAGAAACGGCATGCGGCTCTACGATCTGAGGCCGGGCTCCCCGACCGCCGCTAGTCCTTGAGCCGCACGTCCTCGTAGGACGGGAACGGCGAGTTGTGGATCCAGGTGATCGTGTGCTCCGCGACCCGCGGCCCGACGCCCATCAGTGCGCGGAAGTCCATGATCGGCGCGAACATCACCCGGTCGATCGTGAGCTGCTGGATCTTGTGCAGCAGCGCTTCGCGCCGACGTGGGTCGCGCTCCCGCGCCTGCTGCTCGAACAGGTCGTCGATGTCGGGGTATCCGCCGTAGGCATAGGTCCCCTTGGAGAAGATGAACTCCTGCACCCGGCTCGCCGCGTTGCCCGAGTTGCCGACACCCGTGATGAAGAGCGGGTGGAGTTTCTTCTCGCGCCAAGCCGAGTAGAAGGCGGCGCGCTCCATCTGGCGCATCTTCACGCGGATACCCACGGCGTTGAGATAGTTCACGACCGCCTCGCCCATCGTGAAAAACGGCGGGATCGGGACGAGGTCCCCCGCATCGAGGCCGTTCGGGTAGCCGGCGTCCGCGAGGAGCTGCTTGGCCTTCGCAGGGTCATAGGCGGGTGGCTCGACCTGGAGCGCGAAGTCCATCACGCGCGGAACGATGACCGCTGCGGGCGGACAGAAGCCGAGACACGCCGCGTCATTGATCGCCTTGCGATTGATCGCGTGGTTGACCGCCAGCCGCAGGCGCCGGTCGCTCCAGGGCGACTTCGGGTCCCACTGGTCCGCGAACTCGAGCCAGTTGATCGAGGCGTGGCGCGACGGCACGATCTGTATGCGGGGATCGCTCTTCACGTTCTCCGCGTCCGGCCCGTCGAGGGCGAACGCGATGTCGGCCTCGCCGGTCTTCAGGACCGCCGCGCGCGTGGTCCCGTCGGGCACGCCTTTCATGACCAGGCGCTTGACGTACGGAGCGTGCCGCCAGTAGCCCTGGTACGCTTCCAGGACGACCTCCACGCCGGGTGTGTGGCTCACGAATTTGTACGGGCCGGCGCCGATCGGATGCTTGCGAAACGCCTCGTCGCCGACCTGCGTGAGGTACTTCTTGGGCACGACGAGGCCTGCCGCGGTCGCGGTCGTGCCGTAGAAGGTCATGAAGTCCGGCCACGGCTCCTTGAGCTGAAAGCGGATCGTGAGCGGATCGACGATGTCGACCTGCCGGACGCGCGCCTGGAACTCCTTCGCGCCCGCGCCCCGGTAGCGCTCGTAGCTGAACTTCACGTCGTCGGTCGTGAGCGGATCGCCGTTGTGGAACTTGAGGCCGGGCCGGAGCTTGAACTCGTAGGTGAGGCCATCGGCGCTCTCCCGCCACGACTCCGCGAGGCTCGGCGCCATCTTGCTGCCGGGCAGCGGGCGAACCATCGCGTCGTGGAGCGCGTAGAGGATGCCGAACGGCGTGATCTGCGGCGGCGCCGTGGACGGATCGAACCACGTCGGCGCGAGCGTGACGTGCCACGCCATCACCGCTTCGCCGGGCTGGGCGGCGCTCGTCGGGTCCGCGGCGAGCGCCAGCAGGGCGGCCGTCAGGAGCGAGGCGGTCTTCCGAAGGCGCATAGACCCTCCCCTTCGATCAGCTCACGTATTCGTAGTTGTTCTCGAGCGGCACATAGACCAGGGTCTGCCAGCTGGTGACCTTCTTGCTCACCGCCCACGTGAGCGAGCGCACCCCGAGCATCACGCCGCGGTAGTCGTCGTAGAGCTTCTGGCCGAGCGCCTGGGTCATCCGCGCGCGCTTCTCGACGTCGAGCTCGCGGGAGATCGTGTCGACGTCCTCGTCGTACGGTCCGTCGGCCAGCAGATTGAAGGCGCCCTTCGAGTGGATCGTGCGCTGCCAGCCGAGCACCGGCTCGTCGAACGGCGGCGAGCCGTAGACCCAGTGGGTCTTGTTCGTCTTGCGGGCGCGGTTCTTGGGCAAGAAGTTGCTGAACGCCTCCGGCACGCGGCGCACCTTGATGCCGATCTTCTCCCAGTCCAGCGCGACCGCCTCGACCATGTCGGGGCCGTCGAGGGCGTAGGTCATCACGAGCGGATTCATGCGGACCTCGAAGCCGCCGGCGTGCCCGGCTTCGGCCAGGAGCTTCTTGGCGCGCTCGGGATCGTACGGCGGGACCTTCCAGTCCGTCTTGAAGCCCTTGTGGAAGGGCAGGTACCAGTACATGAACGGCGCGTCCGAGCCCAGCCCTTTCCAGAGCGCGCTGATGATCGTCTTCTTGTTGAC
>CAYVHH010000014.1:0-8726 GCA_964450175.1 uncultured bacterium | reverse complement strand
GGAATCATCGCCATCGGATCGCGGCGCACGACGCCGACCTTGCCGGTGATCGCGGCGGTCGTCTCGGTGCTCATGGCCGAGCCCAGGAACACGCCGTGCGACCAGTCGAACGCCTCGAATACGAGCGGGATCACGCCGGTGCGGCGCGAGCCGAAGATGACGCCGGAGATCGGCACGCCCTGCGGGTCCTCCCAGTTCGGCGAGATCGACGGACATTGCTCGGCGGGCACCGTGAAGCGCGAGTTCGGATGAGCGGCCGCGCCGGCGCCCGGCTGCCACGGCCGTCCCTGCCAGTCGGTGAGCCCGGCGGGCGGTGTCGGCGTCAGCCCCTCCCACCAGGGCTCCTGCGACGCGGTCAGTGCGACGTTGGTGAAGATCGTGTTCGAGCGCACCATCGCGGTCGCGTTCGGGTTCGTCTTGGGGCTCGTGTTCGGGGCAACGCCGAAGAAGCCGCGCTCGGGATTGACCGCGCGCAGCTGCCCGTTCGCGTCGACCCACATCCACGCGATGTCGTCGCCCAAAGTCCACACGCGCCAGCCCGGCAGCTGCGAGACCGCCATCGCGAGGTTCGTCTTGCCCGACGCGCTCGGCATCGCGGCCGCCAGATACGTGACGCGGCCCTCGGGATCCTCGACGCCGATGATCAGCATGTGCTCGGCGAGCCAGCCTTCCTGACGCGCTTGCCAGGACGCGATGCGCAGCGCGTGGCACTTCTTGCCGAGCAGCGCGTTGCCGCCGTAGCCGGAGCCCACGCTCCAGATGAGCTTTTCTTCAGGGAAGTGCAGGATCAGGCGCCGCTCGGGCGAGAGGTCGCCCATGGAGTGAAGCCCGGCGATGAAGTCGTCGTCGCGCCGCATGTGCTGGATCGCGACCTGCCCCACGCGCGTCATCAGGTGCATGCTCGCGACGACGTAGGCGCTATCGGTAACCATCAGGCCGGTCCGGCTCATCGGCGAGCCGGCGGGGCCCATGAGATACGGGATGACCCACATCGTCCGGCCGCGCATGCTGCCCCGGAAGAGGGCCCCGGCCGTCGATTTGGCCTCGATCGGCGAGATCCAGTTGTTGGTGGGGCCGGCCGCATCCTTCTCGCGCGAGCAGATGAAGGTGAGCTGCTCCGTGCGCGCGACGTCCGAGGGGTGGCTGCGGTGCAGGTAGCAACTCGGGTACGTCTTCGGGTTCAACGGCAGAAGCGTGCCGTCTTGCAGCATGGCCTCGATCAGGGCGTCGTACTCGGCCTTGGATCCGTCGCACCAGACGACGCGGGAGGGCTGAGTCAGGCCGGCGGCCTCGGAAACCCACTTCTGGGCCACGCTGGTCATGCTCATGAGGGCCTTTCTTGCGCTCGAGGTGAGTCGCTTCTGAGAAATTGTCTCCTCGGGCCGCCGGGGGCGTCAAGCAGAACGTGCTAGCATTCGCGGCGTGACGGGCCTCGTCGTCGCCGCGCGATACCTGACGATCGTGCCGCTGCCCGGTCGAGTACGGTCGCGCGCCGACGCGCTCGGGCGCTCCGCCCCCTGGTTTCCAGTAATCGGCCTCGGGATCGGCGTGATCCTCGCGGGCACCGACCGCGTGACTCAGGTAATTTTCCCCTTACTCCTGGCCGGGTTAATCACCGTAACAGTGTGGAAGCTGCTCACGGGCGGTCTGCATCTCGACGGGCTCGCCGATTGTCTCGACGGGCTCGGAGGGCACGACGCCGAGCACCGGCTGGCGATCATGCGCGACAGCCGGATCGGCGCGTTCGGGGTGCTGGGCCTCATCCTTCTTCTGCTGCTGGAGATCGCGGCCATCACCGAGATGCCCCCGAGCGTCCGCGTGCGCGCGCTCCTGGTCGTGCCGACCGTCGCGCGCGCGACGCCGCCCCTGCTGGCCCGTCTGTTCTCCCCGGCGAAACCCGAGGGTGTCGGCGCGGCGTTCGGCGCGGCGGTGGGTGTGCTGGCCGCGCCGATCGCGCTCTCGATCGCGCTGGTCGTCGCCATCGTCGCGCTTCGCGGCCTTGGCATCGTCGTCGTGGTCGTTTCCGTGGTGAGCGCGCTGGTGGTCACGCGGTTCTTCGCCGGGCGAATCTCCGGCATCACCGGGGACGTGCTCGGCGCCGCGATCGAGATCGCGGAGCTGGCGGGGCTCCTCACCGTGTCGGCGTGGTCGCACCTGGCACGTTGATCTACTTGCTCCGCCACGGCGAAGTGGTGCTCGCCGAGACGCGGCGATTCATCGGCCACCTCGACGTGCCGTTGTCGCCGACGGGCGAGCGCCAGAGCGCCGCGCAGGCCGTCCGTCTCGCGCCGGTGAAGCTGGCTGCCCTGTACTCGAGCGATCTGACGCGCGCGCGACGAACCGGCGAGATCATCGGCGTGCCGCACGCGCTCAGCCCGACGAGCGTCCCGGCGCTGCGCGAGATGGCGATGGGCCGCTGGGAGGGCTTGACCGCCGCGGAGATCCAGCGGGCCGAGCCCGAGCAATTCGCCGAGTGGATGGCGAACGTCGGCACGTTCCCGTTTCCCGACGGGGAGAGCGTGCCGGACCTCGAAGCGCGCGCATGGCCTGCGTTCGAATCGCTCGCCGGCGCTCACCGTGGTGAAGCGATCGCGATCGTCGCGCACGGCGGCACGAATCGCGCCCTGCTCTGCCGGGCGCTCGGGCTGCCGCCCGGGCGTTTGCTCGCGATGGGTCAGGACTACGGCGCCCTCACGGTTCTCGAGCGGATCGACATGACCTGGCGTCTCGTCCATCTCAACGAACGGCCGGTGTTATAAAGCTCGCCAAAGGGGAGGTCACATGCCACCACATCGGAACGCCTTCCGCCCGAGCGTCATGGGGACTCGCGGTGTCGTCACGTCGGCGCATCCGCTCGCCTCGATGGCCGGCATCCAGATGCTGCTGGCCGGCGGCAACGCGGTCGACGCCGCGGTCGCCGTCGGCTCGACCCTGAATGTCGTCGAGCCGTTCATGTCGAGCGCCGGCGGCATCGGGCTCATGCTCATCTCGCGCGGCCGCGAGCGCCATGTGCTCGATTTCATCGGCTGCTCGCCCGCGGCCGCGAACGCGGCCGCCTGTACGGACGACGAGCTGGCCGGAGGACCGAAATCGTGCGCCACGCCCGGCAATCTCGGCGGCTGGCTCGCCGCGCTCGAGCGCTTCGGGTCGATGGACCGCGCACGGGTGCTGGCGCCGGCGATCTCGCTCGCCGAGAACGGCGTCCCGCTCACGTTCAAGAGCGTGGAATTCATCGAGGGCGCGCGCCAGACGCTCGCCCGCTCTCCGGAGGCCCAGCGCCTCTATCTCGGCAACGGGGGGCCACGACCCGGCGGCATCGTGACGTACAAGGAGCTCGGATCGACGTTCCGCCAGGTGGCCGAGGGGGGCGCCGAGGTGTTCTACCGCGGGCCCATCGCGCGCGCGATCGCGCGGGCGGTGCGGGAGGCGGGCGGATGGCTCGGAGAAAGCGACCTGGCCGCCTTCGCTCCGGAGTGGCGGGAGCCCGCGACGATTACCTATCGCGACTGCCGGGTGTTCTCGATGCCGCCGCCGTTCTCGGCGTTCCAGATGCTCGAGACGCTCAACATCCTCGAGGGCTACGACCTCAAGGGCTTCCGGCACAACTCGGTCGATTACCTCCATCATCTGATCGAAGCGGTGAAGCTCGGGTCCGCGGACCGCCTGGCCTATGCCTACGGCGATGGCGTCCCGATCGCCGGGCTCCTGTCCAAGACGTACGCGGCGTCCCAGCGCGCGCGGATCGACGGCAAGCGCGCGGCGGTCAGCGAGGGCGAGCGCCACAATGCGCAGAAGCTCGCCGGCCAGATCGCGGAGGGCCATCCCGCGCGCTTCATGAACGAGCAGACCACCCACTTTGCGTGTGCGGATGGCTCGGGCACCGTGGTGTCCGTGACCCAGACCCTGGGGGTGCCATTCGGCTCGGGCTTCGCCGTGCCCGGCACCGGGATCGTGCTCAACAACATCCTCAAATGGATGGACCGCGACCCCGCGTCGCCGAACGTCGTCCGCCCCGGCCGGAAGGCGGGCACCATGATGTCGCCCACCCAGGTCTTCCGCGACGACACCTTCCATGTGTCGGTGGGCACGCCCGGGTCGTACGGCATCCTCCAGACCACGCCCCAGATGCTTCTCAACGTCCTCGAGTTCGGTATGAACATTCAGGAGGCGATCGAGGCGCCGCGCGTCCGGGTGTATCGCGATCGGCTGGTCGACGCGGAGTCGAGGATCTCAGCCGAGACGCGTGCCGGCCTCGCCCAGCGCGGGCACGAGGTCAACACGATCGACGACTGGTCGTGGATCGTCGGCGGGGGGCAGGGCATCGTCCGTGACCCCGAATCCGGGGCCCTGACGGCCGGCGCCGACCCGCGTCGTGATGGATACGCGCTGGCGATCTAGCGTCCAAAAAAGTGGGTAAATCCATCGCATCGACCCCTTCTTGACCGGTAGCCGTCACGAAGGGGCGACGCAATGCATTGATATGGAAGCGATTCAGAAGACGGTGTTCAGGCACTGCTTATGCAATTTCCCCTTGCAGAGCGGGGACGTCGCGCCAAGGGGGACACCGAGATGGCTCGTGGCTCAGCGATGGCGGTGGTGGTCGGAGCGATGCTCGCGTCGAGCGGAGTCGCGGCGGCGGCCACGGTGGAGCGCGATCGAGGCGACCGGATCGTCGCCCAGCCCGACCATCAGGGCGAGGCCCGCGCACTCGACGATCTCCTGCAGAGCTCCGGGCTGAAGGTTCAGCTCGATAGCCTCACGGCGGGCATCCGCGCGCAGTTCCTGCGGGCCCACCGCAGGCAGAGTAACCAGGACCGTCTGGCGATCGATCGGATCGTGGCCGAGCGGTTCTCACCCGATACCCTCCACGCAAGGATCAAGGCCGAATTCCAGCGCGACCTTGGATCCGGGCGCCTGCAGAAGGCGCTCGCCTGGTACGACTCGCCGCTCGCGAGGCGGATCACCGGGCAGGAGCTGGCTGCGCTCATCCCCGCCGGCGGTGCGGAGGCGGTCGCCGATCTCGCGCGGAATCGTCCGTCGGCGCGGCGCCTTGAGCTGATCGACCGGCTGGATACGGGCGGCGGCGCATCGGAGACGACGGTCGACGTGACGGTCGCGATCGTCCGAAGCCTGACGGTGGCCTTCCAGCCTGGTCTGCCGGCCGTGGCCGGCCTGAGCCTCGGGCAGCTCGACAAGCAGATCGCGCAGGCGCGCAACCGGACGCTCGAGGACATGCGGCGCGCGTGCATGGTGAGCATGCTCCTCGCGTATCGGGATCTCTCGGACGACGAGCTCGACCAGTACGTGCAGTTCGTCGAATCCGATGCCGGTCAGTGGTACATGCGCGTGATGAACGGCGCGCTGCTGGCCGCGGTCAACGCCGCCGCCACCGCCACCGCCTCCGAGCTCGCGGCGGCGATGCCCCAGCTCGTCGGCGACCTCCGCTAGAGCGTTATTCGCGGCGCCGAGCGCTGCTACGGCTTCTTGAAGAGGATCGAGCCGAAGAAGGACTCAGCGGACGAGGACGTGTCGTCGGAGTCGATGGCCACCGAGATGACGCCCGGATTGTCCGGCGCAGTCCCGTAGATCTTCCGGTAGTCCTCGGCTACGTTGCGCCGCTCGGTCAGCCACTTGCCGAGGTCGGCCGAGCCCGACCGCACGACGACGTAGGTGACGGTCCCCGTTTTTTCGCTCTTCACGACGGTGCCGGCCGGCGCGGTCGTGTCCCAGATGTAGCCGATGATCTGTGAGCGGACCGCCTCGGGGAAGCGCGGCCACACGACGTAGAGCTGGGCCGCCTGGTCGTCCGCGCTCTTCTTCCGACAGTCGGCGTTCGTCGGCAGGACGACGCCCTTCCACGTCCACTCGAGGATCGGTGTCTCCTTGAGATTGACCTTGCCCTTGATCTCCTTCCGGATGGTCGAGCTTTCGATCTTGCTCTTCAGATGCAGGACGCGCTGGCCGTCGTTCTCTTCGACGGTCATGTCGTGTTGCGGAAGGCCCCAGGTCTGTCCCCCCAGCCAGCCGTCAGGAATGCCCTTCGCGCCGAGCTTCTGGGCCTTCCAGTCCTCGATCACGACGACGTCTGCGGCCCATGCGACGGCCGTCAACATCATCACGATCACCGGCACGGCGAACCGTGTCATTCTCTGGGCTCCTTTGCCGCTATGATACCGTCTCCGCGTGCAAGCCTCGCTCGATTCGCTGCGTGTCGACAAGTGGCTCTGGGCGGCTCGTGTGTTCAAGACGCGCAGCTTGGCCGGCGCGGCGTGTGACGGCGGCAAAGTGGACGTCAACGACGAGGCCGCCAAGCCGGCTCGACGGGTCCGGACCGGAGATCTCATCAGGGTGACGTTGCCGCGAGGGCGCCGTCGCATCCTCAAGGTCGCCGCCGTGGACGACCGACGCGGATCGGCCGAGGTCGCGAAGGCGCTCTTCGAAGATCTGACGCCGCCCGAGCCTCCGCGTCCACGCCACGCGCCGCCGCCACGGCGGGAGCCCGGCGCCGGCCGTCCCACCAAGCGGGAGCGTCGGGACATCGAGCGGCTGAGGGGACACTAGGGCGAGCGGCCCGCGGGCGCAGTGCTTCGGAGCCGCGTCATCAGTACGCTATAGTTGGTCAACTGAGTGGAGCGTGTCATGCAAGCGTATGACTGGAACGCGATCGTCGACGGCCTGAACCGGTATCTTCGGCTGCGCTCGATTCCGATCGGCATGAAGCTCTTCGAGACGGTCGAGGCGATGGAGGCGATCCCGAAGATCCGCCGGCCGCGCGCCAAGCACACGACCGATCAGATCGTCGCGCAGGCGCGCCAGCTCGGCTGGACGGTCGGCATCACGATGGCCGATCTCATCGGCGCCCAGTGCGGCGCCGTCATCGGACTCTCGCCCCAGGACGACGAGTGGCTCTCGGGCAAGCGCATGGCCGGCGTCTGGTTCAAGACCGTCGAGGATGCGAGCCGCCACCAGCACGCGATGGATTGCGTGCCGTACGGGCGCTACAAGGCGATGGCGGTGTCGCCGCTCACCGCCGGCCGCCTCGATCCGCCCGACATCTGTCTCGTCTACGGCACGCCGGGCCAGATGATCTTCCTCATCAACGGGCTTCAGTGGACGGGATACCGCAAGCTCAGCTTCACGTCCGTCGGTGAATCGGCGTGCGCGGACTCCTGGGGCAAGGCGCTCAAGACCGGAGAGCCCGCCCTGACGATTCCGTGCTACGCCGAGCGACGCTACGGTGGGGTGGCGGACGACGAGCTCTTGATGGCGATCCCGCCGAGCTTTCTGCCCAAGGCGCTCGAGGGCCTGGCGGCGCTCGACCGGAACGGCTTGCGCTATCCGGTGCCGCCCTACGGCATCCAGTCCGACGCCGGCGCCGGACTGGCGGTCAGCTATGCGACGAAGGAGACGAAGCCGTCATGAGACTGATCGGCGACTTCGAGGGCTTCCGGACGGCGCGCGAGGAGAAGATCAGGTACCTCGAGCGCGTCCCCATCTTCGAGGCCTGCAGCCTGCGCCAGCTGCGCGCAGTGGCCGACATCGCCAAGGTCGTCGAGGTACCGGAGCGCACGATCCTCACGCGTCAGGGCGAGCCCGGCGACGAGTTTTTCATCATCATCGATGGCACGGCGCTCGTGACGCTCTCGATGCACAAGCGCCATCGTCTCCGGCCTGGCGAGTTCTTCGGCGAGATGAGCTTGCTCGACGGCGAGCCGCGCTCGGCCACCGTGAAGGCCGAGACGGACCTGCGCGTGCTGGTGATCAGCCGCGTGAATTTCTGGCAGCTCTTGCGTGAGGTCCCGGAGCTGACGCAGAAGATGCTCGTGAATCTCACGCGCCGCATCCGCGAGCTGGAAACCAACCTGACGGGCTGAGGCGCGCCGCCGGACCGTCATCGCTCTTCGACGATGCCGCTCAGATAGCTCTCGACCTCGTCGAGCGCCAGAGGCTTGGTCAGCACCCGATCGGCGCCGGCCGCCTGGAGCGCCGGAGCGACCTCCGGGTGGCCCGTGACCCCGAGGATCCGGATGGTCTGCGTCTCCGGGTTGCTCTTCAGGTGACGACAGACTTCGATGCCGTCCAGCTTGGGCATCATCGCGTCGAGGATCAGGAGTGCCGGCCGAAGCGAGCCCAGCTTGATCAGCGCCTCGTAGCCGTCGCTCGCCGTCTCGATCTTGAAGCCGCGCGGATGGTGCGTGAGGAACTCTACGAGCATCTCCACGACCTGAGGCTCGTCGTCGACGATCAGCACGCCCGTGGGCGGCGCCGGGACCGGATACGTCGGCATCCGGTGTCGCTTGAGGAACCGCTGGAACTCCGCGACCGCGATCCGCGCGTGGCCGCCGGGTGTCTTGAAGGCGCGCAGCCGCCCCTCCCGGATCCAGGTCTTCAGGGTGGGCGTCGAGACCTGACAGTGCGCGGCGGCCTGCCCGGTCGTCAGCGACGCTCGCGGGAGCGAATTCTTTGGTTTCTTCGGATTCTTCACCTGGGCTGCCCAATTTCCCCACCCGGCCCGCACAATGTCAAGTTTCAGGCGACGGTGGTCGTCGGCACGCCGGGCCGGTATTGATGGCAAGTGAGTTGGCCGCTGCTGTTTGACACGTGACATGACCGCTCAGGCCGCGGCGGGCGCCACGCGCTGGCCGCTCGGTGAGTAGCGCCCGAGGCACCGGGTGCCCCACCAGATCGCATGCGTGCCGTTGAGATAGCGCCGAATGACGACTTGG
>CAYVHH010000013.1:0-2545 GCA_964450175.1 uncultured bacterium | reverse complement strand
TCTCGACTTCGTGATTCGGAAGATGAAGCGCGAGGGCGCTCACGCGCTGGTCGAGCTGCTCGAGCGCTATCAGACGGGCACCGTGGAGCCCGTCGCCATGGACCGGTCCCGGGACCAGTACCACTCCTTCCCGGGGCGCGCCGAGGCGGCCCGGTTCCGCCTCATGGGGTACCGCCTCGTATGATTCCCGCACTGCTGACCTTCGACGTCGAGGACTGGTTCCAGGTCGAGAACCTCCGCCCGCTCTTTCCGCTCGAGAGCTGGGAGGCGATCCCTCGCCGGGTGGCCGACGCCACGCGCCGGGTGCTCCGCCTGCTCGCCGAGCACGAGATCCGCTCGACCTTCTTCGTGCTCGGCTGGGTCGCGGAACGCGAGCCCGAGCTCGTCCGCGAGATCGCCGCGGGCGGTCACGAGATCGCCTGCCACGGCTACGGCCACGTCCTGCCCATGCAGCTCACGCCGACGCGGTTCCGCGACGACGTGGTCCGGGCCAAGCAGATTCTCGAGGAGATCGGGGGACGGGAGGTCGTCGGGTATCGCGCGCCGTCGTTCAGCATCGATCGCGAGCGCCTGGCGATTCTGGAAGACTGCGGCTTCCGCTACGACTCGAGCCACCATCCATTCAGCCTGCACGATCGCTACGGCCGGCTCGCCGATTTGGGTCCGTCGATCGCGCCGGGCGTCTACGCGGCCGGCGAGAGGATGGTCGAGCTCGAGCTGCCCGTGGAGCACGTGGGTGGCCTGGCGCTTCCGGTGTCGGGCGGCGGCTACTTCCGGCTCTACCCGGCGGCGCTCTTCCGCTCGCTCGTGAGCCGCGCGATCGCGCACCGCGGCTCCTATCTCATGTACCTGCACTCCTGGGAGTTCGATCCGGGCCAGCCGCGCGTGCCGGGCCTGGGGCCGACGCGGGTGGCGCGCCACTACGTGAACCTGTCGCGCACGGCGCCGCGGCTGCGACAGCTCATCGCCATGCTCGGGCGCCGGGACGCGCGCTTCATGACGGCGAGCGGATTCGTCGACGCGATCCGCCGGTCCGTGACCGCCCTGGCGTCGGGCCGGCGCGTGCTCGCCGAGCGACCGACGGTCGCGCGCCGGCCGGCGGAGCCTCCGTCCTGCGACCACCTGCAACGCGCGCCGAAGGCGGGCTGACGCCATGTGCGGCATCGTCGGCATCGTCGGCCTGAATCCGCTCGAGCCCGTCGACGAGACGCGGCTCAAGATCATGCGCGACGTCCTGCGGCATCGCGGGCCCGACGGCGAGGGGCTGTGGACCGAGGGCTGCGTCGGGCTCGGGTTTCGGCGGCTCGCGATCATCGACGTCGAGGGCGGCGCCCAGCCCATGCCCAACGAGGACGGCAGCGTGTGGGTCGTCTTCAACGGCGAGATCTACAACCACGCCAAGCTCCGTCCGTGGCTCGAGGCACGCGGGCACCGCTACCGCACCCGCAGCGACACCGAAACGATCGTGCATCTCTACGAGGAGGAAGGCGAGCGCTGCGTGGAGCGCCTGCAGGGCATGTTCGCGTTCGCGGTGTGGGACCGGGCGCGACAGCGACTGCTCCTCGCGCGTGACCGCCTCGGCATCAAGCCGCTCTACTACGCGCTGACCGACCGCGAGCTGGTCTTCGCCTCGGAAATCAAGGCGATCCTCGCCGGCGGCGCGGTGGCGCCGGCGCTCAACACCGCGATCGTGCCCGAGTTCCTGGCCACCCGCTACGTGGCGGGCTCCGAGACCTTCTTCAAGAGCGTGACGAAGCTCCTGCCCGGGCGGACCTTGACCTGGTCGGCTCACGACGGCGTGCGACAGCGCCGTTACTGGGCCTTGCCCGCCGAGGTGGACGGCGACGGCATGACGCCGCTCGAGGCCGCGGGCAAGGTCCGCGCCGGGCTCGAAGCCGCCGTGAAGAGCCATCTCATGAGCGATGTGCCGCTCGGGCTCTTCCTGTCCGGCGGCCTCGACTCCAGCGCGCTCGCGGGACTGATGTCGCGGATGGTGCGAGAGCCGATCCGCACGTTCTCGGTCGGCCTGCCCGACGCCGACGCGAACGAGCTCGGCTACGCGCAGCTGGTCGCGCGGGCCGTCAAGTCCGTGCACCGCGAGGTCGTCGTCACGTCGAGCGAGTTCTTCGAGGCGCTCCCGCGGCTCATCCGGCACGAGGACGAGCCGATCGCGTTCACGTCGAGCGTGCCGCTCTACTTCGTGTCGCGCCTCGCCGCCGAGGACGTGAAGGTGGTGCTGACCGGCGAGGGCGCCGACGAGCTGTTCCTCGGCTATCACCGCTATCGCACCACGCACTGGAACGACCGCCTCGGCCGGGTCTACGGCCGGATGGCGCCGACGAGCCTGCGCCGGACGATCGCCGGATCTCTTGGACGGCTGCCGCGGCGGCTCCGCCGCTACGCGGTCCGGACCTTCGTGGGCCTGGAGCCCGGTCCCCGAAATCTCTTCTACGAGAACTTCGCGGTGTTTCCGACCGCGCTCCAGCTCGACCTGCTCGCGGATCCGGATCTGCTCGCGGCGCGCGATCCCTACGGGACCGCGCTC
>CAYVHH010000012.1:0-2809 GCA_964450175.1 uncultured bacterium | reverse complement strand
GTGGACGGCCTCCTGCACATCACCGAGATACCGCGGAGCCGTCAGGGCGCCATGCGCGAAGCCGCGGCCGCCGGCGCCGAGGTCGCCGTGCTCATCATCAACATCGATCGGGAAAAGCGGCGTGTCGCGCTCGCGCTGGCGCCCGAGGGCGCCGAGCTCGGGCAGCAGATGGAGTCGCGCGTCGAGGTGGGCGCGGTGCTCATCGGCACCGTCGAGCGGCACGAGTCGTTCGGGGTGTTCGTGCGGCTCGGGCCGGGTCAGACCGGGCTCGTGCCGACGACAGAGCTCTCCATGAGCCGCGGCGCCGACGCGCGCAAGACCTTTCCGGTCGACAGCGAGATCAAGGTGCTCGTCCTCGCGATCGAGGAGGGCGGCCGTCGGATTCGTCTCTCGCACGCCCAGGCGCTCGCGCGCGAGGAGCAGGCCGAGACGCGAGCGTACATGCAGCAGAGCCCGAAACGAGGCGACGGATTCGGGCTCACGCTCGGCGAGCGCGTCAAGCAGGGCTCGAAGAAGCGACTGTGACGGCGACCCCCCTAGCCAGGAGACCGCCATGACGGCTCAGAATCGCTACCGCTTTCGCGTCGGGCCTTGGATGCGCCGAGGACTCTCCACCGCGGTCCCGATCCCGACGCGGCTCGTGTCCAACGAGGAGTTTCCTCCGATCCCGCAAACCCCCGCGCAGCGGCGCGTCGAAGATCGGATTCTCGCCGAGGCCGGGCGCCTGGCGCCGCGGCTCGGGCTGAGCCGACGGCAGTTCCTGAGCCGAAGCGGCGGGATGGCGGCCTCGCTGCTGGCGATGAACGCGGTCTTCGGCCGCTTTTTCGACGTGCTCCCGGTGGAAGCGGCCGATGCGGCAGCGTTCCAGGAGCGAAGCGGCGCGCCGGTCTTCATCTTCGACGTGCAGCTGCACTACGTCAGCGCGCACTACGACCCGACCAATGCCGAGGCGAGCCGCCGGGGCGCCGTGTCGAAGGGCGCGCTGCTCGGGCTTCGCCGAGGCTCGCGCCGGCTGAATCCGAAGCTCGAGTCCGATCGCGGAACCATGGCCGATCTGGCCTGGGAGAACATGGTCAAGGAGGTTTTCCTCGACAGCGAGACCGCGATCGGCCTCATCTCGACGCCGCCCGGGCCGTATCCGCAAGACGCGGTCGTCCCGCCGAAGGAGATGACGCACATTCGCGACGAGATCAACCGCGTCACTCAGTCGCAGCGGATGCTCGCCCATGGGCTCGTCTCGCCGCAGCTCGGCCAGGCCGATCTCGACTTCATGGATCAGCAAGCCGCCACGCTCAAGGTCGACGCCTGGAAGGCGTACACCGGTGCGGCCGCCAAGGGCTTCGAGCACGGCTGGTTCCTCGACGACGAGAAGGTCGCCTATCCCATGCTCGAGCGGGTGCGCAAGTCGGGCGTGCGCCGGTTCTGCGTGCACAAGGGCCTGCCGCTCGGTCCGGTCGCGGACTACAACCATCCGCGCGACCTGATCAAGGCGGCCAGGGACTTCCCCGACATCGATTTCCTCGTCTACCACGCGGGGCTGCTCAGCGTGTCGGCGGGCAAGCCCACCGGTGACGTGCCGTGGACGACCGAGTTCTGTCAGATGAAGAAGCAGGCGGGTCTGACGAACATCTACATGGAGCTCGGCTCGACGTTCGGCCAGCTCGTGACCACCAATCCCACCGCGTGCGCGCATCTGCTCGGCCAGCTCGTCGACGCGTTCGGGGTCGATCACGTGCTCTGGGGCACGGACTCGATCTGGTACGGCACGCCGCAGTGGCAGATCGATGCCTTCCGGCGGTTCGAGATTCCGGCGGCGCTGATCGACAAGCACGGCTACGCGCCGCTGACACGCGCGGCCAAGGAGCAGATCTTCGGACTGAACGCGGCCCGCGTGTTCGGCGTCGACGTGGCCGCGAAGCGCCACGAGATCCCGAAGGACTACCTGACGCGCATGAAGATGGCGTATCTCGATGAGGGAGCGACCCCGAGCCATCACTGGTACGGCTGGGTCGCGGGATAGCTCGCGAGAATCCACGGAGAGAGAGCTCATGGCCAAACTGCCCGATCCGCTCAGCACCTTGTCGCCCGACGCCCGGCGCGTCTACGACAAGATCACCGCCAAGCGCGGCCAGATGAAGGGGGGCCCGTTCGCCTCGCTGATGCACCATCCGGCGCTGGCCGAGAAGGTCGGCGACCTCGGCGAGTACCTGCGATTCGGCGGCACCTTGCCCGGCGACATCCGCGAGATGGCGATCCTGATCACCGCGCGCTCGGTCAGCCAGGCCTATGAGTGGGTCGCGCACGCCCGGATCGCGCGGACGGAGAAGCTGCCCGACGACGTCATCGAGCGCATCCGGACGCGCGGGGATCTTTCGACGATCCCGGCGCGCTACGCGCGCGCGGCCCGCGTCGTGCAGCACGTGCTCGCGTACGAGTCGATTCCTCAGGATCTTCAAGATCGGGTGAAGGCCGAGCTCGGGATGCCCGGGCTCATGGAGCTGGTAACGCTCGCCGGCCAGTATCGCCTGATCGCGGGCGTGTTGTTCGCGTTCGACTCGCCGCTCCCGGAGGGCACGCCGCCCCCGTTCTGACGGAGGCTCGAGGCCGATGGACTACGCGTTCCTCGTCGACACTTACGCGAGCGAGCGGCTCAAGACCCTCTCGGTATGGGCGATGTTCGACGACGCCGACCTCGACGTCCGACCGCACCCGAACCTGGCGCGCGATCGCACGTTCCGCGAGCACATGGTGCATCAGTGCTATAGCGAGGACCGCTGGTTCACGGGCATGTTCGGTATCGACGTCGGCG
>CAYVHH010000011.1:0-4188 GCA_964450175.1 uncultured bacterium | reverse complement strand
ACTTCACCGGGCGTGCGTGCCGGCGAAACGCGCGGAGCAGGCGCACGACCGCGGGAACCTTGATGATGAGGTTCACCGACCGGATGTCGCGGTCGTACTCTTCGAGAACCTCGACCTTACCGAGAAACAGCAGGCTGATCGCCCGCTGCCAGGAGACCCTGTCGCGGCGCGGTTCGGCCGGGCGGCGTCAGCGGCAGCAGGCGCTGGCCGACGGGCTCGTGTTCTTCGACGGCCAGCTCCATCTGGCCGACCGGGATTCGGGCCCACTGCGCGCCGAGCCCACGCGGCTCATGAAGGTTTTCTGGCACCTGCATCGGCTCGGCTGCGAGCTGTCGCTCGACCTCGAGCGCGCGCTCGAGGATTCGCTGTATCTCGCCGACGGCTCGTTCCAGCGATCGGCGGCCGTGCGCGACCTGTTCCTCGACATCTGCCGGATGTGGGGGCGGGTGGCGCAGACGTTCAGGGAGATGCACGAGCTCGGGCTGCTGGGACGATTCCTGCCGGAGTTCGGCGCGCTGACGTGCCTGGTGCAGTACGACGTCTACCACAAGTTCTCGGTCGACCAGCACTCGCTCCTGGCGGTCGAGCATCTCGAGGCGCTGGCCCCCGGCCAGTCCGCCGAGTCGGAGGGCGCCGCGCAGGTGCTGAGCGAGGTCGAGAAGCCCGAGCTCCTCATGCTCGGGATGCTGCTGCACGACGTCGGCAAGGCCAGGGGGCACGGGCACGTCGCGAAGGGCATTCCGCTGATTCGCGAGCTCGTCACGCGCCTGGAGCTCGCCCCCGAGGACGGCGCGCTCGTCGAGTTCCTGGTGGCGCACCATCTGACGATGTCGCACATCGCCCAGCGCCGGGACATCGACGATCCGAAGACGATCGCGGACTTCGCGGCGACCGCCGGCGACCCGCAGCGCCTCCGGATGCTCTATCTGCTCACGTGGGCCGACATGAAGGCGGTGGGCCCCGGGGTCCTCACCCCGTGGCAGGCGACGATCCTGCACGAGCTCTACCGGCGAGCGCTCGCGAGGCTCACCGGCGGCCGCAGCGAGCGCCCGAGCCGGACGCAGCTCGCCGAACGCCTGCGGCTGGCGGTCGGCGACGACGTGCCGGCGCAGGCGGTCAAGGCGCATCTCGCGATGATGTCCGAGCGCTACCTCGCCACGACGGGCGTCCAGCGGATGGCCGAGCACCTGAGCATGCTCCAGCAGCTCAACAACGCCTCGGTGGTGACGGAGCTCTTCCACCACCCGGATCTCGGCTCGTCCGACCTGGTGGTGGTCACCCGCGATCTGCCGGGACTCTTCTCGCTGATCGCCGGCACGCTCGCGTCGCAGGGGGTGAACATCATCTCCGCCCAGATCCACACGCGCGGCGACGGGATCGCGATCGACACGTTCCAGGTGAACGATCCGAGCGGCGATGCCGTGACGTCGCCGGCGTACTGGGGCCGGACCCTGGACGCCCTGCGCATGGTGCTGACGGGCGACGCGCAGGTGGCGGCCTTGCTCGAGAAGCGGCGGGCGGCCGGACGCGCCGCGGCCGGAGCCGTGGGCTCCGTCAAGATCACCCTCGACAATCACCTCTCCGACGACTACACCGTGCTCGAGGTGAAGTGCCCCGACCGTCTGGGCCTGCTCTATCTGGTCACGAAGACGCTCGCCGAGCTCGGCCTGGACATCGCGACCGCGCGGATCGCGACCGAGATCGATCACGCGGTCGACACGTTCTACGTCCACGACGGCCAGGGTCGAAAGGTCGAGGATTCGGACGCGCTCGGGCGCGTTCGCGACGCGCTCGAGCGGGCGCTCGTCCAGCCGATCTGACGATGCTCGGCCGCTACCGAGAGCCCGTGCGTAGCTGGATCGACCCGATCGGGCTCGCGCTCTATCGGCGGCTCCACCTGCGGCCCAATCACCTGACGCTCATCGGGCTCGGCGTGAGCCTCCTGGCCGCGACGGCGTTCATCGCCGCCCGCGTCCGCGCCGCCGGGGTCCTCCTCATCCTGGCCGGGCTCTGCGACTTCTTCGACGGCTCGCTGGCCCGGGCGTCCGGCCAGGTCTCGGCGTTCGGCGCCTTTCTCGACTCGGTGATCGATCGTTACTCCGACCTGGTGGTGCTGCTCGGGATCGTCATGCTCTATGCGCACATGGCTCACCTGCGCGGCGCCATCGTCGCGATGGCCGGATTGATCGGCTCCATGATGGTGAGCTACACCAAGGCGCGCGCCGAGTCGATCGGCGTGCGCTGCACCGTGGGCATGATGGAGCGTCCGGAGCGCATGATCTGCCTGATCGCCGGCGCGCTGCTCGACCTGCTCGAGCCGGCGCTCTGGCTCCTCGCCGTGCTCTCGAATCTGACGGCGCTGCAGCGGATCGCGTTCACGTGGCGGGCGACGCGCGACGCCACGCTGTTGCGGGTGCTGCTGGTCGCCGCCGTACTGCTGGCGCCGGTCGCGGTCGTGGCGGAATCCGAGGCGCCGGGTGCCGACGAGCCCCAGCGGACGTGGGCGGCCGCCGTCGAAGCCTATCAGGTCGGCGACGTCGACCCGCTGATTCGCGAGTTCAGCACCGATGCGGCCAAGGACAGCGTGATCGGCGATCACGTCCGCTACCTGCTGGCCGAGGCGCTCTCGCGCGGCGACGATCTCGCCGCCGCGCGCGCGGCCGCGCTGAGCGTCGTCGACCGCTATCCGAAGAGCCGTCTGGCGCCGCGCGCGCTGCTGCTGGCGGCCACACTCGATCTGCGCGCCGATCAGGATGGGTCGGCGCAGTCGGTGCTGGTGCGATTGATCAACACGTATCCCGACGCGCCCGAGCTGCCTGACGCGCTCTATCTGCTCGCACAGACTGCCGAGGCGCTCGGCCAGCTCGACGCCGCGGCGCTGACCTACCGGGATGTCCGGCTCCTCACGCCGGCGAGCGGCTACGCCGACGGCGCGAGCGATCGCATCGCCGTGCTGCAGGCCGGGGGGGTGCGCCTGCCGCCGTTGACGGCGACCCAGCGCGTCGCCCGCACCGAGCGGCTGCTCCGCGCCAACGTACCCGACGTGGCGATGAGCGAGGCGCAGAGCATCGTCGACGACACCAAGGAGGGCGCCGTCGTGACGCGCGCGCTGCGCGTGGTCGTCGACGCCTCCCGGAACCTCCGGCGCTACGACGTGGCGGTCCGCGCGCTGGGGCTCCTGATCGATCGCTCGCCCGCCGAGCGACGCCTGGCGCTCAAGCTCGAGCAGGCCCGGCTGTACGTGCGCGCGAAGGATCCGGGCCGGGCGCTCACGACCCTCGACGGGATTGCCGGGACGGGTACCGAGGCGGAGAAGGCCGAAGTCCTCTACCTGAGGGCTCGCGTGCTCGAGGATGTCAACCGTGAGGCCGACGCGATCACCGCCTACCGCGCGGTCGCCGCGCAATTCCCGACCCGTGAAGCCGCGGCCGCGTCCCTCTGGCGGCTCGGCTGGCTCGCCTACACCAAGCGCGACGCGCACGGCGCCCAGAAGAGCTGGACGCGCCTAGCCGAGCTCGGGAGCGCCGGCGCCTACCGGATGCCCGCGCTCTACTGGACCGGCCGCGCGCGCGAGCAAGCGGGCGCCGCGGGCGCCGCGGACCTGTACAACAAGATCCTCGCGGAGGCGCCCCGGAGCTACTACGGGATGCTCGCGGCCGGCCGCCTCGGCCGCGCGCGAGAGGGCGGCGTCCCCGGACAGATCGTGCTGCCAGCGGAGCCTCGCGAGGCGCTGACCGATGACGCGGGCCTCGCGCGGGTCGTGCTGCTGAGACGGATCAACCTCGTCGACGAGGCCGCCGCGGAGCTGGAGGACGCCGTCCAGGGCGCGGTGAGCGACCCGGTTCGGCTCTACGGGATGGCGGGCGTGTACATCGAGGCGGAGCGCTATCACATGGCGCTGCGCATCATGCGCCGGCATTTCCAGTCGCTGGCGGCTACCGGTGACCCGACCTTGCCGCGCGCGTTCTGGGAGATGTTCTATCCGTACGCGTGGCGTGACGAGATGCGGGACGCCGCGCAGCGCCGGGGAATCGATCCGTATCTGGTCGCCGCGGTCGTGCGCGAGGAGTCGAGCTACTATCCGCGCGCGACGTCACCGGTGGGCGCGCGCGGGCTCATGCAGCTCATGCCGGAGACCGCGCGCCTGATGGCGCCGACCGGCGATCTCGAGAACCCCGTGTTCAACAG
>CAYVHH010000010.1:0-3707 GCA_964450175.1 uncultured bacterium | reverse complement strand
CCGCGACCTACGGCGTCTCGCAGGACGCCGACGCGCGGCTCCGCGTCGTCAGCATCGGGCCGCGGCGCGCCCGCGGCGTCCTCCGACACGGCGGCCACGATCTGACCCTGGACATCCCGCAGCCGGGACTCCACAACCTCGAGAACGCCACCGCCGCCGCGCTGGTCGCGCTCGAGATCGGGCTCGACGCCGATACCATCGCGGGCTTGCTCGCACGGTTCCCGGGTATCGCCCGCCGCTTCGAGCTGGTCGGGACCACGGCGCGTGACATCCACGTCGTCGACGACTACGCGCACAACGGCGAGAAGATTCGCGCGTCGCTGACCACGGCGCAGGCCGGGTCGGCGCGGGTCGTCGCCGTCTTCCAGCCGCACGGCTTCGGCCCGGCGCGATTCCTGCGCAGCGAGCTCCAGGCGATGATCCCGACGTTGCTGCGTCCACAAGACCGCTTCTGCTACGCCGAGATCTTCTACGCCGGCGGCACCGTCGCCAAGGACATCTCGAGCCGCATGCTGGCCGACGATCTGCCGGCGGCGCTCAACTGCGGCTACGCCAGCGATCACGAGGCCGTGCGTCAGTGGGTCGTGAGCGAGGCTCGACCGGGCGACACCGTGCTCATCATGGGCGCGCGCGATCCGGACCTGCCGCGCCTGGCGCGCGCAGTGCTCAGCTCTCTCTAGTCGACATCCAACTCGAGCGAGGTTGCCTATGTGGTATGCGCTGATGGCGCTTTTCGTACTCACCTTCGCTGGGCCGGCCAGCGCCCAGGTTCACGTGGACATCGGCATCCACCTTCCGGCCCCTCCGCCGCTGGTGGTCGTCCCCGGCGTGGCGACCGTGCAGTACGCGCCGAGTGCGCCCGCCAACTTCTTTTTCTACGGCGGCCAGTACTGGGTGTTCGCCAACGGTGGCTGGCACGTGAGCCGGGCCCACAACGGTCCGTGGATTCTGGTGGCGCCACAGTTCGTTCCGCGCCCGGTCCTGCTGGTCCCGGTGCGCTACTATCACGTACCGCCCGGGCACTGGAAGCAGTGGCAGCGCGAGGCGCCGCCGCACTGGGAGCACGAGTGGGGGCACAGCTGGGCAGAGAAGAGAGGGTGGAAGGAGCACGGCAACGACAACCGCGGCTGGGGTCATCAGGACGTTCGCATGGCGAACGGTCCCGGCCGAGGGGACGGCCCTGGTCGAGGAGACGGCCCTGGTCGAGGAGACGGTCATGGTAAGGACGGGCCGGGAAAAGGCCACGGAAAAGGGAAGTAGAGCGCTCGGTCAGCCGAGCGCCTCGGCGATCTGTACGAGCTCCTCGTATTCTTGGTTCCAGTAGTTGTGGTTGCGGAACATGGGAAACGCCGGCGGGAACGACGGATCCGACCAGCGCCGGGCGATCCAGCCGGACATGTAGATGATTCGCATGGCGCGGAGCGGCTCGCACAGTGCCAGGCTCGAGCGATCGAACTCACGGAAGAGCTCGTAGCCCTCGAGCAGATCCTCGCGGAGTCTTCTCGCCTCTTCGGAGTTGCCGCGCGCGAGAAGCCAGATGTCCTGCACCGGCGGGCCGACCACACAGTCGTCGAAGTCGACCAGCAACGGGTCGGGCGTCCAGAGGATGTTGCCCCAGTGTAGATCGCCGTGAATGCGCTGGACGCGCGCCGTCGCGAGCACCTTGGTCGCCACCTCGCCGATACGAACCGCGACGTCCCGGTATCGCGACGCCAGCCCCTCCGGGATGAAGCTGCCCGCCAGGAGCACCTCCAGCGGCTCGGAGATGTAGCGCTTCACGTCGACGCGCGGCCGGTGCGGCGCGTCGCGCGAGGCGCCCACCGCGTGCATGCGGCCGATGGTGCGGCCGATCCGGCGCCGATTCTCGGCGTCGAGCTCGTCGAGCGAGCGCCCGCGCACCTTCGGGAACACGGCGTAATAGATCCCCTCGATCTCGCTCAGGGTCGTTCCGGTGCCGATGTCGATCGGCGCGACGGCCGGTACCTCGGCGGCCGTCAGGTCCGACAGGAACACGTGCTCGTCGAGGATCGTCTCGCGAGACCAGCGGCCGGGCCGATAGAACTTCACGACCAGCCGCCGCTCGTCTTCCAGCTCCACCTCATAGACGCGGTTCTCGAAGGCTCGAAGCGGCAGGCAGCGGCCGGTGCAGCGGAGTCCTCCGGCCTCGACCGCGTCCAGGACGCGATCGGGGGTCAGCGAGAAAAACGTCGCCCCGGGCTCCCCCGCCACGCCTGATACCATAGCGCGCCGTCAGGAAACATTCACCAGGGAGGCCGCGATGCCCGAACACAAGCTACCGACGGAACAGGAAGTGCTCGGCTGGATCCGCGAGCGCCGCAACTGGGGCCGCTGGGGCAAGGACGATCAGCTCGGCGCCATCAACCTCATCACGCCGGCCAAGCGCGCGGCGGCCGCCCGCCTGGTCCGCACCGGGCGCAGCATCTCGCTCAGCCGGCCGTTCCCGAAAGACCCCGGGCCGAACAATCCGATCCCGGCCCATCACTTCATGCGGACTCACCCTCGCGGCAAGGGTGGCTTCTCGGCCGACTACTACGGCATTTACTACCACGGCATCGCGTCCACGCACATCGACGCGCTCTGTCATACGTGGGACGACGACGCGATGTGGAACGGCCGCGACCCGAAGAAAGAGATCACGTTCGAGGGCGCGCGCTTCGGCGCGGTCGAGCACTGGGCCGAAGGCATCATGACCCGCGCCGTGATGCTCGACGTGCCGCGGCATCGCGGGGTTCCCTGCGTCACGCACGACCGGCCGGTGCACGGCTGGGAGCTCGACGACATCCTCACCAAGCGCGGCATCACGCTCGAGCCCGGCGACGCGGTCTGCGTCTATTCCGGCCGCGAGGCCTGGCAAGCGCAGGACCCGGAGCGGCCCTACGGTCGTCCGTTCAACCCGACGCAGCAGCAGCGTCCCGGACTCCACGTGTCCTGCCTGCCGTTCTTGCGCGACCACGACGTGAGCGTGCTGGTGTGGGACATGCTCGATCATTTGCCGATCGGCTACGACATCCCGTGGGCGGTCCACGCCGCGATCTTCGCCTACGGGGTGGCGCTGGTCGATAACGCGCTGCTCGAGCCGCTGGCGAAGGCTTGTGTGGAGGAGCAGCGCGACGAGTTCATGCTGCTCGTGTCGCCCTTGCGCGTGGTCGGCGGCACCGGCTCGCCGGCGAATCCGCTCGCGGTGTTCTGAGCCGCGCGCTCAACCGTCGGCGTAGGGGATCGGCCCGGCGTACTCCGTGTGGAGCGGGGCCCAGCGGGTCGCCCATGCTCGAGCGAGCGTGGCGCCGAGCTGGGTCAGGTGCAGGCGATCGTGCTCGACCCAGGCGGCCAGAATGTCCAGGCCGGATAGCCCGCCGGTCCGAGCGTGCCCGATCACGGTCGTGAGACGCGACGGCGCGATGGCGACCAGCGAGTCGAGGCTCGCGGCTCGGCGCTCGCGAAAAGCCGTCAGCGCTCGAGGTCCGTCGTCGTCCAGATAGCACCGTTCCGTCGCCCAGCGTTCCGGGTCGATCGGGGTGAAGCGCTCGCCGCTCTCCAGCACCACCCGGAGGCGCGCGCCGAAGTCCTCGACCTCCTCATCGCGGAGATGACACACGATCTCGACCGGCGCCCACTCGGTAGCCGCCGGCCTCACACGCCACGCGGCGGCATCGAGGTCCTCCAGCATGGCGTCGAGCACCCGGGGA
>CAYVHH010000009.1:0-15110 GCA_964450175.1 uncultured bacterium | reverse complement strand
AACATGACCGGCCAGCCGGCGGCCACCGTTCCGTGCGGATTCACGAAGGCGGGATTGCCGATCGGCCTGCAGATCGTCGGCCGGCGGTACGACGACGTGACCGTGCTGCGCGCCTCGGCAGCGTTCGAGGCTGCGCGTCCGTGGGCGCAGCGCCGTCCCGATATCGGCTAGCCATGAAGATCGGCGTCAACCTCCTCAACTGGGGCCCCGGGGTGAGCCCGGACGCGCTGGCGCGCACGACCGCGCTCATCGAGGCGCTCGGCTACCACCTCGTGATGATCTCGGACCACGTGGCGCCGACACAGGACGTGGTGGCGAAATATCCCACGCCGCTCTACGACCCGTTCACCACGCTCGGCTGGCTCGCGGCGGCCACACGCCGGGTCGAGCTCGGCACCACCGTGATCATCATTCCGTACCGGAGCCCGCTCCTCACGGCGCGCATGGCCGCGACGGTCGACCGGTTGAGTGGCGGCCGCTTCATTTTCGGAGTCGGCGTCGGCTGGGCCCGGCAAGAGTTCGAGGCGCTCGGCGTGCCGTTCACGCGCCGCGGCGCGATCTCGAACGACTATCTCGAGGCGATCAAGACGCTCTGGACGCAGGACGTCGCGTCGTACAAGGGCGCGTTCGTCTCGTTCCAGGACGTGCAGACGGCGCCGCGCCCGCTCCGCTCGCCGCACCCGCCCATCTGGATCGGCGGCTCGAGCGACGCGGCGCTGCGCCGGGCGGTGCGCTACGGCGACGGCTGGCATCCCAATCGCGTCCGCATGGACTGGCTGCGGGACACCGGGCTGCCGAAGCTCCAGGCGCTCGCCGCCGCGGAGCGCAAGCCCGTTCCCGCGCTCTGCCCGCGCATTCGACTCGAGCTGACGGAGTCGCCACTGCCCGACGCGCAGCGCCTGGCCGGCCAGGGCACGCTCGATCAGATGCGCAAAGACCTGGAAGCGCTGGAATCGCTCGGCGCCGCCTACGTGCTGCTGGACAGCGCGGGCGACGACCCGCAGTCGACCCGCGACCAGGAGCCCCTCTGGCGCATGCTCGCGACGCTCGCCGAAAAGGCTCTCGATCTCCCGCATCAAGCTCTGCGCTGAGCCGGGACCGGCACCCAGCCGCGCAACAGGCCCCGTCCGGTGTCCGCTCGGGGCGACGGTTGCGTCAGGCGACGTTCTCGCAGCCGGCCGGCTTGTGAACGCGCTCGGTCGACGCCGGGAACTTCACGAGCTTGTCGGCGGGCCGGCGCGGGCGCGCCACGAGCTCGCCACCGCAGTTCGGACACGTGCGCCTGAGCACCGTCGTCGCACACGACCGGCAGAACGTGCACTCGAACGAGCAGATCATCGCATCCGCCGAGTCGGCCGGAAGATCGCGGTCACAGCATTCGCAGCCTGGACGAAGTTGCAGCATGACGTGCCTCCGTGCGGTGAATCGAGAGCGCCGGCCGACTAGGGGGCCGCCGCCCGCGCCTTCTGGTAGACGAGATCCGCGGACACGACGTCCTGGATCGCGACGCCGACCGACTTGTAGAGCGTGATCTCGTCCGCCGACTGGCGCCCGGGCTTGGTGCCCATCACCACCTCGCCGATCTCGGCGAAGATGCGGCCCGAGGCGATGACGTCGCCTGATTCGAGGGTGGCCGCCTCGCGCGACTCGACGTAGAGCTTCGCCTTCCGGAGCGCGTCGTCGTCGAGCTCGCGCCACGTCGGTCGGGGCGCCCCGACCGCGTTGATGTGCGTTCCCGGCGCGAGCCACGCGCCCGACAGCACGGGCGTCTGCGACGTCGTCGCGACGACGACCACGTCGGCGCCCCGCACCGCCTCTTCGGCCGAGGCCGCGGCGCGGATTCCGAACTGCCTGGCGAACGCCGCCGCGTTCCGCGGGCTCCACACGCGGACCTCGCGCAACGTGCGAACCAGCCGAAGCGCCTCGAGATGGCTCCGCGCCTGGACGCCCGAGCCGAGAATGCCGAGCACCGAGGACTCTGGTCGCGCCAGCAGCCGGGTGGCAACCGCGGACACCGCCGCCGTGCGCATCTCGGTGATGAGCCGACCGTCCATCGTGACCAGCGGCTCGCCCGTCTCGGGCCGGAAGAGCAGGATCATCGCGTGGTGGCTCGGGATGCCCTGGTTGTTCGGATAGAACGCGACCAGCTTGGCGCCGAGCGCACCGCCGTAGGCGGGCATGAGCCCGAGAAAGCCCTGGTGATCGGCGATCGGCATCATCACGCGCGGCGGCTGAACGACCTTGCCGCTGGAGAGATCGGCCATGGCCCTCGCCATGGCCGGGATCAGATCCTCCATCTTCAGGAGGTCGTGGACCGCCTGCTCGTCGAGAATCATCAGCTCCGGAACCAGTGCCTCAGCTCGATGCCGTGCCCGTCGGGATCGCGAATCTCCGCCCTCGCGTATTCCCCCTCGCGCACCCTCGGCCCCCACGTGATCGGGACGCCCTTCGTTTTCAAGTACTCGACGGTGCTCTGCATGTCGGCCACTTCCAGCGCCATCATGCGATAGCCCAGATGCTCTTTGGTGGGCGCCGCCTCCACCGGGCCGCCGTACCTGATCAGCTCGATCCCAGTACCACCGAGATCCAGATAGACGAGGTCGAGCGTCACGCCCAGCGCGGCGCGGTCGATATGCTCGCGGGCCCGGACCTTGAAGCCGAGCACGTCGGTATAGAACTGCACGGCGCGCTCGAGCTCTGCGGTGACGATCTCGACGTGGTCGATTCTCTTGAACACGGAGCCCTCCCTGATGATCCGACCGGTTCAAACCCTGGAGCGCAATGCTACCCCGGGCGACTGCTCGAGTCATCCTCCGAGCAAGCGTGCGGCCGCGTGTCGCCCGTGCTTCACGGCGATCTCCAGCGCGGTCTCGCCCTGGCCGGTGCGCACGGACCGATCGGCGCCGCGCTCGAGGAGCAGCCGGACGAGCACGAGATCGCCGTTGAACGCGGCCTCGTGAAGCGGGGTGTGGCCGGCCGCCGAGCCCCGGCCGTCCACCGGGCACCCGCGCGCGATCAGGAGCCGGACGATCTCCGGGCGGCGGTCGGCGCGCGGCCCGGCGGCCGCGGCATTGATCGCGAGGTTGGCTTCTGAATTCCGCGCGACGGCGCGCACGTCGGCGCCGGCGTCGAGGAGCGCTTCGGCGGTTTCACGATGGCCGAAGAACGCGGCCAGATGAAGGGGCGGCCAGCCGTCGTGGGACCACTGCCCCACGCTCTCGGGATGCTCGCGAAGACGGCGCCGGACGTCACCGACGAGCCCGAGCGCGCACGCTTCGAAGAAGCTCGCGCGCGCGCCGCGCTCGAGCAAGAGACCCACGATGTCGTGCCGGCCGGTATACGTCGCGATGAGGAGCGGAGAGTTGCCGTGCTCGTCCGGCGCGTTCACGAGATCCGGGCCGGCCGCGAGCAGATCGCCGACGCTCTTCGCGTCGCCGCGCCGGATGGCCGCCAGCAGCTCGCCGGTTCCGCTCACGAGGTTCGGGCCCGCGAGCGTCGACTGCCGGGACTACGCCTGCAGGAAGGCCGGGGCGGGCTGGAGCGCCTCGTCCCAGGGTCCGGGGAAGCGGCCCTTGTCACCCTTCTCCGAGAACGGCCGCTCACGGTGCCACTCGCTCCGCGGCTGCTCGTAGTACACCTCGAGGCCATTGCCGTCGGGATCCGAGAAGTAGATGCCGATCGAGACCGTGTGGTCCGAGACGCTGACCGGGACGTTCTTGGTCTTGAGCCGCGTGTACATCTCGCCCAGGTCCTCGAGATTCGCCATGCGCCAGGCGACGTGATTCAGGCCGACCTGCTTCTTCTGCGGCCCGGCGGCCTCTTCACCCACCTCGAAGAGCGCGATGTCGTGCGCGTGCCCGGGATCGCAGGACAGGAAGGCGGCCCGCAATCTATTGGTTCCCGGAAACATCATGGTGTCCTGGGTGTGGAAGCCGAAGACCTCCGTGTACCACTTGTGAGAGCGCTCGGCGTTTCGGACGAAGATGTTCACGTGATCGATGGACACCGGCTTGTAAGCCATTTCCCTATCTCCCGAGGGCAGGATCTCGCTCACCGGAGTATACCGCACCGAGAACACGCCTCGCGACCGGCTACTCGGTCAGGATCTTGTCGGCCCACTCCACGAGGGCCACGAGCTTCGGCGGGTCCGAGAACGCGGCGTTCTTGCCTGCGAGGTCGTCGACCCGGACCCCCCGGGCCCGGGAGCACGCCCCTCAGACGTGGATCGGGATGCGATGCTCGATCACTTTCGCGAGCGCCTCGCCGAGCGGCGCCCAGCCGACCGGCACGACGGCGTTCGCCACCACGGTGCGCATCAGGGATACGGCCTCGCCGAGCAGGAACACCTGGACCTGGTGGCCCGCTTCGGCGAACGCGTTGGCATGATGAAACGGAAACGACGCCTGGGTAGGATCGCCCGAGCCCCAGGCGCTCTTGATGAGGATCCTCATCGTGTCACCCTATTCCCCAAGATGCTCAGTCGCGGGCTACCGTGTAGATCCCGAGGCCGATGAACGAGCCGCCGGTCAAATAGCGTCCGACCGCCCGGACCCGCCGGGCCCGTGTCAGGACCGGAGCCAGCACGCCCGCGCCCAGCGCGTAGGCTGTGTCGGTGACGGCGGCGATCGCCACGAAGACGGAGCCGAGCGTCAGGCTCTGGACGATCGCCGGCGAGTCCGCGCTCATGAACTGCGGCAGGAACGCCGCGAAGAACACCGCCGTCTTGGGATTCAACAGCGCCACGACGAAGCCGTCACGGAAGATCCGAAGGAGCGTCGCGGGCTCGGATGGGCGGACCTCGCGATCGGGCCGGGACGCTCGGATCGCCTGCAGGCCGAGGTAGACCAAGTACAGCGCGCCCACATACTTGACGACGGTGAACGCGAGAGCCGAGACCGCGAAGACCGCGGCCAGCCCGATCGCCGCGCCGACCGCGTTCCCCAGATTGCCCAGGGCTACGCCGGCGACCGACGCGAGGCCGACGCGCCGACCTTGCGTCAGGCTCCGCGTGACGATGTAGAGCACGCCCGGGCCCGGCGTCACCGCCAGGATGACGCTCGCGATCAGGAAGGCCGAGAACACGGTGTCCGGCTCGGCGACAGGAGATCGACGTAGGCGCCCTCGATGAGCTGCTCGTCGGCCAGACCGAGCGCCGTCATCAGGGCGCGGGCTTCCTTGACGCCGGCATCCGGGCTTTCGCCTTCCGCCAGCACCACCTCGAGCTCCAGGAACTGTCCGAGGCTCTCGACCCGATCCAGGTGAACTCGCGTTCGGCCGACGAGATACAGCGTTCGATGCTTGCGCACGCGTCCGGCGCTGCCGTAGGCGAGCGTGAGCGCGTCACGGAGGGAGTCGGGCGCTGCGGTCGGCGAGACGACGAAGCGCGATTCCTTGGGCCCGGCCTGGTTCGCACGTCGATAAAAGATCAGCTGCCCCTCCGCGGCCGAGAACGCCCGGAGCTTGATCCGGCCGCGCTCGCACACGAAAAACGTGTCGTCCTGCTCGATCTCGATCGGACCCTGATCCGCGAGCGCGGCGACTCGGGGCGCCAGCGCCTCGACGCTCTCGATCCGCGCCTTGATCTCGACGTTGCGCGCCTCGCTCACTCGGGCCTCCGCGCCAGGTCCAGGACGTGCGTGAACTGGCTCGACTCGGCGGATGCTCGAAAGCCCATCGCGAAGTAGAGACGCGCCGCCGCTTCGTTGCTGGTGCGCAGGCGCAGGCTCTCGAACCGGTCGCCCGCGCTGCCGATGACCTCCGTCATCAGCTGCCTCCCTACGCCGAGCCGGCGTGAGGGTGTCAGCACGTAGAGGTGCCGGACCCTTCCGATACGATCGTCGCCGGCGTAGGGATCGATGTTGAGGCCGCACACGCCGACGAGCCGCCCGCCGGCCCACGCGCCGAACAGCGCCTCGCCCGGCCGGTCGAATCGGTTGGTGCGATCGGCCCATTCGTCCACGAGGCGGCGAACGATCCGCGATCCGGCCGCTTCGCTATCGGCGAGCAGATCACGAACACGGTCGGGCGGCAACTCGTGCAGCGTCTCGATCAACGCGGGTCCCGGCTTCACTCCCGCCTCGCGGCGGCCGGCGCGCGCCGCCGCCGAGCTCGATCATCGCCGTGCGCGCGTGATGATGACCTCGACCACGTCGAATCCGGGCGCCGGCGCCGGCCTGCTGCTGAAGGCGACGGTGACCGAGTACGTCGACCCGAAGTCGGAACCGGCGGCCGACTCCATCTCGCGCCGCGTCTGATCGTTGAACCGGCGAAACGTCCCGACCGGATAGTAGCTGCCGACGACGAGCCGCTCGGGAGGACCTTGCGGGTCTCGATACGAGGGCCGCACCGCGAGCCCCACCCCGGTCTTTGGATCGGTCGCCATGACGCCGGTACCCTGCTCACCGGATCCGGGCCAGACTTTCCACGTCTGCGAATCGACCATGCGCCGCGCCTCCGCCTCCCACTGGGTGCGGTTCAGCCCGAAGATTCGGTCGGCGTCTTGCTTGCTCACGAGACGCTCCTGACCCCCCGACGGGCCGGCCGTGATCGCGAGCAACACCAGGATTACGACTGTGACGAGCGACCCGACCACTCGACCGCGACGCGCAGATGCGGGGTGCCAACAAATCAATGCTCGTTCCTCCAGTAAATGTGATGGGGCAAGTCACCCGAAAGGGTAATCCACATCCGCGCCACGGCGAAAAATTGGCCCGCGAGTCGGCCCAGGCCTGTCGCCAGCTCGGTCGGTGCCCCGCACAGACCGTCCGCGCCGGCGTCCTGGAGCTCGGACTCGGCCCCATAGCCCCGGAGCACGCCGATCGAGCGGACGCGATCTCCGTACTCCTCTCGATAAAGCGCCATCGCCCGCTCGATCAGGCTCCGGTCCGACGTCGCCGGCAGATTCGCGAACGTCAGGCAACGATCACGTGCTCGGTCGTGATGATGAACGCGACCGGCCCGGGCGCGATGAAGTTGCCGTCGTCGGCCTTCGCCCGGTCCCACGCCGCTGTCGTCGTCGCCGCGCGCAGCGCCGCCGAATCATCGAACCAGACGATGGCGATGCCGTCCCAGGCCGGGTCGCGGCCGCGATTGTAGGCCGACGGCCGCGGGTGGCTCTGGACATAGCGCCGCAGGGACGGCAGCGCGGCGCCGAGCGGCCCGTGGATCTCGCGCCAGTGCCGCTGAAATGCCTCGACCGTCATCCCCGGCTTGCGGCGCACGAACCCGACGCCCTTCGCCGCGCCGGGCGGGACGGGGCCGTCGGCGATCACGTGATCGTCGGTGATGATCAATCCCATCGTGGACCGATCGATGAATCGTGCCTCGTCGGCCTGGACGGCCGCCACCTCCACCGTGCCGCGCAGGGCATGCATCGCCGCGGTGTCCTCGAACCAGACTTCCGCGATGCCGTCGTACACAGGCTCCCCGCCCTGATAAGCGGCCGGGCGCGTGTGCGACTGGACGTACCGGCGAATGCCCGGCAGCTTGGTGACCACGTCCGGGTGCCGGCTCCGCCAGTAGCCCTGAAACTCCTCGACGGGCATCCCCGCCCGGCGCTTGAAGAACGAGAGGGCCTTCACCATGGTTGACTCGCGAGCGCCTGCTCGAGCTTCGCGCGTACGGCCGGCCACTCGGCCCGCACGATCGAATAGTACGCCGAGTTCCTGACCGAGCCGTCCTGGCCGGGCATATCGCCACGCCGCACGCCGTCGAGCCTGGCCCCCAGCCGCTCGATCGCCCGGCGCGAGCGCGTGTTGCGCTCGTCGGTCTTGAGCGCGATCCGATGGACTTCCCACACCTCGAACGCGTGGATCAGCATCAGATACTTCGCCTCGGTGTTGCAGCGCGTGCGCTGCGCCGAGTCCGACAGCCACGTCGCGCCGATCTCGAGCGCGTCCGGCCTGTCCGTCCGCTGGAGCGGTGACCCCGCGGGCCAGCGCCATTGCTGGATATCGAGATAGCTCGTGCTGCCCACGACACGGTCGTGCCACACGGTGACGAACGGCATGCGATGGCCGCTGTCGCGATCTCGCAAGGCTGCCGCGACGTAGGCCTCGGCCTCGGCGACCCCGTCCGGCACGCGCGTGTAGACGTAGTGCTGCCTGGACTCGGCGGCGGCCGCCGCGAGCGCGCCGGCGTCGGCGACCGCCAGCGGACGCAGGGTGACCGTCGGGCCCGACAGAACGGGCTGATTCATCACGCGGCCTTCACCTCGACCTCGAACACCGGCAGGGTACGACCGGGGTCACCGTCGACCGGCGCGGGGACCGTTCCCTTCTGTCGAGCGCCCATCCGCGCATAGAAGCCCGCCGCGTACGGATCGGCCTCGATGACCATGATGCCCGGGCGAATCGTGCGGATTCGATCGACGGCATGACCGTACATATGCCGGCCGACGCCGCGCCCGTGCCAGCGCGGATCGACCCAGAAGTGCTCGAGCGACCAGCGGTCGTCGCGCGGCTCGAGCGCGTAGAACCCGACAATCTCGTCCGCGAGCGCGCCGACGTAGACGAGCTGGCGCTCGGCGTACTCCGGCGTGATTCGCAAGATCGGCTTCCACGCCGTCAGCCAGGCCTCGGGGTAGCCCCAGTGTGCCTTGGCGGCGCGTGCGATCTGTGTCAGACGCTCCGAGTCGCCGGCCAGCGCTCGTCGCATTCGAAGCTGCACGTGGCCTCCTCTCGCGACCGAGTCGGCGTGATACGAGCGGGTCCGAACATAGCCCGGACGGTCCTGACGGACAAGCCGACTCGGCGGCTCCGGACCGACGACGGGTGTCACCCGACGCGTTCCCAGTCCTCGACGCCGCCCGGCACGACGCGAAACAGCGGGTGGGCCCTCGGCCGCCGGACGGCCGCAAACGTCACGGCTCGTGACGGATCGCGACGCCGCAGCTTGGACAGGAGATGCCGTCGCTCCCAGCCCAGCTGGCCGCGTGTCACCGTCGCGCGTGTCGTCGGGCCCGCGCGCGCGATCCGACGGGGATCGAACGCGTATCCGCGTCTCGACCCCTCGGCGCGGACGGCCCGTAGATACGCGGCGATGGCCCCGACCGGCGCCGGAGCATCCCGAAATCGATCGAGCTGAGGGTGGTGCCGATAGCCCTTCGTGCGGCGGCGCAGGACCGCCTGGGCCAGGAGCGCTTCACGCCACAGCGCGACGAGCCCGCGCGCGTCGAGATAGCACGGATGGAGGCTCCAGAGTCGCACCGTCGAGCGGGGTCGCGCCTAGTCGGCCGACAACCGCTTGAACGCGGCGCCCAGGACCGGATGGGGATGCTCGTCGGGGAGCGCCACGGCTCGCCGGCTGGAGTACTCGATCCAGAGCGGTCCCTCCTCGCGCGCCGCGTCGATCTCGATCGCGACATACATGAACGAGCCGGGCCAGCGGTACACGAGCGCGCCGTCGCCGCCGTCGGCGCGAACCCCCTGGATGACCGCGCCCCACTGCTGGTGAGCCCGCTCGCGCGAGCGCGCGCTGAGACGCAGACCGAGCACCGTGATCGGCGCCGGCGCATTTCGCGGCCCCGAGTGCCGGCGGGGCGCGTCACCCTCGTGGCTCGGCGGTCGATCGGCATTCGGCTCGGCGAACTGGACGACGATGCCCTGGGCCTGTCGCGGGTGCAGGAACGCTTCCTTCCACTCCGGATCCGAGTCGTCGTAGCCGACGATCGAGTAGCCGTGCGCCCGGGCGCGCTCGCACGCGTCGACGAGGCTTCCCACCGTGAACGTGACGTGGTGGATGCCGGGCCCGCGCTGGGCGAGGAAGCGGTGCAAGAATCCGTCGGCGCCGGCCGGCTCGAGGATCTCGAGATCGCCGCCGCCCTCGTAGCGCCAGTGCCAGAAGCGAAACGCGTCCGTCGTCATGCCGAACGTCGAGCGACCGCCGAGCTCACCGGCCAGGATCGCCTCGGCGTCGGCGAGGCGCGGCACGGCGATCGCGATGTGATCGAACAGGACCGAGCGCACCGGGTCTAGGACAGGACGGCGGTCTTCTTCCGCTCGATCAACGCGAAGTCGATCGCGGCGCCGAGCCCGGGGCCGTTCATCGCGTGGACGTATCCGCCCTTGTCGACTTCGATGTCCTCCGCGAGACCGTACTTCTGCGCGCCGGAAGGCAACAACACCTCGAAGAACTCGCAGTTCTTGATCGCCATGATCACGTGGAGGTTGGCGACATTGTTCAGCGAGTTGCCGCCGTGGTGCACCTCGAAGTTCATGTGGAAGCCCTCGGCCAGGTGGGCCGTCTTGACCAGGGACGTGATCCCGCCCTTCACCGCGACGTCGCCGCGCAGGTAGTCCGTCGCCTGGGCGGTGAGCCACGGCGCGAACGCCGTGAAGCCGCCGGGCGAATATTCGGTCGCGAGAATCGGGATCGAGAGCTTCTGCTTGAGCTTGACGTAGTTGTAGATGTCGTCGTCGGCCAGCGGATCCTCGTACCAGTGGAAGCCGAGCCGCTCGACCGCCTGCCCGACTCTGAGCGCTTCCGGATAGACGTACGCCCACGTCGAGTCGAGCATCACCGTGAAGCGGTCGCCGACCGCGCGGCGCACCGCCTCGCAGATCTCGATGTCGACCGGGGGGTCGGTCGGCGGATGGATCTTGTACGCCGTCCAGCCCTCGGCTTTGAACCGGGCGGCCTCTTCCGCGTACGCCTCCTTCGACGGCAGCACGGCCGAGCTCGCGTAAGCGGGCACGCTGTCGCGATACGACCCGAGGAGTCGGTGGATCGGCTGCCCGGCGACCTTGCCGGCGATGTCCCAGAGCGCGACGTCCACGGCGCCGATCGCGCGATACGTCGTCGCGCGATTGCGCTGCCAGAGCCCCTGATACAGGCGCTCGCGATCGAGCGGGTTCTGGCCCATCACGACCGGCTTGAGGAACTGGATCAGCGACTCGCCGTCCAGGTTGGCGCCGCGCTGCGCGGAGCCGAGGAACGCGTGGCCTTCCACGCCGTCGTCCGTCTTGATCGCGAGCAGACCGAGCTGGCTCTTACCGCTGAAGCGGCCGGTGTGGCGGCCGTAGGTCGTCGCGGGAATATCGGTCCAGGCGAACAGGGTGAGCGTGACGTCGGTGATCTTCACTCGGCGACTCCGTTCTCGCGCATCTCGGGGGTGGCCCTGCGTGCCGCAGGCCGTCGCGGGGCTGGGGCCCCGCCGGCCGAGGCGCGCCTTTTAGTGGTCGTGCGTGCCGCAGGCCGTCGCGGGGCTGGGGCCCCGCCAGCCGAGGCGCGCCTTTTAGTATTGATCATCGCGCGGTCAGGTGCGGCCAGAGCGCGTCGGCGCCGCGCTCGGCGACGGAGCGCCCGAGCTCCGCGGCCCACTCGCCCTCGCCGCCGAACTCCGCGCGCCACGACCAGAGGCGGCGCGTCGCAAACTGGAGCGCGTGCTCGTAGGTGAACCCGATCGCGCCGTGCACCTGGTGGGCGATCGACGCGCCGATCCCGGCAGCCTCGCCGACTCGCACCTTGGCGACGGCGATCTCGAACGCGGCATCCCCGCGGTCGGCCGCGCGAAACGCATGGGCCGCCGCGGTGCCCGCCGCGGCGGTGTGGCCGGCCAGCACCGCCAGGTTCTGCTGGATCACCTGGAACGAGCCGATGGGCTTTCCGAACTGGCGCCGCTCGGTCGCGTACTGCGACGCCTGGCGCAGGAGGTAGTCGAGACCGCCGGCCATCTGCGCCGAGCGCATCAGCGCGCCGTAGAGCCAGACCGCGTCCGCGGGGATGCCCCGACCGGCGGGCGCGACCGCGAGGACGGGAACCCCGTCGAAGGCCACGGTGTCGCGCGGCTCGCGGGCCAGATTCTGATCCGTCTTGACCTGGCCGGCGCCGCCCGCGACGAGCGCGACCATCGTCCGCCCGTCGGCCTCGGTGACGACGACGGCGTGACCGGCCGCGCGGCCCCAGGGCACGCGCGCCGCGGTGCCGCCGAGCCGCCAGCCGCCTCCGGCGCGGGCCAGGCGCAGGCGGTCCTCGCGATGAACCGGCGCGAGCGTCAACGGCCCGGACGGCACGTCGAGCCCGGACGCCGAGAGGAGCCACGAGCCCACGATCGTCTCGACGATCGGGAGGGGCACCGCATGACGGCCGGCGGCGCGCGCGACCACGAACGCGTCGCTCCAGCTTCCGCCGGCCCCGCCCCTGGCTTCGGGAACGAGCGGCCATGTCAGGCCGTTCTCCTCCACCGCCTGCCAGAGCGCGTCGGGCCAGGCGCCCGTCTCGGCCGATTCGAGGAGATCCTTCGTGACGAGGTCGGTGAACAAGCGCGTGACGACATCGCCCAGGATCGTGCGGAGCTCGTTCATCGAAGCCCCAGACCGCGCGCGATGATGCCGCGCAAGATCTCGCGCGTGCCTCCGCGGAGCGAGAACGACGGCGCGCGCTGCATCAGAAAGCCGAGGACCTGCTGCAGGTCGCTGCCCGTGTCGATCGTCGGCTCGACACCGAGCAGCGCGTGGACCACCTCGGGCACTTCCTGCTCGAAGGTCGTGCCCACGTCCTTCACGACGGCGGCCTCCAGATTGGGGTTCTCGCCCGCCTGGAGCATCAGGGCGACCGAGAGCGACATCTGGCGCAGGGTGGCGAGGTGGGCGACCAGCCGGCCGACGGTCGCGGCGGCGCGCTCGACGGGATCCTTCGACACCTCGCGAATCAGCTCGAGCAGCAGCGCGAAGCTCGAGAGATACCGCTCCGGCCCGCTGCGCTCGAAGGCCAGCTCGGTCGTCACCTGCTTCCAGCCCGCGCCTTCCTCGCCGACCCGCATGTCCTCGGGCACGAAGGCGTCCTCGAAGACGACCATGTTGAAGTGATGCGAGCCCGCCAGGTCGATGATCGGGCTCATGGTGATGCCCGGGAGCTTCGTGTCCACCAGGAACTGCGTGAGCCCGTCGTGCTTCTTCGCCGGGTCGTGGCTCGTGCGGAACGTCGCGATCATGTAGTCGGCGAGGTGCGCGTTGCTCGTCCACACCTTGGTGCCGTTGACGCGATAGCCGCCGGGCACCCGCTCGGCGCGCGTGCGCAGCGAGGCGAGGTCGGAGCCCGAATCCGGCTCGCTCATCCCGATCGCGAACGACAGCTCGCCGCGCGCGATCGCCGGCAAGAACTTCTGCCGCTGCGCCTCGGTGCCGAAGCGCAGGAGCAGCGGGCCCGACTGGCGGTCGGCGATCCAGTGGGCCGACACCGGCGCACCGGCCGCGAGCATCTCCTCGAGCACGACGTAGCGCTCGAGCGCGCTCCGCTCGTGGCCGCCGTAGCGCTTGGGCCATGTCATCGCGATCCAGCCGCGCGCGCCCATCTTCTGGCTGAACTCGCGGTCGAAGCCGCCCCACGAGTGCGCGCGCCGCACCGGCGCGGCGTTGCCCAGCTCCTGGCGCAGGAACTCGCGGACCTCGGCGCGCAGCGCTTCCGCCTCCGGCGGCAGCTCGCCGAGCTCGAACCGGAACGTCTGCACGCTCACGTGTACGACTCGCGCTTGCGGAGCTCGACGAAGAGCCCGTGCGTGTCTTGCGGATGCACCCTGGCGACGTCCGCGCGGCGGCCGTCGACGCGGACGCCGGCCTTCTTCAGGCGCTCGACGCTGCCCGGGATGTCCTGGCACTCGAAGCCGACGAGATAGACGCCCTCGCCGTGCTTGGCCAGGAAGCGACCGACCGCCTTGTCCGGATCGGTCGGCTGCAGGAGCTCGATGTGGCCGAGGCCGGTCGGCAGGATCGCGTTCTTGAACCCGAACTCCTTGGACTCGGCGCGATGATGGACCTTCAAGCCGAAGAGCCCGGTGAAGCGCTCGATCGCGGCTTCGATGTCACGCACCACGACGGTCAGCTCGACGATGTCGCCCAGCATGATCTGCCTCCTCACTCGGGAGCGCGCACGACCGCGATCAGAAGCGCGCTACGGCAGAGCGGATCATACAGTAGAATCAACCGGCTCGCATGCGCCGCCCCGTCGGAGAATCGCTCAGGCCATCCCCCGTCTCGCTCTTCTACGGCTGGATCGTCATCGCCGTCGCGTTCGTCACGATGGGCATCGGCGTCAACGCGCGCACCGTGTTCTCGCTCCTGTTTCCGCCGATCCTCGACGAGTTCGGCTGGCCGCGCGGGCTCACCGCCGGCGCCTTCTCGTTCGGCTTCCTGGTCTCGGGGATTCTCGGCCCGATCCTCGGCCGGCTGATCGATCGGCGCGGCCCGCGCGCGGTCATGCTGCTCGGCGTCGTGATGGTCGGCGCGGGTCTGGGGCTGGCCCCGCTCGTGACGGCGCCCTGGCATCTCTATCTGACGCTCGGCGTCCTCGTCGCGGGCGGCACCGTGTGTCTCGGTTACACGGGCCACGCCCTCTTCCTGCCGAACTGGTTCGTCCGGCGGCGCGGCCTCGCGATCGGCATCGCGTTCTCCGGCGTGGGCGTGGGCTCGATCGTCATCTTGCCGTGGATGCAGCGTCTGATCGAAGGCGTCGGGTGGCGCACCGCGTGCCTCGCGATGGCCGCGCTTGTGGTCGTCGTACTGGCGCCGCTGAATCTCCTGACGCGCCGGCGCCCGGAGGACATGGATCTCCTGCCGGACGGCGATCACGCGCCGGAGGCCGCCGCGCGCGCCGGCCGGCATCCGGCGAACGTCGTCGACCACGCGTGGGCGTCGATCGACTGGACCTTGGCGCGCGCGATGCGCACCGGGCGCTTCTGGTGGGTCTCCATCGGATTTTTCGGCGGGCTCTGGGCGTGGTACGCCGTGCAGGTCCACCAGACCAAGTACCTGATCGAGATCGGCTTCGCGCCGGCGGTCGCCGCCTACGCGCTCGGCTTCGTCGGCTTCACCGGCATCGTGGGCCAGATCGCGCTCGGTCACCTGTCGGACCGAGTCGGCCGCGAATGGGTGTGGTCGCTCGCCTGCGCCGGCTTCGTGATCTCCTACGCGCTGCTCCTGGTGATGCGCGAGCAACCGACGCCGGCGCTGCTCTATCTGATGGTCGCCGCCCAGGGCGCCCTGGGCTACGGCCTCGCGTCGGTCTTCGGCGCGATTCCGGCCGAGATCTTCCAGGGCCGGCACTACGGCTCGATCTTCGGCACGCTGATGCTCTCCTCGATCGCGGGCGGCGCGGTGGGCCCGTGGCTCACCGGG
>CAYVHH010000008.1:0-23544 GCA_964450175.1 uncultured bacterium | reverse complement strand
GGCGTGAAGTACACGCTGGTGCTGCCCGCCAGCCCCGGGATGAACGGGGGTGTATAGCTCAGGCGAACCGTGTAGGCCAGATCGTTGCTGAGCTGCGCGAAGTCGCCGCGCGGCGGCCGCGCGAAGCTGAGGCCCTCCGTGCCGCTGATGCCGGGCGCGTACCCGGTCGGGAACGGGGCCGGGCTGTTGCCACTGGTGCGCGCGTCGAACCCGCTGCCGAAGTCCTCGAGGCTGCTGCTCACCTGGAACTGGTAGCTCAGGTCGTCCAGGATCTTGCCGTAGACGCCGAACGACGGGACCGCCCAGGTGGTCGGCACCAGCCGATTGGCCAGCTCGGGACGATTGACGCTGTAGAACAAGGTCGGCTCGTGATGCTGGTTGATGTAGCCGACCGGGACCAGGTCGATGCCCGGCGACCGGATGTTGAAGTACGGTGAGACCTTGAAATCGATATACAGCTGCTCGACCTCCGCGGTGCCGTGCAGCTTGTCGTCCTCGTCGAAGCCGGACCCGGCGTGCTCGAACTCGATCTCCGAGTTGAAGATGATGCTGTCCGTGAACTGGAACGAGGGCAGCAGGACCAGCCGGGCCATGTCGAAGCCGGTCTGCCACTGACCGTTGTGGTCGGGGTTCTGCTGGCTGCCGAACTTCACCTCACCGTACGCGCCGAGCTTCAGGCCGTTGATCGGCGACGGGAGAATTCCGAAGATGTCCTTGCTCGGCGCCGCGGAGGCCGGCGGGCTCGTCTGCGCCAGCGGCTGCGTCGCGGGTGTCGTCGCCGGCGCCGCGGTCGGCGCTGACACCGGCGGAGGGGCCGCGTTCCTCTGCTCGAGCTGCCGCTCGAGAGTCTGAATCCGCTGTTCCATGGCCTTCATCTTGTCCAGGAGCTCCTGATTCGACGGGCTCTGAGCCTGCGCCCAGCGACCGCCTCCGGCCAGGAGCAACGTGACCGCCATGATCGAAATCCAGATCGTGCGCGCAGCGAGCATGGCCAACCTTCCTTGCTGATCCGCTCGGCGGATCGGGTGGCTGGCTGGCTTCCTGGCGCGAGGAGTCGGACAGGTGGCTGGCTGAGTGTGTGGGCGGGGCCGGCGTGTCTGAGGATCTCTTCAGTTTCCTCTATTGAGATTAGGTAATGATTATATGCGAGATTCGGTATACCTAATATGCCCATCGAGGTCAATGGAGAAAAGAGCGGCCGAGCCCATCGCGCGCCGTGGCCGGCCGGCCGGCGCGCGACGCACGACACGACTGCTCCGCGACTACGGAGTGTGCGCTGGGCTGGTCCGCGACGCGATCAGGGGATGGGGCTGCCCGGTGCCTGGAGCCACGTGTAGTCCCAGACGCTGACGCGATAGTCCTGGGCCACCGGCAGGCTCGGGACCTCGAAGTACGCGCGTGCGCCGCCGCCGACGCCGCCGGGCACGTAGGCGATACGCTGGCCCGTCACGGCGCCCGTGGAGTCGATCGCTTGCGCGAGCACGCGCAAGCTTGTCGCGAATTCGCCGTTGTGGTTGTAGACGTAGCCCGAGACCTTGCGCGAGCTCTGGCTCTGCTCCGCGGCCGTCCAGTCGATCGAGAAGTGGTGCTCCCAGCCGGACATCAAGGTGGTCGTGGTCGAGGGCGACGGACCATAGGTGGCACACGCCCCGCTGAGCGCGGCGATCACGGTGATGAGGAGCCCGAGTCGCATCGCCTTCATAGTGCTCACCTCGTCATGACCAGCGTACACCTGGCGATGCGCGTTCGACAGCGCGACGACGGGATGAAGTGAACTTCAGCCCGTGCTATTCGCGCACGTCGAAACCGAACAACCGCGCGGCGTTCAGGCCGAGGACCTTGGCGCGACTCGTATCGGAGAGCTGACCCATCGTCCGCTCGATCGCTTCGGCCGAGTGCGGCCAGGTGCCCTCGTGGTGCGGGTAGTCGTTACCCCACATGAAGGTGTCGATCAGGCCGGTGGACTCGCCGAGGCCCAGCCCCGCCGGATCCTCCTGGAACGACGCGAATCCGTGTTCGCGGAAGTATTCGCTCGGTAGCTTCGCCAGCTTCGGACGGACCCAGAAATGATGCTTCTTGTACGCCTCGTCCATGGCGTCGAGCAGCCACGCCACCCAGCCGATGCCGGCCTCGATCGTCGCGAAGCGCAGCCGCGGAAAGCGCGAGAGCACGCCCGACGCGCAGAGATTGGCGACCGGCTCGATCGTCGGCGACAGGGAGTGCGAGACGTAGTTGATGACGGCCCCGCCGTTGCCACGCGAGGCGCGCGGATCGCGGCCCGTCGACACGTGAAACGTGATCGGCAGGTTCGCGTCCTGGATGGCCGCCCACAGCGGGTCGAACACCGGCAGGTTGTAGTTGGGATGGTCGACGTCGTGTGCGCCCCACACCGGCTTGCAGGGGAGGGTCAGCGCGCGGAAGCCCGCCTTGGCCACGCGCTGCACCTCCGCGATCGAGCCCTCGAGATCGGCAGTGGCGATGGCCGCGGCCGGCGACATGCGATGGTTGTAGCTCGCGAAGACCTCCCACGCCCATTCGTTGTAGACGCGGCACTGCGCCATGGCGAATGCGCCGTCTGGCGTGGCCCACATCGAGAGCCCCTTGTTGGGGAACATCACCTCGGCGTCGATGCCGTCGCGGTCCATGTCGCGCAGCCGCTGCCTGGGATCGGCGCCGGCGAGCTGGCGCAAGCGGTCCTCACCCTCGAGCTCGTCCGTGCGCAGGCGGTCGGGGCGGTGGCCCTCCGAGACGCGCCACTTCACACCGTTCGCGTCGACGATGACGCGGGGAATCCGCTCGCGATACTTGACGTCGATCCGAGTGGCCCACAGATCGGCCGGCTCGTTGACGTGCGCGTCGGCGGAGACGATGAAGTACTTCCGCGGGTCGCCGGGACGCGCACTGCGCGGCCAGCCGGCGTGACCGGGAGTCTTGGTGCGCCAGACGTTGGGCTCGTTGATGGTCAGCTCGCTCGGGCTCATCGTGTCACTCTCCAGTGCACCAGCGTGAACGGCGGCGTCACGTCGTCGTGGGCCTCGAACACGGCCTCGACCGGCGCGCCGATCCGGACCGCCTGTTTCGGATCGCCGAGAAGGTTGCCGATCATCCGCACGTTGCCCGCGTGGGGCAGCTCGACCAGGACGACGACGTAGGGCCCGTGCCCGCGCAGCACGGGATGCACCGGATGCCACGCGCGCTCCCACGAGTAGATCGTTCCGCGCGGCTCGACCGCCGTCCACTCCAGGTCGAAGGCCAGACAACGATGACAGATCCACTCGGGGCCCCACTGCCAGGCGCGGCACGCACGGCACCGCTGCACGCGCAGCTCCTGGGCCCGCGTGCCCTCCCAGTAGGGCGTGTCGAGCCCGTCGGGCTCGGCCACCGGGCGGGGAAGACCGGCCGGTAGATAGTAGGCCGGCGCGCTCACAGGACGTCGCCCGTGCCGACGAGCATGCTCGACACCGGTGTGACCATCGGGCCCGAGATCACCATGCCGACCCGAGCGCCGGGCACCTGATTGGTCGACTGGCCCCGCAGCTGACGCACGGCCTCGATCTGAAGCTCGAGTCCGTGCATGTAACACTCGGCCAGGTTGCCGCCGCTCGTATTCAGCGGCAGTCGGCCCCTCGGGGCGATCAGATTGTCGAGCGTGAGGAACGCGTTCGCTTCGTCGGCCCTGAAGAAATCGTGCTCGACCAGGCTCATGAGCACCCCGCCGGTGAAGTTCTCGTAGCTCTGCACGACCGACACGTCCTTGGGCGCCACGCCGGCCATCGCGTAGAGGTGCGGCGCCACCGTCGTGAAGCTCGACGACGCGTACGTCGGCGCGTTGTGACCGCGCGCGCCGTTGCGATACTCCGAGCCCTGGGCGACGCCGAGCAGATAGACCGGGTGCTGCCGCATGTCGCGCGCGCGCTCGGCCGACACCAGAATGAGCGCGGCGGCTCCGTCGTTCTCCATACAGCAGTCGAAGAGCCGGAACGGCTCGACGATCCAGCGCGACGCGTCGTAGGCCTCCGGCGTCAGGGGACGCCCATGCATCACGGCTCGCGGATTGTTCTGCGCGTGGTGATACGAGGCGAGCGCGATGGCCCGCTGCGCGCCGTCCTCGATGGAGTGCTCGTGCATGAATCGCATCACGCGCATGGCGAAGCGCTGGGCGGGCGAGATCAGCCCGTAGGGGAAGGTCAGCGCCGCTTCGCCCGAGGCCGTCCCGGCCGGCGGTGCGGCGCCGAAGCGCTGGAACTGTCCCTGCGCCAGGGCGCGGAAGACGACGACGCAGTCGGCGTAGCCGGCCGCGATCGCCGCCGCCGCGTTGCCGACGGCCGCGGAGCCGCCGCCGCCCCCGCCGCCCCACTGCATGTTCGAGAAGCGCAGCTCGGGAATACCGAGGGCCGCGGCCAGGCGGGACGGGTCGTTGCGGTCGTTGCTGTACGACGCGAAGCCGTCGATCGAGCGCGGATCGAGCCCGGCGTCTGCGCACGCCGCCAGGATGGCTTGCAGCGCAAGCTTGACCTCGGGCTCCGGGGCCTGGCCGTGCTTGTAGTAGACGGTCTCGCCGACCCCCACGATCGCGACCCGGCCGCGGATGCTGCGCTCCGGAATGACGTTCGGCATTCGCACGCCGGACTATAGTCTACGCGGACGCCGAAGTCACCCGGACCGGCGGTGCGGCTAGCGCGTCGAGCCCTCCGCGCTCACGCCCTCGTTGAGCACCAGCACCTCCACCCGGCGGTTCTGCTGCCGGCCGGCGGCCGAATCGTTCTCCACGACCGGGAACTTCGGGCCATAGCCCTTGGTCTGGATGCGCTGCGGAGAGACGCCTCTCGCCACCAGCAAGTCCCGAACGGCGTCGGCACGCTGCTGGGAGAGCTTGATGTTGAAGTCCTCGTTGCCGAGGTTGTCCGTGTGCCCCTCGATCAGCACGTTGCGCTTCGGGTACGCTCTGAGAAACTCGGCGAGCTTGTCGATGCTCCGCTGAGCGCCGGGTCCGACTTCCGCCTTGCCCGGCGCGAACAGCACGTCGCCGACCGTGAGCACCATGCCGCGATCGGTATGCTGCGCCTTGAGGCTCGCGAGCTCGTTCGCGAGGGCCGCCGCCTTGGCCTGCTCGGCGGCGAGTGCCTTGGCCTCGGCGTCTTCCGGTTGCCGCCGGCCCTGGTCGGCTTCGCGCACCTTCGCCTCGGCATCACGGGCGCGAGCCTCGGCCAGGCGACGCCATTGATCGGCTTCGCGCGCCTTCGCGTCGGTCTCAGTGCGCGCCGCCTTGAGCTCGCGGTCGCGCTTCTGCAGGAGCACGTCGGACGTATCCTTGCGGAGCTGCTCCATGTTCTGCTCCGTCTTGGCGGTGGCCCCCGTCACCGAGGCCAGCAGCGCCTTCTTCTCCGCGAGGTAGCTCAGGTGCAGCATCTCGTCGCTGTGCTTGGCCTGTTCGGCCTCGCGCAGCGCTTTCTGCGCGTCGACGAGCCACACCTGGGCGTACGCCTGCACGTTGGGATCGGTCGCGGCTTGCTGGTAGGCGGCTTGCGCGCGCTCGAGCTGACTGCGCGCGGCTCGCTGCTGAGCCGACGAGGCGCAGCCGCCGGCGACGATGAGGACGCCGACGACCGCCGCCACTTGCCGGAACACCCCGCTATGCTGACTCATCGCACGGCACCTCCGCGCCGAGCCCTCACTTCGGAAGACGCTCGAGGTCCTGGCGCAACACCTTGATGTATTGCCCCATCTCGTCCGCCATCGCGTTGGCGCGCTGGTTGGCGGCCAGCGCGCGCGCGTACTCGCCGTCGATCGCCGCCTGTTCCGCGGAGCGGATCGCCCGGTCGTTCTTACCTTTGGCCATGGCGGTCTGCGCGGCCCTCAGCTTGTCTTGCGCGCTCCGCAGCTCGAGCGGCGCACTGACGCCCGCACCGGCCTGCTGCGCATCGTCGACCGCCCGTTCCGCCTGCGCGACCTTCGCGCTGGCCAGGGGCCCGTGACCGGCGCACCCCACCACCGACACGGCCGCGAGCGCGATCAAGGCCAGATGACTCCGGTAACGCTGTTGCGTGAGCCCGTTCACGGCTGACCTCCTCGAGTCGCATCTCGATGTCATCACTTCGAACATCCATCGGCTCCGCGGCGCACACCATCCGGGATTTCCCCGATGCGTCGAGCGGGTATCTCCCGACATCGCGGCGTCGGGGGCTCGTCGGTTGCCCGATGAACGCGCGGGATTTCTCGATCGATTGCTTGTCAACTTCCAAATGAGGCGCGAGACTCTTTGGAATGAGGAGGCCGCGAGTCTCGTGGGAGCGACGAGCCGCCGTACTCGCCGAGATCAGCGCTCTGCTCGGTTCGTCGCTCGACTTCGAGAGAACGTTGCCGCAGCTGGTTCGCCTGGTGGTACCGGCGCTGGGTGATCTCTGCGCGATCGATCTGCTGGAGGCGGCCGGCGCGCTCCATCGGGTGGCGTGCGCGCATGTCGACGCGGCGCGTGAGGCCCTCGTCGACGAGATCGGCGCCCGACACGTGCCCGGCACTACGCTCGCGCAAGGGCTTGCCGCCATGATCCGTACGGGTCGACCGGTGCTGGTCGCGCACGCCACCGAGACCGATCTCCGCGCCACTGCGCACAACGCCGAACAGCTCGCGCTGCTCCGCGAGCTCCGCCAGAAGTCCTGGATCATCGCGCCGCTGGTTGCGCACGATCGCGTCCTGGGCGGGATGACGCTCGCCATCACCGAATCCGCCCGGCGCTACGGTCCCACCGATCTGGCGTTGGCGACCAGCGTCGCCAGCCACGCCGCGGCCGTGATCGAGCGCGCGCGGCTCGTTCGCGACGCCGAGGCGGCCCGCGGGGCGGCGGAGGCGGCGAGCCGCTCGAAGGACGAGTTCCTCTCCACCCTCTCGCACGAGCTCCGCAACCCCCTCAATGCGGTGCACGGCTGGGCCACGCTCATCGAACGCGGTCAGCTCGGCGAAATGCAGACGCGCCGCGCGATCCAGATCATCGTCCGAAACGTCAACGCGCAGATCCGACTCGTCGACGATCTGCTCGACATGTCGAAGGTCGTCAGCGGCCAGATGCGGCTGGTCGTCCAGCCCGTCGACCTGCGCGAGGTGATCGAGAATGCGCTCGAAGCGGTCCGCCACGCGGCGGAGGCCAAAGGCATCCGGCTCCAGCCGGTACTGCAAGTGCCGGGCGTGCTGGTCAACGGCGACCCGGGGCGGCTCGAGCAGGTCGTCTGGAATCTGCTGGAGAACGCGGTCAAGTTCACCCCGAAGGACGGACGGGTCCAGGTGCATCTCCAGCGCGTCGGATCACACGTCGAGATCGCCGTCAGCGACACCGGACGCGGCATCGCGGCCGACCTGCTGCCGTACGTCTTCGATCGCCTGCGCCAGGGCGAGGGCGGCAGCGCGCGCGGGCACGGGGGACTGGGGATCGGTCTCGCGCTGGTGCGGCACTTCGTCGAGCTGCACGGCGGCAGCGTCTACGCGGAGAGCGCCGGCGAAGGACAGGGCGCGACGTTCGTGGTGAAGCTGCCGCTGATGCTCGCCGAGAGGCGCGAGCCACCGATCGTGCCGCGAGATGGCCCGGCGCTCGACCCCTCGCTGACCGGCGCCCGTGTCGTCGTCGTGGACGATGATCCGACGGCCACCGAGCTGATCCGGGAGGTGCTGGTTCAGGCCGGCGGCGAGGTCATCGAGTGCCGGACGAGCGACGAGGCGTTGCGCGCGGTGATGCAGCGGCGCCCCGATGTGGTCGTGTCCGACATCGAGATGCCCGGCCAGGACGGGTACTCGCTGATACGGAAGCTGCGGGCGCTGGGCCCCGAGCAGGGCGGCAAGACGCCGGCGGTGGCGTTGACGGCGTTCGGACGGCCCGAGGACAGGATCCGGAGCCTGCGTGCCGGATTCAACATTCACGTCACCAAACCGGTGGACCCGATCGAGCTGACGGTCATCGTCGCGAGCATGCTCGGACGCTCGGGTTGACTCGGCGTCGCGGGCGGCGCGCTCGCTCGACATCGTTGCCCCGGCGCGCTACCCTGGGCGACGTGTTTCACCGCGAGGACTGACGCGTCATGGCTCGAGCCAGCGACACCCCGCCGGGCCTCATCGCCGGCAGCAAGCCGACGATCGCCGTGTTCAACTCCAGCGACGACACCGTCGATCTCTTGCGGACGGCGCTCGAGTCGGAGGGCTTCCAGACGGTCGTCGGGAACATTCCAGACGTGAAGAAGGGCGAGCTCGACCTGATCGACTTCATCACTCACCACACGCCGGCGGTCATCGTCTACGACATCTCGCCGCCCTACGACGCGAACTGGCGATTTCTTCGGCTCGTACGCAGCGCCGAGCCGATGACGTCGCGTCAGTTCGTGCTCACGACCACCAACAAGCCGGCGCTCGAGAAGCTGGTCGGCGAGACCGACGCGCTCGAGATCATCGGAAAGCCGTACGACCTGAGACAGGTCGTCGCGGCGGTGCGGACGGCGCTGGCGCGCATCGCGTAGCGCCCCGGCTCACGGCTGGCTCGATACACCTCGCCACCATTGGAACGCCAGCCCCTGGATCAACGACAGACCCAGCCACACCGCGTCGTCGGTGACGTACGCCGACACGAACATTCCGGTCAGGCTGCGCGCCGCGAGCACGATCAGGACGGCGGTCGCGAGATTCACCGCCAAAAAGAGCAACACGATGCCGACCGATTCGAGCATCTTGCCGATGGCGGTCCCGAGGCTCGCGCTCGAGAGCCGCAGCACCCTGGCGCCAAAGTAATAGGCGCCGATGGAGCTCAGCCCCGCCAGCGCCGCGATGAACGTCGCCTCCATAGCGTGCCTCCAGCGCTAGATGTAGCCGGCGATTCGGTAGTAGAGCCAGCCGAGCGACTCCGTGATCAAGACGCGCATCAGCGCCAGCCGTGACTCGGGGGCGTCGGCGTCGACGAACGTGTCCGAGGGCGCCGCGTGCACCGCGAACCCGGCGCGCTCGAACAAGGGGCATGCTCGCGTGAGGTGGACGGCGTTGGTGACCAGCAACACGCTGTGGACCCCGCGTGACTGCAAGAGCGCCTTCACTCGAACGGCTTCTTCTCGCGTCGTCTTCGCCCGGGTCTCCGTCAGGATCGCGGCGCTGGGAATGCCGTGCAGACGTGCCTGCTCCGCGCGCACGTCGGCTTCCGCCGGCCCGCCCCTGGTGGCGCCGCCCAGAAGGACCAGGACCGGCGCGAGGCCCCGCTGGTACAGCTCGATGCCGCGATTGGTCCGGCGCTGGGACTCGAGGCTCAGCATGCCCGCCGGCGACATCGATGCGCCGAGCACGACGATGGCGTCCGAGCGAACGAGCTCGGGCGGAACGGCCATCCATAGGTTCAGACGATGGGCGACCGGAGTGAACGCGGTCACGAGGAAGGCCAGGACTCCGACCAGACCAAGAGCACGGCAGACCCGATCGAACCGACGACCCGCGGTGACCACGCCACCTAGTGTCGGTCGGCTTCGGGGACAGACCAAGAAATCAGGGCGGCCGCGTCCGACCTCGCGTTCAGCCCTCCCGACCGTCAGCCAGCGGCAGCCGTATGACGAACGTGCTGCCGACTCCGGGCGCCGTGTGCACCGAGAGCCGTCCGTCGTGGGCGACGACGATCGAGTGGACGATCGACAAGCCGAGCCCGGCGCCGCCGGCTTCCCCTTTCCGCGCCGCGTCGAGCCGGACGAACGGCTCGAAGATCCGCTCGGCGTCGGCCGGGTTCATGCCGACGCCGGTGTCGCTCACCGCCACGACCGCGTGCTCGCCGTCGCGCTCGAGCGAGAGCTCGACCGTCCCCCCCGCCTTCGTGTACTTGATCGCGTTGTCGACCAGGTTGACGATCGCCCGCCGGAGCGTCAGGTGATCTCCGCTGACGACCAGCGGCTCGACCGGGCCGAGACGGACGATCACGCCCCGCCCGTCCGCCAGCCGCACCCCTGTGTCGGCCACGTCCATGAGCAAGGTCTCGAGCTCGATCGTGTGTCGTGGCAGGACCATCTCCATGCGCAGGCGCGACAGCAGCAAGAGATTCTCGGCCAGCGCGATCAGCTGCTCGACCTCCTCGAGGCTGGAGCGGAGCACGCCGCGATATTCCGGAGGGGTGCGGTCGGCCCGGAGCGCCACTTCGATCCCGCCCTTGAGCACCGTCAGCGGCGTGCGCAGCTCGTGCGCCGCGTCGACGGCGAACCGCCGGACGTGGGTGAAGGCGGTCTCGAGGCGTTCGAACATCGCGTTGAGCGTCTCGGCCAGGTGATCGAGCTCGTCGTCCGTCCCCCGGAGCGGCAGGCGCCGCGTGAGGTCCTGCGCGCTGATGCGACGGGCCGTGCGTGACATCGTCCTCACCGGGCGCAACGCGGACCGCGCGAGCCAGGCGCCACCCACGAGCGCGAGCCCGAGGCCCATCGGGACCATGACGGCGAGGGTTTCTAGGTAGCCGGCGAGCGCGCGATCGATGTCGGCGAACGTCGCGCCGACCTGGATGAATTGCTCCGGCGCCGGCGCCTGGGTGAGCGGGATGGTCACCAGGCGCACGCGCTCTCCGTGCGAGAGGACGACCGTCTCGAAGGTCGGGTCGCCCGAGCGCCCGCGCTTGCGCGCCCTGGCCGAGAGCGGCAGGTGCCGGCCGCGCACGGCGCCGGACTCCGCTTGCGGCTGGCCGTCCGGCCCGATGACCCGGTAGAAGACGTCGAGAAATCGCGTCCCGAGAATCTCGCGGATCTCCACCTCGGACCGTCGGGCTCCGCCGATCCCGGCATCGCGAACGGTTTGGCCGACCATCAGGAGCTCCACGTCGGCGCCGCCGATCAAGGTTCGCCGGAGCAGGAAGTAGGAGACGGCGCTGATGACGAGCACGATCGCCAGCAGGACGCCGCCGTACCACAAGGTCAGCCGCGTCCGTACCGAGAGGGCGCGGCCGAGCCCTTTCACTCTTCGACCTGCAGCACGTAACCGGCGCCGCGCACGGTATGCAGGAGGCGGCGCTCGCGGTCACGATCGATCTTGCGGCGGAGGTAGCCGACGTACACGTCGATGACGTTGCTCTCGGCGTCGAATCCCAGTCCCCACACGTGTTGCGCGATCATCTGCCGGCTCAGGACGCGGCCGGGGTTGCGCAGGAAGTACTCGAGGAGCGCGTACTGTCGCGCGGTGAGCTCGATGCGCCGCTCGCCCCGCGTGACCCGGCGCGTCGCCGGATCGACGACGAGATTGTCGATGGTCAAGACCGGCGCCCGCGCGACGTCGCGCCGCCGCAGCAAGGCGCGCACACGGGCGAGGAATTCCTCGAACGCGAACGGCTTCGTCAGATAGTCGTCGGCGCCGAGATCGAGCCCGGTCACCCGGTCGGGGACGCTGTCGCGCGCGGTCAGCATGAGCACCGGCACCGCGACCTTGTGAGCCCGCAAGGTCTTCAGGACGCCGAACCCGTCCTGGCCCGGCAGCATGACGTCGAGAATGATCAAATCGTACGCAGGCTCGGTGAGCACCAGGTCCAGCGCCTCGGCGCCGTCGGTCGCGATCTCCACGGCATGGCCCTCCTCACAGAGGCCCTGCCGCACGAAGCTCGCGACTTTTCGGTCGTCCTCGACGACCAGGATTCTCATGCCGCCGCCTCCCGACCCTCGGTTCCCGAACGATTCACCGATCCTGAGACGTTTCTCATGTGGGTCTCATTTGCTCGTCATGGTGACCGTTCATCTTCGGGACAGAAGCAGCCACCCCGACCGTGGAAAGGAACACCATGTGGCTCGACCGCTACACCACCGTGTGCCAGGAATGCCCTGACCTCGTCGCCATTTACCAATCGCCCGACGGCCGCCTCGCGCTCCTGCTCCGCCAGACCCTGGTGCCGCTCCCTGAGGAATTCTCCAGCCTGCGCCGAGCCACTCGGAGCGCCGCGCGCGCGGCGACCAGCAAGCTCCGAGCGGCGGGGTTCCAGGGCGGCTTCATGGTCCTGCAATGGCAGCCCCTCGGCTCGGTGGCCGCCGCCATGAAGGAATGGCCATGCCGGTACGACGCCGACGCCGCGCGGCGCGCCCAGCTGGCGGCCGTCGCGGAGCGGTACGCGGCCGACGAGCGCTACCTCACGAGCCAGGCGCAGTCGCGCCGGCGGACCAGCCCGCGGGCCCTCGGCGTGTCGCCACCCTTCGCATCGTCGGCGGAGCTTCACGCGCTCCAGGCCTGGTACGACGCCATGGCGCCGTCCTGGCTCGGCGTCGAGCCGCTCCTGCGTCGGGCACTGGTCCTGAAAACGCACCGATGGATCGCCGAGCACATTCTCATCCCGGCGGCCGACGGCCGAACGGCGCCGTTCGAGATCCGCGAGACGATCAAGCACCTCGGGACCGCGCTCGGCGAGATGATTCCGCCGGACGACCGCGCCGTGTGGAACGCCTGGGTCGGCCTCGTCGTCAGCGACCTGGAGCGAGCGATGCGTCGGCCGATCGACGACTGGAATCAGGCCTGGGCGCGCTGGCTGCTCCTGATCGCCTACAGCATTCCTGTCCCGCGCGAGCATCCGACTCCGATATGGCCGGTGAGACTCACGTCGCTGGTCGGCGCCGATCCGTATCACGTCTGAACGGCAACACGAGAGGGAGGCGGCCGCATGACTGACTGGTGGGCCGAGCTCGAGAACGAGCTGCTGACCTGTGTGGAAGAGATCGGGCTTGCCACGCCCGCGGAGGTCGGACGGCGTCTCGGATTCTCCGAGACGTCGGCCGCCTCGCTCCTGGCGATTCTGGTCCGAGAGGGCAAGGTGAGGATGTGCCTCGTCCAGTCGGCGGCGCAGGCGGCGCTCCCGGCGGGAGACGTCACGCGCCGGACACCAGCCGGGTGACCGCTGCGCGACGAGATGCCGCCGGCCATGAGAACACCCCGGCTGGGGGGTGGTCATTTCACGTGATTTTCATCGGGAAGCATCACGTCGAGCACGATCAGCCGGTAGTCGCCCGACAGGGCCCGCGCGACCGCGCGCGTCTCGTCGGCGTCGACCTCGAGCGAGAAGCCCTCGCGCGCGAGGTATTCACGAACGAGCTCGCCGAGCTCGGTGTCGTCGTCGACGAGGAGGACGCCGACGATCCGGCCCGGTACGTTCGGCGGTGTGAGCATGTCGTCGATCCCCCCGGCGGCCCCAGGGTGGCGCGATGCCGCCCGGAGCCGCCGGAGAGGCGGTGATGACTCAGCCGCGGTTGGCGCAGCCGTCGCTGGTGGGAGCGTTCAGAGAGATCTCGTCGGGCCGGGCGGGCCGCACGCTGTTGAGCATGGCGCGCGCGCCGTCCGCCGCGAAGAAATCGACCCTCACCCACTCGCCGGTCCTGAGATCGGTGAGCATCCGCTGATTGGGGGCTCGCAGCTCCATCCCGTCCGACAGCTGAATCACGTTGAGGGCGCGGTCGATGAAGCTGATCTGTGCGATCTTCACTCCGCTATAGCCGGCGCCCGGGCCGTCGGCCAGCGCATGGCCCACCGGAGCGATCAAAGCCAGCGACACGATCACCATGAGAACCTGGAATCGACGCATAGTTGTTGTCTCCTCTATCGCAGCACTTCGCGCCCGTGGTCATCACGGGCATCACGATCGAGCGAGCGCGAGACCTACGCGAGGAGAGCGGGTGGAGCGCGAGATTCCCGCGAGGGAAGTCGAGCGCTCGCGTGCAACGCGGCCGTGTCGGCGATGACATCGGTGATCGGCTGGGCGCGACGTGGGGCGGCGAGCGCGGCGGGACCGATCGCGTCAGGGCTCAACGGTCCGCGACCGGCGGCGTGGCCGTACTCGTGTTCGCCGGATGCGTCGCTCCGCCACGTCGGATCGACGGGAACGGTGTCGGCGAGGGCGCCGAGCGACTGCAGCATCCCGACGAGCGCGAGCGTGATCAATCCAGCGATCACGTCATTCAACGTACTCTCCACTTCTGATCGACTCAAGTCATCCGGCCGCACCGCCCGACCGCTTGACCACCGCCGGCTCGCGTGTTACTTGTCCACGTCGCCGCCGTGCCCATACCTAAAGGGGCGGTGAACAAGGAGAGATCCGATGCGCTGGACGTTGGTGGCGGCGCTTTTTTTGACGATCCTTCCCGTGTCCGCGGCCGCGCAGCGCTCGCCGGTCATTCTGTCGACGACCACGAGCACGCAGGACTCGGGTCTGCTCGACGTCCTGGTCCCTCTCTTCGAGCAGAAGACCGGCTATACGGTGAAAACCATCGCGGTGGGGACCGGTCAGGCGCTCGCGCTGGCCGCGAGAGGCGAGGCGGACGTCGTGCTCGCCCACGCGCCCGCGCTCGAGCAGAAATACGTCGCGGATGGCAAGATGCTCGACCGGCGGCTCGTCATGTACAACGACTTCGTCATCATCGGTCCGGCCGACGATCCGGCGAGGATCAAGGGCATGCCGAAGGCGGCCGACGCGATGAAAGCCATCGCGGCCACCGGCTCCCGCTTTGTCTCACGCGGCGACAACTCCGGCACGCACCTGCTCGAGAAGGCGCTGTGGAAGCTGGCCGGCGTCGAGCCGCGGGGCGCCTGGTACATCGAGGCGGGGCAGGGCATGGGCGCGACGCTCGGCATCGCCGACGACCGGAGGGCCTATGCCTTGACGGATCGCGGGACGTTGCTGGCCTTTCAGAAGCGCGTGCGCCTGCCGATCCTCGTGGAGGGCGACAAGCCGCTCCTGAACATCTACTCCGTGATGCAGGTCAATCCGAGCAACGGGCCGAAGGTCAACACGGCCGGCGGCGCGGCGTTCGCCGAGTTCATGTTGTCGGCCGAGACGCAGAAGGTCATCAAGAGCTTCGGCGTCGACCGGTACGGCCAGCCGCTGTTCGTGCCGGTCGCCGGCGCGAAGGAAGAGGAGCTCGGCGGCAAGGACTGAGCGCTAGCCGCGCTCGAACGCCCGCTTGATCTCCGTCTCGGCCCAGAGCATCGCCTCTTTGGGCTTCGAGGCGTTCGTGACGACGCGGGCGAACATGTTCGGAATGATGTAGCTGTTCGTGATCAGCTGGATCTTCTCGTCGGGCGGCGCCGGCCAGCCGTACAGGTGCGAGTACTTCGCCGCGGCCTTGAGCGGCTTGTACTTCTTGTCCACGTCCCATACCGGATGGTTTTCCATGTCGCGCCAGGTCGGATGGTTGTAGTTGTCGCCCGACATGATCCATTCGTGATATTGCGCGGGCTCGAAGAACCACTTCAGGAAGTCGCGCGCGACATCGACATTCTTGCTGAACTTCCAGATCGCGAGGCTTCGCGGCACGCCGACGGAGTGACGGCCGTTCGGCCCGGCCGGCGAAGGATGAAAGCCCGTCAGCTCGGCGACCGCCAGCTTCTCCTGCTTGGCCACGACGTAGTGGCTGATGGGATTGTGGATCCAGGAGCCCTTGCCCGAGTTCAGCCACTGGTTGTTCGACGCGTTGTCCCACGAGAGCACCGCCGGATCCATCGCGTCGTTGTAGAGGGTCTGCACGTACTCGATCGCCGTCTCGGTCGCCTTCGAGTTGATGGCGATCGTCTTGCCGTCCTCGGCGACGTCCTTGGCGCCGTAGCACCACAGGATCGAGTAGAGAGTCGAGACGGAGTCGGTGGTCTGGCTGATCGCGAAGCCGACCGGGTTGCCGAGCTTCTTCAGCTTGCGCCCGGCGCGCAGCAGGTCGTCCCAGGTGTCGGGCTCGCGCTCGCCGACCTTCTCGAACAGATCGATCCGGTGACTGCCCGGGAACGAGGTGAACATGTACGGCACACCGAGCCACTGCCCCTTGACCAGGGCGTGCTCCCTGGCGAACGGGTACCACTCGCCGTGCTTCTTGGCGAGGTCGTTACAGATGTCGGACACGTCGGCCAGCCCCGGCTGGAAGAGCCAGGCATAGTGCATCTCGAGGCTGATGATGTCGTGCCCCGACTTGCTCATGATCTCCGCCGACAGCTTGGCGGGCATCTGCACGCTCTGGATGTGGTCGATGCGCACGTTGACGCCGGTGGCCTTCGTGTAGCGCTTCGCGAGCTCGGTGAGCTTCGCGTCCGAGGCCGGCGCGTAGTTGACGGCGGTCAGGAGACTCAGCTCGCGCGCGGCCCAGCTGGCCGGCGCGCGGCCGGCCGCGAGGATGCCGGCGACGCCGGCGAGCGCGCGGCCGCCGGTCTTGAGAAAGGCGCGCCGGTCGGCGCTCTCACGAGAGTTTTCGACGATCGGTCGCGTTCCGCGTTCGCTCATCGCCCGCCTCCTGGCGACGGACTCTATGTTGGCGCCGGATGCCTGTCAATTGCGCAGTGAGCCGGCTCTCGGACGGCGAGGCCCGTCCGACCCGTACGCACTCCGGCTCAGCCGCAGTGCGGCTGGCTCAGATCATCAGGCTCGAGGCAGGCGATCTCGAGATCGATCACGGCGCGGATGTCCTCGAGCTTCGCGACGAGCTCGGGATATCCGGCGGCGGCCAGGTCGACCTCGACCTGACACAGGTGCGCGGCCGCTCCGAAGAGGCGACGCAGGCGACGCGGGTCGGACATGCTCGACCCGCGAGGCAAGACACGTGCCGTCCTCCAAGCCCTCATCCTTGCTTGGCTTTGGCGTTCTGACACTTGATCGGACGTCCGGGCGGCGTCGCACCAGGACGGACAGCGTCACGGGCTCGACAGCGAGGATGCTAGGATGGACGGCCGCTTCGCGGCGCACGACATGAGGGGTACCTTCGGCTTCACACTCCGTGAGTGGCGCAGCCTGCGGGCGCTCCGAACACCCGTCGGGATCCAGCGGGCACTGGAGGCCATGCCCTACCACGTCGCCTCCAGCGCCTGGTCACCGCGACGCGTGCTCCGCGAGGGCACCGCGCACTGTCTGGAGGGCGCTATCTTTGCCGCAGCGGCGCTGCGGGTCCTGGGCTTCGCACCGCTGCTCCTCGATCTGGAGGCCGTCCAGGACACCGACCACGTCATCAGCGTCTTCCGGATGCGCGGCTACTGGGGCGCGATCGCGAAGTCGAATTTCTCGGGGCTCCGCTTTCGTGAGCCGGTCTACCGGAGCGTGCGCGAGCTGGTGATGAGCTACTTCGAGGGCTACATCAATCTACGAGGCGAGCGGACCTTGCGCGCCTACTCGCCGCCGGTCAACCTGGCCCGCTTCGATCGGAGTCACCGGGGCTGGATGACCTCGGAGGGCGACCTCTGGTGGATCGCCGAGCATCTCGTCGGCGTACGGCATACCCGCCTTCTCACGCCTGCGATGACGCGGAACCTCTCCCGGGTCGATCGGCGCTCGCTCGACGCCGGCCTGGTAGGATACCGCGCGCACTGACGATCAGGGCGCGTCGGTCGGAGGCATGCGACCCTCGGGCGGCAGCAAGACCGCCTCCTCGCGCGCGACGTAGACGGTCGTCGACTCGTCGCGCCAGACGACCGCCCAGCCCATCGATCGGAGCCGCTCCTGGGCGAGGGCGTCCCGGCGGTCGGTCTGCCGCCGGTCTGGACTGTGCTCGAGCTCGCGCAGGCGCCGATCTCCGAGCCGGCGGTCGACGATGACGGCCACTTCGGCGTTGCCGGCGAACTCCTCCTGCAGGTATTCGTGCAGCTTCGGCCGGTGGCGCGAGACGATGAACACCAGCTGAGCCATAGGCTTGAAAAAGCGTAGCGTCTTCGCCCGGCGCGGGTCAAGAAAGCACGGCGCACACGCGATTTGATTTGGCGCTGAACCTTGCGATATAACCGCCCCTGTGATCCGCGCCCTTGCGGCGGTCGGGCTCGTCCTCTCGCTCGTACTGATCTTCGACCCGGCAAAGACCCAGGCCCAGACGACGGAGGCCGACGTCTACGTGGCGCAGGCCGTGCTCGAGTTCGACGACAAGAAATACGAGGCCGCGCTCGAGAATCTTCGCCGCGCGCTCCAGCTCGAGCCCGATCACGTCGAGGCGCTGTACTTCACCGGCGCGGTGTACGCGGCACAGAAGCGTCCCGACCTGGCGGCGCCGTATCTCGAGCGTGCCCGCGCGAAGTCGCCCAAGGACCAGTCGATCGCCTACCAGCTGGGTCTGGTCTACTTCGCGCAGCAGCAGTACGACAAGGCCCAGCCGCTCCTGGAAGGGGCGTTCCGCGCGAATCCCGATCTCGACGGCCTCGGCTACTACGTCGGATTCCTGCGCTATCGCAAGAAGGACTATCGCGGAGCGCTCGCCGCGTTTCGCGACGGACGCTCGAGCGATCCGGAGATCCAGCAGCTGACGCGCTTCTACAACGGTCTGGCCCTGGGCGTGCTCGGTCTGCCGGGACAGGCCGCCGCGGAGGTCGAGCAGGCGATCCGCCTGGCACCGGGCTCGCAGCTGACGGGGCCGGCCGAGCGGATGCGCGATTCGATCGTGGCCTCGAGCGCCAAGGACCGCCGGTTCGCGTTCGACGCGCGCCTCGGACTCGCCTGGGACGACAACGTGATCGTGCGCCCGGTGGAGGACAATGACCCGCCCATCGAACCGCTCGTGGCCGAGATCCGGCGTCACAAGCACGAGTCGTTCGGCGAGCTGTTCGGCCTGAACACGAGCTACGTGTGGTGGAAGACCCCGGACTGGGAGTCGTCGATCGGGTATTCGTTCTTCATGACGTACCAGGACGCGATGCCGGCGTTCAACGTCATCACCAATCTCGGCACCGCGAGCCTGACCTACAAGACGGCGCTGGCCCAGCTGCCGGCGCAGGTGAGCCTCCAGTACGCCTACGACGACACGATCCTCGGCACCGACCAGTTCCTCCAGCGCCACACCGTGTCCCTGTCCGGCGTCCTCATCGAGGGTAACCGGAACTTCACCCAGGGCTTCGTCCGCTTCCAGGCGAAGATCTTCGAGAACATCATCGGGGCCGAGCGGATCGCGAACGACAACCGGAGCGGCGACAATTACATGGCGGGCTTCCTGCACTTCATCCGCTTCGCGGAAGACCGGCACTATCTCAAGGCCGGCTATCAGTTCGACTGGGACGACACGGGCACCACCGACGGGCGGAACTGGATGTACTACGGTCACCGCGTGAACTTCGGCGCGCAGTATACGCTGCCCTGGTGGGCGCTACGGCTGAAGTACGACCTCGACGTTCACTTCCGCGGCTACGTGTACAAGAACACGGTCCTGCCGTCCTATGCGCCCGGCTCGAAGTGGCGCCAGGATCAGGAGATGACGAACATCCTGCGCGCCGAGCTGCCGCTGCCGGCCAACTTCACCCTCGCCGCCGAGTATCTGGTGACGCGCGACTTCTCGAACATCGAGGTGTTCTCGTACCTCCGCAACGTCGCTTCGCTCAGCCTGATCTGGTCGTACTGATCTCCGCCTGACGTTCTCGTCGCTACTGCCCGACCTTCACGGTGCCGCCGGTCTGCACGGCGACCAGGCTGCCGGTGAGGCTCGCGAGCGGTGTGGTGGGAGTCAGCACCACGCCGTTGATGCGGATCGTGCCCGCGGCGGCGCCCGCGATCGCGTTGGCGCCGATGCGGAAGCTGTCGGTCGGCCCGGAGACGGGAATCCCGTTGACGATCGCGGTCGGCACGATCGAGTTGCTGACGTTCAGGACGTTGCCGGAGCCGGAGAAGCTCACGAGCGAGCGGCCGATCGAGGCCGACGAGTTGCCGGACACGTTGAGCAGCAGACCGTTCAGGATGCTCAGGGTGCTGCTGTCCGCGAGGCTCACGAGGTTGCCGGCGATGTTGAGCACGCTGCCGCCGGCCACGTTCACGAGGTGGCCGTTGGCCACGTTGAGGGCGCTGGCCGTGAGCGTGACCATCGACACGGCGTCGTTCGGGATCGATACCTTGGCGCTTCCGACCAGGTTGACGGCGTGGTCGCCCGTGGTGAGCGCGCTTCCGCCGGTGAGGTTGAGGAGTGGCGCCGTCGCCTCGAGCAGCGCGGTGTCGACTCGATATGCGTTCCCGGTGGCGACGATGACCGCGCTTCGGTCCGCGCTGAACAGCGGGGCCTCTGCGGCGGCCTGAATCGGCTGGTCGGCGCCGACGATGAGGCCGGTGTCCGGGTCGACCTGGGTCACGCCCGCGCGGCCCACGAGATCGAAGAGGTGGCCCGGGGTGCCGGCGCCGACGAGCAGCGCGCCGCCAGACATCGAGACGAGCGGGTCCGTGCCGGTCTGCACGATTCGAGCGCCGGAGTCGAGGCGCAGAAAGCTGCCCGCCATCAGCACGGTGCTGTCGCTCATGCGGGCCAGGCCGCCCTGAGCCGTGATCGTGCTGCCGCTGAGCCAGATCAGCGGATCGAGCGAGCCATTCACGACCTGGACACCGGGCGCGTCGAAGAAGGTGGACAGGGTCGCGAGCTGCTCGCCGACCGACCTGAAGAGCGGGCCGTCCAGGACGAGGGGGCTGGCCGAATCCTCGAGAAATGTCGCGAAGTTCCCGATGATATTTTGTCGACACTGGGCATTGCAGAGCGCCAGCGAGGAGCCGTTCGACAGCCAATCGACGTCCATCATCAGGACGATCCGACCGGAGCTCCCGGCCAGATCGGTTTCATTCCACACTCCCGCCACGATCCCGTTACCCGAGGTCGCCAGGACGTTGGCGCCGGAGATGTTGGTAATTTCTCCCGGCGCAGCCGGCGCCCAGGTCGTCAGCACGTTGGGCTCCGACGTGACCCCGCCTCGCGCGGTGGGGTTGAACGTGGCGGTTCCGGCGAAATCTCTGTTGCTGCCGACGACGATGTTGTCTCCCCCGACCACCACGGTGCGCAGGAGGCTTTGAACGGAATTGTTGAGGATCTGGCAGCACGGCCGCTCGCCCGTGAGGTAGACACCGCCTCCCTTGGCAAGAAACTGAGCGAGCTTCGCCTGGTCATCGGCGCTGATGGCATTGAAGGCGCCGACGTACCAGATGCTGCCGTACGCCGACAGGTCGGCCGGCAGCTTCGAGCCGTCCAGGTTGGTGATGAGCGCGTTGGGGACGACGGCCCGCAGGTCCGCCGCCAGCGCGGCCCGCGACGGGACGCTCGGGGCGATGTCCGGGTCCCCGAAAAGGAGCATTCCGCCGGCTTTCATCGGCGCGGGCGGACCCGGTGGAGGCGTGAGGGGCGACGGCGTCGTGGGCGTCGAGTCGAGGGTCACCGTGCCGCCACCGGGGTTCAGGAACTCTTGCACCGGCGGGGGCTGAATTGTCGGCGGTGGCGGGATCACCGGCGGCGTGATGAAGGGCGCCGTACCGGCCGTGAACGTCGCGATGGTCGTATCCATCACGGCCTGCTTCGCGTCGTCTTGGGCGCCGCTCACCTGGGGCAGGCCGCTCGAGGCGAGGCCGCTCGCCGCGCTGGCCCGCATCGCCGGGGTCATGACGCCGGAGTTCACGATGCCACCGGTCACGGTCGCGAAGTTATTGGGGCCGACTGTGATGACCTGCGAGCCGCTCGTGACGGCAACCTGCCCCGACAGCACGTAGAAGTTGGCGGTCGTCCCACCCTGAGCGTTGTTCGCGCTGGCCGAGGCGCGAATGACCTCGGCGATGAACACGGTGCCGCGAACTGCGGCGACGGCATTCGGGGTCTTGACCTCGACTTGCTCGCCCGGCCGCATCTTGTCCTTGGCGACCGCGACGGCGACCTTGCCGGAGTCGAGATCGATAGTGGAGCGGTCCGGGATCTCGGTGATCGTCAGTGCCGAGCGCTCGCGAACGGTCACGACGGCCTTGCCGCCCAGCAGGAGGCGAGCGAGGGAGCGATCGCCGGTGACGACGCGGTCGTTCACGAACACGTCGTCCTTGAACTTCAGCGCGACCGGCTGCGTCGCCGAGGTGCGGGCGGCGGTCACGTTGCCCTCCAGGGTGGTGACGACACCCGCTTTGGTGACCTGAGCGGTGGCGAAGGCCGGCCACAATGCAGCGATCAGGAGCGACAGCGCGACGGCAATTCGAGGGGCACGGTTCATAACGGCGTCCTCCTCAGCGAGAGAGACCGCAACGGGAGAGACCGCTGCATCAATCGGTACCAATGGCCAGCTTTGACCTTCGACTATCGCCGCACGTAGTCAAGCTGTCAAGTGTCGATCAAATAAGGATTTCCGGAATATTTCCTGGAACGAACGCGTGATCATCAGGCTGGCTTCGGGCGTGGGAAACTGCGTGCTCAGCGGACCAGCGCTGGCTTAGAGTTGCGACGTGGATCGCTTCGCCGCGCGCCTCGTGGGCCAAATCCGGAAATATCTGGTCGGCATCCTGGCGGCTGCCCTCACGGCTGGGCTCGTGCTCTTCGGGCCGCTCGAGCAATTGGAGCTCTTGTTGTTCGATCAGCTCTTCGAGCTTCGGGGCATTCGTCCACCGACCTCGCCCATCGTGATCGTGACGATCGACGAGTCGTCCTTCCAGGAGCTCAACCTCCAGTGGCCGTTTCCTCGCGCCCTCCATGGCAAGCTCATCGATCGAATCAGCGCCGACCGTCCGCTCGTCATCGGCCTCGACGTCATCTTCGACAGCGACTCGAGGTACGGGCCCCAGGATGACCAGGCGCTCGGCGCCGCGATCGCTCGGGCCGGCAACGTCGTGCTCGGGCTGGCCGTCTCCGAGGACGAGCAGCTCGTCGTCGTGGAACGGGGGAAGGCCATCGGACCGAAGCGCGAGGTCGTCAACATGCCGCTTCCGGTCATTCGCGAGCGGGCCGCGGCGGTTGGACCGTTCAATGTCCCTCCCGATCCCGACAGCCACGTGCGGCGCGTGCCGATTCGCGTGCGAGTGCCGGATCCGAACACGCGCTACGAATGGTGGCTCGCGTTCGATGCCCAGCTGCATCGCCAGCTGACCGCCGCGGGCTTTCCGACGAAGCCGCTGCCGAACGTCGGGGAGATCCTCGTCAACTTCGGGGCGCGCCTCACGGACTTCGAGCGTGTGCCGTACTACCGCGTCGTGAACGGCGAGATCCCGGCGGGACAGTTCCGCGACAAGATCGTCCTGATCGGCCCCACGAGCGAGATCCTTCACGACGTGTTCGCGACGGCGTTCGCCGCGGGCGGCGACATGCCGGGGGTCGTCATTCACGCCAACGCGCTCGAGACGCTCATCCGCGGCGACCGGATTCGAGAGGTCCCGAAGCTCGTGTCGACGATACTCGCGGCGATCGCGGCCCTGGCGGGATCGCTGCTGGCGATCCGGCTGCGGGCCTTCAGGGCCCTGGTCGTCGTGGTCGCCGTGTGGGTCGTCGCCGGCCTGGCCGCGTTCGCCGCGTTCAAGTACGGCAACGTGTGGTGGCGTGGGATGGCGCCAACCTTCGGCCTCGTGCTCGGCTACGGCGCGACCGTCGTCGAGAACTTCGTGCGCGAGCAGCGCGAGAAGCGGCGGCTCTCGCAGTTCTTCTCCCCCGAGGTGCTCCGCGAGGTCGTGCGCCACCGCGACGACAACAGCCTCGGCTCCACCCGGCGGCTGGTCACCGTGCTCTTCTCGGACATCCGCGGCTTCACCACGCTGTCCGAGCGGCTGGAGCCCGAGCAGGTGGCCGAGATGCTGCGCGAGTACCTGAGCGAGATGACGGAGATCGTCTTCCGCCACGGCGGTACCGTGGACAAGTACATCGGCGACTGCGTGATGGC
>CAYVHH010000007.1:0-6944 GCA_964450175.1 uncultured bacterium | reverse complement strand
AAACACGACACCCCGGGCGGCTACGGCATCGCGCCCTGCGCGCAGACGCTGACGCTCGTCGAAGTCGCCGCCGGCCGCGAGACGCCGGTGACGCTGCCCCCCGGCGGCTGCCTGGACGGCTTCGCGTGGGCCGCCGACGGGGGGCGCTTCGCGTTCCGAAACACCTCGAAGGACGCCGTGGAGCTGTGGATCGGTGACGCCGTCACCGGCACGATCCGGCGCCTCGGCGATGCGCGGCTGAACCCGATGCTCGGCAGCTCGCTGCAGTGGATGCCCGACCAGAAAGCGCTGCTCGTGAAGCTCGTGCCGGCGAATGCCGGGCCGCCTCCGGAGGCATCCGCCGCGTCGGGCGGCCCGAGCATCCAGGAGGCGGTAGGAGAAAAAGGCGAGAGCAGCACCTACGAGACGCGCGACACGCTTTCGAGCAAGCACGACGAGGACCTCTTCGACTACTACGCGTCGAGCCAGCTCGCTTTCGTCGACGCAGGCTCCGGCGCAATCACGCCGCTGGGCGATCCGGCGATCATCACCGACGTCAACGCCTCGCCCGACGGCGAGAACCTACTCGTGGAAGTGATTCACAAGCCGTACTCCTACGTGACCACGTATCCGAATTTCGCCCACGACGTGGAGCTCTGGGACCGCACCGGCCACAGGACGCGCACGCTCGCGAAGCTGCCGCTCTCGGATCGGGTCCCGATCGCCGGCGTGCCGACCGGCCCCCGCGACTTCGAGTGGCGTCCGACCGAACCGGCGACGCTCGTCTGGGCCGAGGCGCTCGATGGGGGCGACTGGAACGTGAACGTCCCCGAACGCGACAAGGTCATGACGCTGAGCGCCCCGTTCACCGACGCGCCCGCCGAGATCACCCGCGTCGAGCAGCGCTACGCCGGCTTCGACTGGAGTGAGCATCGAGGCGTGGCCCTGCTGCACGAGTTCGACGAAAACAAGCACTGGCGGCGCACGTTCCTCGCCGACGTCGGACGTCCGGGGACCAAGCCGAGCCTCGTGTGGGACATGTCGAGCGACGAGCGCTACAAGGACCCCGGTCAGCCTGTCTACAAGGCGCTGCCGAACGGGCAATGGGTGATGCGCCAGGACGGCGGTGCGATCTTCCTTCGCGGCAGGGGCGCGTCGGTCGACGGGGATCGGCCCTTTCTCGATCGCTTCGACCTCGACTCGCGCAAGTCCATGCGGCTGTTTCGCAGCGACAAGACCGCACTCGAGTCCTTCCTGGCGTTCACCGGCTCGACCGACCGTGCGTTCCTGACGTGGCACCAATCCCCGACGGATCCGCCGAACGCGATGCTCCGCACGCTCGGCAAAGCGGTCGCGTCACCGAACCCGGGCGAGGCCGCGATGACTTCGACGGTACGCGTCGTGACGCATATCCCGGATCCCACGCCCGCGGTGCGCTCGATCCAGCAGCGACTGGTCAAGTACCAGCGCAAGGACGGCACGCCGCTCTCGTTCCGGCTTCTCACGCCGCCCGGCTACAAGGAGGGCACACGCCTCCCGGCAATCCTCTACGCCTACCCGCTCGACTACGCGAGCACGTCGACGGCGGGGCAGATCAGCGGCTCGGAGCGGGAGTTCATGTATCTCACCAACTACCGCCTGCTGCTTCTGTCGGGATACGCGATCATCGACTCCGCCGCTTTCCCGATCGTCGGCGATCCGAAGCAGGCCTACGACACGTACCTCGATCAGCTCGTGGAGGACGCACGCGCGGCCGTCGACACCGCCGTCGGCACCGGGGTCGTTGATCGCGACCGCATCGGCGTCACCGGCCACAGCCACGGCGCCCTGATGACGGCGAATCTGATCGCCCACACCGATTTCTTCCGCGCCGGCGTCGCGACCAGCGGCTCGTACAACAAGACGCTCACGCCGTTCGGGTTCCAGAACGAGCGCCGCTCCGTGTGGAAGGGTCAGAGCGTCTACCTCCAGGTCTCGCCGTTCTTCTTCGCCGACAAGATCAAGCTCCCGCTGCTGATCATGCACGGCGCCGACGACGCGAACCCGGGCACGACGCCGCTCCAGTCCGTGAAGCTTTACGAGGCGATCCGCGGCAACGGCGGCACGGCACGTCTCGTGATGCTGCCGCACGAGCCGCATTGGTACTCGGCGATGGAATCCAACGAGCAGCTCGCGTACGAGGAGCTGCGCTGGTTCGACAAGTACGTCAAGAGCGCGCCTCCCCGTGAGAAGGCCGCAGAGCCGAAGGCGGGTCCGGCGGCGAAGCCTTGAGACGCGACTCGCCGGCGCTCCAAACCAGAAATCAGGACTGCCCCCAACGCCTGAGCGAGTGACCGCCTCGACGGGGCACGGTGCGCGACCGAGTCTGGTCGACTCATGTTCCCGCCTCATCCGATATCTCGAAAAAGGGAACGACATTCTGCTGCTGACGACCAGCACGCGCTATCGGAAACACGCGTTCGACGTCCCGAAAACGACGCAGCTCGCGCTTCGCATCCGGGACCACCTCCGACGTCGGAAGAAGCGCGTCGTTTTGCTCGACGTCGCAAAGCTGAAGATCCACACCTGTGAGGGCAACATCAGCGCCAAGAAGGGCAACAATTGCGGAGTACGCGAGGCGAGCCTGCCCTCCCGGTCCAAGAATCCGACGGGCCACCACCGTTGCTGGGCCTCGATCAACAACGCCGACGACCAGCTGTACAGGATTACGCGCGAGCTCTTTCAATCGCGGCTCGTGGTTTTCTTCGTCTCGGTGCGCTGGGGTCAGACCAACAGCGTGTATCAGCGGCTCTTCGAACGCTTGAGCTGGATCGAGAACCGATTCACGACGCTCGGCGAGGCGCCCATTCCGCAGTTGCGGAAGCTCGAGGCCGGAATGGTTCTCTTCGGCCAGAACTGGAACGATGCACAGGTTCTGAAGACCCAGCGGCAGAACTTCAAATGGTTCGGCTGGAAGACGCCGGCGCCGCTCAGCTTCTCCTGGCAGTACACCCGGAACGCGAAGGACGAATCTCCCGAATCGTACGTGGGCGCCGTCGAGGAATTCGGCGCGCTGATGCAGTCCGAGTGGCTTCGATGAGGGGTCAGACCCGAGCTCGGCGGGGCCTGCCAACGACCCCCGTGGTATGCTTTGAACCTCCGATCCCCCCGACGGCACCAGTCAGCTTTTCATGACCGCCCGTCGCCGGTCTTCGGCGAGAAACGCGAGTCGTCATGAGTTCCTTGCGGACGTGGAGATGTCGCGACTGCGGCCGGTCCACCCAGGCCGAGGTCGCGCACGACGGAAGTGCAAAGTGTTCTTTCTGCGGGCGCGTCATGCGGATCCAGCCGAGCCGCAAACGGGGAGGCGAGATGCCCAGCCAGTTGCCGTCTCTCCGGAAAGCCGCCGAGAAGTGAAGCCGGTCCCGCCCGTCGAAGCGGCCGAACTGGCCGACGACTCGATCCGAGGCGATGCCCTCGATCGACTGAAGGCTCGCTACGGAGAAGCGCGCAAGCTCATGTCGCCGAGCGGCGACTGCGCGAATCTCGACTGGATCCTCGGCGCGATGACCGGCGTCGATCAGCGCTCCGAGGATTTGACCCGCAAGATGATGATCCTGCTCCCCCTCTGGCTCGATGACCTCGCCGTCGAGCTCGAGCGAGGAACGGCGAACGGACTTTCCGGAGCGGCGAGCGAGTCGGCGGCGGCAGCTCATCGCGCGTGCGAGTCCGTGGCCACGAGCCTTCGCCAGGCGACGACGGCATTCGTCGCGATTTCGCGAAGCGAGGCCTGACGCGATGGGCGCCCCGCAACCCCAATCTGTCGCCATCCTCCTCAGCCGCCTTCCGAGGATTGAGAACGCGCCCGGACTGATCCTCCTGAGGGTGGATGCCACAGGAGGAGCCGCTCCGCCGACGACGATCGGCAGCCTGACCGACGCCGCACTTCGCGGCCGCCTCGCTCACTTCGACCAGCATTCCGCCAACGAGCTCGCCGCCGTCCGGCACGCGCTGGCGAAGGACTCCGGTGAGGCGACGGTCTACGAGCACTGGTTCGGCGTCGAAAGCTGTCTCCAATTCTGGCATGGGTTCACCGGCTCCCGGATCCGGATCGTCGCGTTGACTTGCGATGGCTGCGGAAAGACGAGCCGCCAAAACATCGGTGGAACCGTCGGAGAGACGCTGTCTTTCCTCTGCACGTGCGGCCGGCCGGCGCGCACGACCGTCCCCAAGACGGTCGACGCCTAGAGTCCGTCCGGGGCCGAGCGCCCGCCTCTGCTCGGCTATTCCTTCCGCCGCACGAATCGCCCGTCGCTCTTCACCGTCCACGTCTTTCCGCCGTCGGCGGACGTCGAGTAGATGTGCCGGATCGTGTCCGGCGCTACGTTCTCGAGGACGTTCTTCGAGAGGAGCCGCTTCCCATCGGCGTCGAGAACCCAGCCCTCGAACCGCATCGCGCCGTCCCGGTACGAGCCCTCGAAGTCATTCGATCGGTTGTCATCGCCGTTCCACACCATGCGCCACACGCGCCGGTTGACGTCGTAGAAGGAGATGCTCATGCCGCGAGACTTCGCGCCCTCCCACCGCTCGACGATCACGCAGCCCTCGTACTCGCGCGTGTTGTGCAGGCGTCCTCCGGACGGCGCGCCCGGCTTGTCCCACGGCGTCGCGTCGAAATCGCCGACCCAGAAGTCGAACGTGTGGACGGCGCGGCACGGATAGCGCGCGTCGTCGGTCGCCAGCTTTGCCGTCTGCCCGACGGCCCAGGGCGCGCAAGCGATCGCGCAAAATGCTGACAGGATCCACGAGAATCGGATTCGTTTCATGCCGTACTCTCCTCCGCCCGCGCCTGCGTCGCCCGGGAGACCACGGGCCGACGAGTCACGTTACGGGAGGCGATCTCTGCAGGTTTCAGGTTCGCGTACGCCACCGCGCGCCTCGTCACGCGCCGCGGCGTAGGGGCGGCCCTTGCCGCCGCCCGTCTCATCTCGGGCGGGGACGAGCCCCGCCCCTAGGGGACCTGTCGGATCCCTCAGATCCCCGTGTACCAGGCCCACCCGGCCTGGATGTTGCCCTTCTCGCCGCCGTCCTCGAACTTGTCCGTGACCGTGATGTTGCGCAGGAACTTCATGCTCTTGTAGCCCATCTGCCGCTCCACGCGCAGCCGAACGGGAGCGCCGTGGGGAATCGGCAGGTCGCGGCCGTTCATCCCGTAGGCCAGGATCGTCTGTGGGTGCCGCGCGTCGAGCATGTCGATGCTGTCGATCCAGCCGTCGTACGCGGTGAAGAGGACGAACCGCGCGGACGCCAGGACGCCCGCCGCGTCGAGCACGGCCGTGAGCGGAACGCCCGTCCACTGGCCGATGGCGCTCCACCCTTCCTCGCACGTGTGGCGCGTGATCTGTGTCCGCGGCGGGAACTGCTTCAACTCGGACAGCGAGAACTCCCGCGGCTTTGCGACGGCGCCTCCGACCGGTAAACGCCAGTCCGCGAACCCGCCGTCCTTCAGGCGGCGGTAGGCTTTGGCGAGCTCGGGTTCGGCGAGCTGCCCTTTTCCGGCGCCGGGGTCGATGGTGCCCGTCGCGGGAAACGACGTGAGGTCCTCGGGCCGGTATTCCTTCGCGAGCGCGCCGTCCGACAGGAGCGCCTTCTGCATCCCGTACGTGAAGGTGTCTCCCGCGCGCAGGACGTTGCCGCAGGTGGGAGGCAGGATCTTCGGGAAGCGCCGCGCGACGATCACGCCTCCGACCGCCACCGCCCCCGCGACGAGGGCCCCCCGACGAGTGAGGAGGCCAGATGCCGCCTTCTCTTTCTCCTTCATGTCATCTCCCCAGGGTCATGGCCCGGATCTGACGCCGGAATCCGGACCGGACGACCATCACGACGTGCACGATCACGAACAAAAGCAGCACCGCCGACGTGAAGAAGTGGATCGTCCGCGCGGACTGGATGCCGCCGAAGAGGTCCAGCAGGAACGGGAACGCGGCGGTCACCGCGGGCGACATCGTCAGTCCGGTCGCCACCATGAGCGGAGCCGCGACGAAGATCACGAAGGAGTACGCGCATCTCTGGAGCAGGCCGTAGCGGGGCCCGCCCGACGCCGCGGGGATCCGGAGGCGCAGATGCGCGACCAGGTCGCGCCACACCGGACGCGGCGCGAGCTCCCGGATACGGGGCCAGATGTGGGAGCGGAAGTGGCCGCTGAACAATCCGAGCAGGAGATAGAGGAGGCCGGGCAGCACGAGGAACCATGCGGCGAGAAAGTGGAGGCTGCGCCCCCAGCCATTCTCGTTGAAGATCTCGTAGGTCCGGTTGGCGCTCACGGGCCCCGACGCGCTTTCGGTCAGCGGAACGGGCCTGTCGTAGCCGCCGTGCTTGTAGTTCCGGCTGATCGGCAGCTCGAGCAGCGCCGGCGTCAGATCATTGCCCGCCTTTCCCCAGTAGAGCCGCGGATGGACCATGAGAATCTCGAACCCGCTGAACGCGAGCATCAGAACGCTCAGCGTAACGATCCAATGCGAGAGACGGACCCAACGCGCGTGCCCGTCGCCGCGGGGCAATCCAGCCTGATCGGGACCTTCCGCCATGCCGCGAATCCTCCGGGGGTGAATGATTCAGGTTACCACCGGCAAGATGTGATGGACCCTCACGCCGGCTCTCCCGTCACGTGGGACCACCCCAACCCTCTCCCGTCATGGGGACGAGACCCTCACCCCAACCCTCTCCCGTCACCGGGAGAGGGGGCTTCTAAGGAGTCCCCTCGCCCCCGTCTTCGGGGGAGAGGGTCAGGGTGAGGGGACCGCCTACGGTCCGTACAGCTGCAAGCCGAACCCGTTGGCGATGAACTTCGCCATCGCGTCCCGCGTCACCGACGCGGTCGGGCAGTACTCCGTCGCCGTGCACCCGGTGAGGACGCCGGTCGCCCAGAGGTAGTGGATGTGCTTGCAGAATTGCTCGGACACGGGCACGTCGGTGAAGTGCGTGTT
>CAYVHH010000006.1:0-14796 GCA_964450175.1 uncultured bacterium | reverse complement strand
CCCGTGGAACTTCCCCTACCGTCTCCTGGTCTGGGTGCTGGCCGCCAAGCTGGCGGGCGCGAAGGTGGGCTTCCTGTGCGTCGGCGCGGGCTCGGTCACCGCGAGCCTCAGTCGCACCTTCCTGAAGGCGGCGCTGTCGCTGGCCGATCATCGTTCGCTGCGCGACGAGCGCTCGCGACGGATCGTCGATGAGCTCGGCGTCCGGCGACCGAGTGTCGTGGCCGCGGACGTCGTGTTCGATCTCGAGGGCGCGACCGCACCCGCCGTCGTCCGCAAGCCCATGGATCCTCCGCGCGCCATCGGGCTCAATGTCTTCCCCTATCACGCGCCGTTCTACTGGCCCAACGCCGACCCGGCAATCTATCGCGCGTATCTCGACAGCACGGCCGAGTTCGTCGGGTGGCTGGGTCGCCATCGCTACGTCGTGCACCTGTTCCCCACGCAGCTTCGTGCCGATCTCCGGGTGATCGGCGATCTGACCGCGACCTTGGAGGCCAAGGGTATCCGCCTGCCCGCGACGCACCTGCTCCACGCCCAAGTGACCGGCGTCGAGAGTCTGGCCGCAACCGTCCTCGCGGTGGACCTGGTCGTCGCGACGCGGTTCCACGCGCTGGTGATGGCGCTCCGCGCGGGCACGCCGGTGCTCGCGCTCTCCTCGCAGCCGAAGACCGACGACCTGATGGCCGACATGGGGCTATCGGCGTATCGCGTGTCGATCGACCACCTCGACTTGAGCTCGCTGACCGCGCGCTTCACGTCGCTCACCCAGAACGCCGCGAGCGTGCGCGAGCAGATCAAGACGCGAGTGCGCCAGCTCCGCCGCGAGGTCGACGAGTGCCTCGACGGGCTGCTCGGAATGCCGCGGTCGGATGCGGATACGGGGCCGATCCCGACGCCCGTGCCCGCGCCGCGCGCTGACACGCGATTCCTGAACCGTCCGCCTGAACGCCCCCGCTAGAGGCTCGGCGCCGACGCGCGGCCGAGCATGTCCTCGCACCACGCCGCGGCCGAGAGCAGCGGCCCTTCGGTGAAGGCGCCGCTCACGAGCTGAATACCCAGCGGCAAGCCGGCGGCCGTCAGGCCGCAAGGCACCGTGATCGACGGCAGTCCGGAGATCGACCACGGGAGCTGGAAGCTCGCGTCGCCGGTCGCCATACCTTCGGGAGCGGGCGCGGGCGTGGTCGGCGTGAGCAGCACGTCGTAGCGCTCCAGCAGCGGGGCCATCTCCCGGCGGAACTGGCGCCGGATCCTCAGCGCGCGCACGTAGAGATCGCCCGGAATCAGCATGCCCATCTCGATCGAGCTCCGGATCGCGGGTCGATACAGATCGGCCTTCAGGGCGAAGCGCTCGGCGTGGACGCTCGCGGTCTCGCTGCGCATGATCACGTACGCGGCGGCGGCCACGGCACGAAACGTCGGCGGCAGCTTGGCCTCTTCGATGTCCGCGCCGGCCCGCGCGAGCCGGCTGACCACCTGCGCAGTGGAGTCGGCGACCTCGGAGGTGGCGCGCTCGAAGAATTCGCGCAGGAGGCCGACACGCGGCGCGCGCCGGCAGGTCAGCGCCGCGCGATAGTCGGGCACCGGCGCGCGCGACGAGCTCGCGTCCTCGGGATCGTGGCCGGCGGTGATCGAGAGCCCGAGCGCGATGTCTTCCACGCTCCGCGCCATGAGCCCGACGTGATCCTGGCTGTAGCTCAGCGGCATCACGCCGCGTGTGCTGATGCGGCCGAATGTCGGCTTGAGGCCCACGAGCCCGCAATACGACGCGGGGCGCACGTTCGAGCCGATCGTCTGGGTGCCGAGCGCCAGCGGCACCATCCGGGCGGCGACGGCGGCGGCCGAGCCGCTCGACGAGCCGCCCGGCGTGCACGCGAGATTCCACGGATTGCGCGTCGGCGCCGGATCGGAGGTCGCGAACTCCGTGGTCTGGAGCTTGCCGAGCAGGATCGCGCCGGCCGCTTTGAGTCGCGCCACCGAGGTCGCATCGTAGTCGGGGACGAAGCCGACCATCGTCTTCGAGCCGGCCTCCGTGCGGAGCCCGGCGCTGTAGAAGATGTCCTTGGCACCGAAGGGGACGCCGTGGAGCGGGCCGCGGAAGGTGCCGCGCGCGGCCTCCTCGGCGGCCTGCCGTGCCGCACGACGGGCGCCCTCGTGGTCGACGAGCACCCACGCCTGTACGCGGCCGTCGATCCGCTCGATGCGCTCGAGCAGGGCCTCGACCAGGTCCACGGGTGACAGCACCTTCTCGCGGATCGCCCGTGCGGCGTCGACGGCGTCCAGCGTGTGCAGGCTCATGGCGCCAGCTCGCCGTAGAAGGCTGGTTGCTCGTCGGCGCCGACGGGGAACGTCGCCAGCTCGGTCAGCCAGCCGGCGACGTCCTCGATGCTCTTCGCGAGCTCCTGGGCGCGCGCGGCGCCGAATCGCCGCTCCGCGGCGGCGCGCAGCCACGCGGCGTACTCGGCACGCTGTCCCTCACGGTCCATGTGTCACCTCATCGGCGCGCCTCGGCCGGCGGGGCCCCAGCCCCGCGACGGCCTGCGGCGCGTCGTGCCTCGTTTCGCCCCCGGGATCATCTCACGCCGGCACAGTCATCGGCTCTTGAGCTTCACGTCCTCGTAGGGCGCCGAGAACGCGTAGCTGGCGATGAGCCCGATCCCCGACTCCTCGACTCGAGGGCCCAGGCCGCCGAGCCCGGCATTCAGCCAGATCGGCGCGATCATGGCCTTGTCGTGGATGAGCTGCTGGATGCGGTGCAGGGTCGCCTCGCGTCGCTTCGGGTCGAGTTCGCCCGCCTGCTCCAGGAAGAGCCCGTCGATGTCGGCATAGCTTCCGTAGACGTAGGCGCCACCAGCGGCGACGAAGGCCTCGATTCGCGTCGCGGCGTTGCCGAAGGCGCCGCTGCCACCCTGGATGAGGCCCTTGAACTTCCGCTCCGCCCAGCCCCTGAAGAAGGCCACGCGCTCGATCGGCCGCAGCCTCACGCGGATGCCGGCCGAGTTGAGGTAGTTGACGACTGGCTCGCCGACGTAGGCAATTGCGGCGTCGCAGAAGTAGTCGCCGGCGTCGAAGCCGTTCGGATAGCCGGCCTCGGCCAGGAGCTGCCTGGCCTTGGCGGGATCGTACGAATAGCCGGGCGGCTGCCAGTAGAACTCGAAGCTCGAGGGAACGATGCTCCAGGTGATCCGAGAGAATCCCAGTGAGTCGGCCTGGTTCATCGCCTGCCGGTCGATCGCGTAGTTGGCGGCCAGGCGTACGCGCCGATCGTGCCACGGTGATTTCGGATCCCACTGGTCGGGGAAATTGACCCAGAAGGTGGCCTGACCGACGTTCGGCTTGAGGGTCAGGCCCGGGCTGCGTCTGATCTCCTCGGCCAGGGCGCCGCGGATCGCGTAGGCGATGTCGACCTCGCCACGCTTCAAGCTCGCCAGGCGCGTGGCCTCGTCCGGAATCGATCTCAAGATAAGGCGCTTCACGTTCGGCGTCTTGCGCCAGTACTGCTCGAAGGCGTCGACGACGAGCTCGACGCCCGGAGTGAACGAGACGAACCGGTACGGACCGGCTCCGATCGGCGCTTTCTTGAACCCCTCGTCGCCGACCTTCTCGACGTACTTCTTCGGCACGATCCAGCTGGCACCGGTCGCGCCCACGTAGAACGTCATGAAGTCGGGCCACGCCCGCTTGAGGCGGAAGCGCACGCGCCCGGGGTCCGGCGTCTCGATCGCCGCCACGCTGTCCTTCAGCGGCTTGGCGGCGGCGCCGCGGTACCGCTCGAACGAGAACTTCACATCCTCGGCGGTGACCGCGTCGCCACTGTGGAAGCGGGCGGCCTTTCTGATCACGAACTCGTAGACGAGCCCGTCTGGCGACATGCTCCACGATTCGGCGAGGCTCGGCGTCATCGCGCTGCCCGGCAACGGCTTCAGCATCGCGTCGTGCAGGGCGTAGAGCACCATGTAGGGTGTGATGATCCCGGACGTCTCGGCCGGATCGAACCATGTGGGGGCGAGGGAGATGTGAACGGCCCAGGTCATCTGGCCGGCCGGCGCGTCCGCGCGCCCCGCGGGAACGTCCGGTGCCGCGATGCTCGGTGATGCACCGGCGGCCGCGATCGCGAGAACGACCAACGAAGCGAAGAGGCCTCGAACGTGTTGCATCATGGAAGCCTCCTGTGGTCGAGACGGGTTATTTGCTCTTGAGCCTCACTTCCTCGGAGACATGTCTCATCGCGGATCTTCTTCGCCGCGACTCACTGACCCTTGAGCTTCAGGTCTTCATAGGGCGCCGAGAACGCCCAGCCGGTGATGAGACCGAGACCGGACTCGGTCACACGCGGACCGTGCGCGTGGATGAAGCCGAGCTCCCAGACCGGCGCATACATCGCCTTGTCGTGGATGAGCTGCTGGATCCGGTGAAGCGTCGCCTCGCGGCGCTTGCGATCGAGCTCGCCGGCCTGCTCGCGAAAGAGCCCGTCGATGTCGGGGTAACTGCCGTACACGTACGGTCCGCCGCCAACCGTGAACACCTCGAGCCGCGTGGCCGCGTTACCAAAGGCGCCGCTGATGCTGTAGGCCAGATTCTTCAGCTTCTTCTCCTGGTAGGCCTTGAAGAAGGCAGCGCGCTCGAGCGGACGGAGCTTCACGCGGATCCCGACCGCCTGCAGATAGCCCATGAGCGCCTCGCTCATCGTGGCGGTCGGGGGTTCGCACCAGAGATCACCGGCATCGAACCCGTTGGGATATCCCGCCTCAGCGAGAAGCTGCTTTGCCCGGGCCGGATCGAACGGATAGGCCGGCGGCTGCCAGAAGAAGTCGAAGCTCGCCGGAATGATGCTCCAGGTGATCCGCGAGAACCCCAGCGTGAGGGCCTCGTTGACGGCCTGGCGATTCATCGCGTGGTTGGCGGCCAGCCTCACCCGCCGGTCGGCCCATGGTGACTTCGGGTCCCACTGGTCGAGGAACACCAGCCAGTGCGTCGACACGATGGGCGTCGGCTTGAGCGTGAGCCCGGGTGTCCGTCGGACTTCTTCGGCGAGCTCGCCCTGGAGCAGGTAGATGACGTCGGCCTCGCCGCGCTTGAGCATCGCCAGGCGCGTCGCCTCGTCCTGAACGGACTTGATGACCAGACGCTTCACGCTCGGGACCTTCCTCCAGTACTGCTCGTGAGCCTCCAGCACCAGCTCGATTCCCGGGTTGAACGCGACGAAGCGATAGGGGCCGGCGCCGATCGGCGCCTTCTTGAAGCCGTCGTCGCCTACCTTCTCGAGGTACTTCTTGGGCACGACCCAGCCGGCGCCCGTGGTGAGGCTGCCGTAGTAGGTCATGAAGTCGGGCCACGGCTCCTTGAGCTTGAAGCGAACCCGGTGCGGGTCCACGACCTCGACGACGGGCACTCGCTCGTGCAAGAGCTTGGACGCGGCGCCCCGATAGCGCTCGAACGAGAACTTCACGTCATCGGCCGTGACGGGCTCGCCGTTGTGGAACCGGGCGCCCTGACGGAGCACGAACTCGTAGACGAGGCCGTCCTTCGAGAGGCTCCACGACTCGGCCAGGCTCGGGGCCATGGGGTTGCCGGGCATCGGCTTCACCAGCGCGTCGTGCAGCGCGTAGAGGATCATGAACGGCGTGCCGATGCCCGGCGTCTCGGCCGGGTCGAACCATGTGGGTGCCAGCGTGATGTGGGCCGCCCACGTCATCTGCCCCGCGGGCACGTCCGTCGCCGCGCCGGCGGGCGGCGCGACGGCAAGCACGACGGACAGAACGAGCAGCGATACCAAACGGCGCATCACCGCGCTCCTAGACCGGCTCGGTCCGGCCCCACACGACCGCTAGGACCGTCGCGCCGTTCTTCGTCGTGACGGAGTGCACGCACCCGTTCGGGCGGTAGTTCATGTTGCCGGTGGCCACCGGTCCCGACTCGTCGGCGTTCGCGCCCTCGATGACGAAGATGAGCTCGTCGCCGACGTGGCGGTGCAGCGGCAGCTGGGCACCCGGCTCGAACTGCGCGAGGATCGCGCGTCGCTCCGGCGTGCCGGTCTTGTCCTCCCAGATCCGCTTCTGGCGCACGCCCGGCCGCGCCTCGATCCACGGCAGCTCGCTCACCGCGAACACCTGGGACGCCGGCCCGCTGCTCCGCTGCGCGAGCGGCTCCACGCCACCGGTGATGATCGCCAGGACCGTCGCGCCGTTCGGCGCCGATACGGTGTGGACGCAGCCGTTCGGGCGATAGCCCATGTTCCCGGCGGTGATGGTGCCGAACTCGTCCGAGACGGCGCCCTCGATGACGAACACGAGCTCGTCGCCCACGTGCCGATGCAGCGGCAGCTGGGCGCCCGGTGTGATCCGGGTCATGGCCGCCCGGCGCTTGCTCTCGGGATGCTCCCAGATGCTCTTGCCGCGAACGCCCGGCTGGCGCTCCTGCCACGGGAGATCGCTGAGCGAGATGATCTGCGACAGCGGAGTTTTCGTCGTGCTCATGGTGTGTTCTCCTGGCTCACGTTGCGTCGTGCCGGGAGAGTAGCGCGCGTCGTGGCGCGGGTCAACGCGGGCCCTCGGTCGGGCTACTTCGTCTTGAGCTTCAGATCCTCGTAGGGCGCCGAGAACGCGTAGCCGGCGATGAGCCCGAGCCCCGATTCCTCGACGCGACGCCCGACGCCGTTGACGAACGCGAGCTCGTACATCGGTGCGACCATCGCCTTCTCGTACACGAGCTGCTGGATCCGATGGAGCAGCGCCTCGCGCTTGGCTCGATCGAGCTCGGCCGCCTGCTCGCGGAAGAGGCCGTCGACGTCCGGATAGCCGCCGTAGGCGAACTGGCCGCCCGAGACCGCGTAGGCCTCCAGACGCGTGGCGGCGTTCCCGAAGGAGCCGCCGATGATCTGGACGAGGTTCTTCAGCTTCTTCTCGGCGATGCTCTTGTTGAAGGCGGCGCGCTCGAGCGGACGGAGCTTGGCGCGAATCCCGACGCCTTGCAAGTAGCCGATCATCGCCTCGGCGGCGTCGGCCGAGGTCATGTCGCAGAAGTACTCGCCGGCGTCGAAGCCTCCGGCATACCCGGCCTCCGCCAGGAGCCGCTTGGCCCCAGCTGGATCGAAGGCGTATGCGGGCGGCGGCCAGAAGAAATCGAACGAGCTCGGCACGATGCTGAACGTGATCCTCGAGAGCCCGGCCGTCCGGGCCTGGTCGATCGCCCGACGGTCGATCGCCAGATTCGCCGCCAGCCGGACCCGGCGATCGTGCCACGGCGACTTCGCGTCCCACTGGTCGGCGAAGTAGAGCCAGTGGGTCGACGGATAGACGGCCTTCAAGGCGAGCCCCGGCGTGCGCCGCACCTCGTCGCCGAGCTCGCCGATCATCGAGAAGGCGATGTCCGCTTCACCCCGCTTGAGCGCCGCCAGCCGCGTCGCCGGGTCCGGGATCGTTCGCAGCACGAGTCGCTTGACGCTCGGACTCTTGCGCCAGTAGCCCTCGAACGCCTCCAGGACGAGCTCGATCCCGGGCGTGAAGGAGACGAACCGATAGGGGCCGGCGCCGATTGGCGCCTTGCGAAAGCCGTCCTCCCCGACACGCTCGACGTACTTCTTCGGCACGACCCAGCCGGCGCCGGTCGCCAGCGTGCCGTAGAACGTCATGAAGTCGGGCCACGGCTGCTTGAGCCGGAAGCGCACGCGCGCGGCATCCGGCGTCTCGACCGCGGCGACCTTGTCCTTGAGGCCGCGCGCGAAGATGCCGCGATAGCGCTCGAAGGAGAATTTCACGTCGTCCGCGTTGACCGGATCACCGTTGTGGAACTTCACCCCGCGGCGCAGCACGAAGTCGTAGACGAGCCCGTCCGGCGACACCGACCACGATTCGGCCAGGCTGGGGGCCAGCGCCTTGCCGGGCATCGGCTTCACGACGCCGTCGTGCAGCGCGTACAGCACCATGAACGACGTGATGATCGTCGTCTCCGCGGGATCGAAGTAGGTCGGCACCAGGGTCGTGTGCACCGCCCACGTGATCTGGTCCGGCGCGTCCGGGCCGGCGCCGGCCGCGAGCGCCGGCGCCAGCACGAGCAGCGCGGCGGCGACGACCGCGACGCGCGTCATCGCGCCAGCTGGCGCCCGATGAAGTCGCGCATCATCGAGATGGCCTTGTCCGTGTCGGCACTGGCCTGCCCGATGAAGCCGTGGCGGGCGCCCGGGAAGTGGACGCGCTCGATCGAGCCTCCCGCCTGCTGATAGGCCTGCACGAACGCGTCGGTGATCGCCGCCGGCACGTTGTCGTCGAGCTCCGGGTGCGCGAGCCAGACGGGCGGCCGCCCCCGGGCTTCGCCCGCGGCCACGATGCGCGTCACGCTCGCCTCCGCCATCTGCGCCTCGCTGAGGAAATAGCCGTGGTGGGCCGCGATCAGCCGCGCGGCCTCGAAGCCCGAGCCGTCGTGCTGCCGGCCGACCACGTAGCGGAAGCGCGCGAGCGGATCCGCGACCGGATAGAGGGCCAGCACGAACGCCACCGACTCGTCGCCGGGAGCCGCGTCGAGCGAGCCGGCGGGCGTCACGATCGGCGTGCCCGCGAACTCGGGGGCGCCGGGCTTGAGCGCGGCGAGCAGTGCGAGCTGGCCTCCGCTCGAGCTCCCCACGATCCCGACGCGCCGGGGATCGACGCCGAGCCGGCGCGCGTGCGCGCGCACGTAGCGCACACCTGCCGCGACGTCCGCGCTCGCCGCCGGGTGCTTGGCGGCCGAGCCCTGCCGGAAGCCGAGCGAGACGACGACAAGGCCGGAGGCCGCAAGCGCTCGGCCGTGGAGCGCGCCGGTCAGGTGATCGCCGCGGCTCCACGCCCCGCCGTGCACGTCGACGAGCGCCGCCAGCGGCGCGTCAACGGCGCCCGCGGGCCGATAGATGCGGGCCAGAAGCTCCTGGCCCTCCGGTCGGGCGAAGGGCGCGTCCACTTCCTCGACTTCGTACGGGGCGGCTTGGTCGAATCGAATTTTCATCGTGGCACTCCTGGGTGTCGTTCTGGACGTTCCATCAGTCGCGAAGCACGGGCAAGACCTCGTCGGTGAACCGCTCGAGCTGGGCGAGCTGGTCGTCGCCCACGAACCGGATGCACAGATCGCTGACGCCGGCCGCGGCGTACCGCTGCAGCGCGGCGATCACCACGTCGGCGGGGCCGAGCCCCATCGTGCCGCGCGAGTGCACGCCCCCGCCGTAGTAGGTCGCCAGGAATTCCGTGGTCACGCGCTCGGCGGTGCGCGGATCGTCCTCCATCCGGACCGTCGTGTACACGCAGAGCTCGAAGGTCGTCCCCGCGCGACCGTGCCGGGCCAGCGCTTCCGCGGCGCGCTCGCGCACGAGCCGGCACTCCTCGGCGTGGATATAGGTCGTGATGATCCCGTCGCCGAGCCGGCCGAAGCGCTCGAACTGGGCGGCGAGCATCTCGCCGCGGTTGGCGGCGGTGATGAGGACCGGGGGTCCGGCGGGATGCCAGGGAAGCGGACCGATCGTGTGGTCGGTCAGCTCCACGTCGCCGTGTCGATGGGTCACCGGCTCGCCGCGCCAGAGCATGCGCCAGATCTCGACGTGCTCCTCGAGACGCCGCACGCGGCGCTTGTGGTCGGCGCCGCACGCCGCCCATTCGCGCTCGGCCGAGGGCAGGCTCCAGCCCACGCCGAGCCCCAAGACGACGCGCCCGCACGAGATCTGATCGACGTTTGCGATCTGGTGGGCCAGCACGACCGGGTGGCGCAGCGCCGGCAAGAGCACCGCCGTCCCGAGCCTGACGCGGGTCGTGATCCCGGCCAGATAGGCCAGGGTCGTGAGCGGCTCGAGCCGCGGCTTCGCGACGATGCTGTCGCCGACCCATACGGCGTCGTAGCCGGCCCGGTCCGCGTGGCGCGCCATCGTCCAGCAATCCTCGACGGGAGGTCGTCGCGCGGACTGCATGACCACACCGCGGGTCGGGATGAGGACGCCCAGGCGCATGCCGGGCGCTAGTGTACTCCGGCTCCTCAGCCGAGGAGCTTGCGAAGGGAGCCGAGCAGGCGATCCGGGTCGAGCTCGAGGTCCGTCCGCCGCTCGGCGATCCGGCCCTTGGCGTCGACCAGCACCACCAAACTGCCGTGGACGATTCGCTCGCGCGCGACGGCGCTGAGCCCGAAGGCGCGGACCACGCGGCCCACCTCGTCGACCGCGCCGGTCAGGAAGTACCAGCTCGCCAGATCCACGCCGTAGAGATCGGCGTAGCGCCGCAGCACCTCCGGGCGATCGGTGGCGGGATCGAGCGTGATCGAGACGAAGCGCACGCGCTCGTCGAGCTTCTCGCGGCGGACCCGGCTCTGCGCTCGCGCGAGCTGCGCGGTGATGAGCGGGCACACCTCGCCGCACGTCGTGAACACGAAGCTGACCACGAGGACGCGACCCCGGAGCGCGTCGGACGTCACCATCGAGCCGGCCTGGTCGACGAGCGCGAACGCGGGCATCATCTCCCCGCGGCCCCTCGAGCAGGCGGCCAGGAGCACGAGCGCCGCGAGCAGCGCCGCGGAGGCTCTCACGTCGCCGTCACCGGCCACGCCGGAGCCAAGCCCTTTGCCCGGGTGACGATCGCCGCGACGATCAGCGCATACCCGGCCGGGATCAGCACGGGCTCGAGCCGCTGGAACCACAGGAGCGTGGTCGCCGACACACCGGACACCGCGAGCAGCACGCCGAAGGAGCCGAGGCCGCAGTGCGTGAGCGAGGAGACGCTGGCGCCGAGCAGGCCGACGATGCCGGCGCCACTCAGCGAGCCCACGGCGCCCCAGCGCGTCGCCAGGCCGCCGATGCCGAGATAGAGGCCGACGAGCGCCGAGAACGAGACGAAGAAGGCGAGGCTCGACCACGTCAGCTCGTAGCTCCACACGGCCACGCCGAAGACGGGGTGTCGGCGCCCGTACTCGAGCAGCGGCTCGCGCCCGATGAGCGTGACGGCGTCGGCCGTCGAGGGCGTGAGCCGGACGATGCGGCGCGCGTTCTCCCACGCCGGGTAGCGCCGCACGTAGTTCGGCGCACCGCCGAGGCCGACGACCAGGATGGCGAGAATCAAGGCCTGATAGACAGCGAAGACGGCCAGCGTCGCCGCCGCCACCGTCCAGCGCCGGGCGCGGATTCGCGTCCCCAGCGCCTGGAGCGCGCTCACGGCCGCGGCCCGATCCACGCGCGCCCGCTTTCCTCGCGAACCTGGGCGAGCACACGCGCCTTCAGGGACATGAATTCCGCGGTCGCGATGACCTCGGCGGGGCGCGGCCGCGGGAGCTTCACCGGCACCACGTCGCGGATCTGGCCCGGCCGCGCCGTCATGACCGCGACGCGGTCGGCGAGGAAGATCGCCTCGTCGATGTCGTGGGTGACGAAGAGCACCGTCGTGCGCACTTCGCGCCAGACGCCGAGCAGCAGCTCCTGCATCGCCAGCCGCGTCTGGGCGTCGAGCGCGCCGAACGGCTCGTCCATCAGCATCACGCGCGGCCGGTTGACGAGCACGCGGGCGATGCCGACTCGCTGCTGCATGCCGCCGCTGAGCTCGCCAGGATAGGCGCGCTCGAAGCCGGCGAGGCCGACGAGATTCAGATAGCGCCGAGCCTGGGCGGTCCGCTCGATCGATCCGATCCCCCGCATCTTGAGCCCGAACTCCACGTTGGCGAGCACCGTCTTCCACGGAAACAGCGAGTGCTGCTGAAACACCATGCCTCGGTCCGCGCCGGGCTCCGCCACCGGCTCGCCGTCCACCGTCACCCGCCCGACCGTCGGCTGCACGAAGCCCGCGACCGCGTTGAGCACGGTGGTCTTGCCGCAGCCGGACGGGCCCAGCAGGGCCACGAACTCGCCGGGCGTCGTCATCAAGGTGAACCGGCGGATCGCCTCGACCCGCCGGCCGTCGCGGCCGAACACGATGCCGAGGTCGGTGATCTCGATGCGTCCGGTGCCGGCGCCGTTCCCCATGGGCGTCACGCTCCGACCTTGTCGCGGTCGGGCAGCCACGGCATGCAGCGCGCGCCGGCCAGCCGGATGACCAGGCTCGACAGCATGCCGAGCACGCCGATCGTCAGCATGCCGACGACGATCTGCGAGTACTTCACGATCCCGTAGGCGACCCACGTGAAGTAGCCGACGCCGAACTGTCCCGAGATCATCTCGGCTGAGATCAGACAGATCCACGACACGCCCATCCCGACCGACAGCCCGGTCACGATCGACGGCAAGGCACCCGGCAGGACGACCTCGCGGAAGATGGCGGTGCGACGCGCGCCCAGGCTCGTGGCGGCGCGCACGAGCTGCCGATCGATGCCCTCGACGCCGTGGATCGTGTTGAGCACGATCGGGAAGAACGCGCCGAGCGTCGTGATGAACACGATGCTCGACCGCTCGGTGGGCCAGAGCATGATGCTGATCGGCACCCACGCCACCGCCGGGATCGGACGGAGCAGCTCGATGGGCGGGAACAGGATGTCCTCGGCGACCGCGAACCATCCGATGACGAGCCCGAGCCCCACGCCGAGCACCGTGGCGATGGCGAAGCCGAGCCAGATGCGCTCGAGGCTGGCCAGGATGTGCACGTAGAAGGCCGCACTGCTGAAGAGCACGACGGCCTCCGCGAGGACCTCGCCGGGCGAGGGAATGTTCTGGAAGCGCACGTAGAAGTCGAGGTCCCACAGGGTCGCGACGTGCCACGCGAGCAGGAAGAGCCCGATCGACAGCGCGCGGAGCGCGGGCCGCCGCCAGCCGGCTCGGAGCGGGGCGACCGCGTCCGCCGGCGCGGCCGGCGCGCCGACGAGCGGCGCGGTGGCCACTACCTGGCCGCCCCCAGCTTCTTCGCTTCGTCGAGCGAGAGGACCTTGCCGCCGTTCTTGCTCGCGAACGCCTCGGCTTCTTCCTTCCAGGCGAACGCGACGAGCGATGCGGTGGCGGCCTTGCCGCTGCCGCCGGCGACGTAGAACGCCCGGTGGGCGAAGAGCTTGAGGCCCGTCGGGTAGTCGAACACGTACGCGGCGTTGACCACGCGGCCCGCCTGCTCGGCCTCCCGCAACGCCCCCATCAAGCTGGCCAGGGACGCGTAGGGCTTGATCGGCTCGCCCTTGAGCCACATCTCGGCCGCCGCGCGCGGATCCTTGATCGCGGCACCCGTGCTCGCGTCCTTCCCCTCCATGGGCGAGGTGCCGGCGACCACGAGGCGCTGCTGGCGCGCGTAGTCGCGGCCGAGCTCGCGGTACGCCTGCTTGACGAACCGATCGTCGATGAATCCCTCGACGTCGGCGCCCTTGATGATCCCCATCTTCTGGAGCACGGACGCGTCGTACTTGAGCACCTCGAGCCATTTCGGCTTGATGGTCGCGTCGAGCGTGAGGAAGCCGCCGCGCCCGAAGTAGAGGTAGAGGACCTCCTTGGGGATAGAGGTCCACTGCTCCTGCTTGCTGGTCGCCTCCTCCGGATTCTTCGTGATCCATTCGTTGGCCTCGACGACGGCCTTCAGATAGGCCACGACGATCTCTGGGTACTTCTCCAGGAAATCCTTGCGGACCACGGGACCGTGCAGATAGGCGATCGAGGCCTGGCTGCCGTCGAAGATCTTCCGTCCGAAGCCCTTGAACTCCATGAGCTCGCCCCACGGACAGAAGTCCGCGTGCGCGTCGATCTTCTTTTCCTGGATGCTGGTAGCGCCGATGGGCGGAGCCTGGTTGATCAGGGTGAAGAAATCCTGGCTGAGCCCGCGGTCGACCAGGGCCTTGAGGAGCATCCCGTGCGCCGCGGAGCCGAAGGGCACCGAGACCTTCTTGCCCTTGAGATCCTCGAATCGGTAGATCGGCGCGTCGACCGGCACCACGATCGAGTTTCCAGAGCCGTTCATGTTGTAGCCGGTCATCGAGACGATCACCGATCGGAGGCTGTTCGTCTCCTGGAAGCGAGCGAGGTTGACGAGCAGCGGGTAGTCACCCATGACGCCGATGTCGAGCTTGCCGGCGAGCATCTGGCTCGTGATGGGCGGCCCGGAGGTGTAGTCCTCCCACACGACGTCGTACTTCACGCCCGCGTATTTTCCCGCCCGCGGGAGGTGCTTCTCGAGGAGCCCGAGCTGCTTGACCGTGATGCCGCCCGAATAGGTGTCCGTGCACAGGCTCTGGTGGCCGATGCCGATACGGATGGTTTCCTGCGCCGCGCCGGGCGCGACCATGAACACGAGAGCCGCCGCGAGGCCGGCGACCGAGGCGGGCGTTCCCGGCTTGATCATGCGCCTTGTTCTCCCGATCCCTCTCTGCGCCGCGCACAAACGCGAGGCGGACGACGCCCCTCCCGGTTGGATCGCGGCGGGTGGGCCCAACAGTCGGAGACCAGGCGCCGGCAGTCAATGTCCAGGGCTGTGGAATTTCTGTAGGGGACTGCGGTGTCCTGTGGCAGGCTCTGGGCGTGAAATCACACCGCGATCATGCGCAAGTGCCCGTCGTGCCGAAGGAAGCGCGCGATATCCTGGAGTCGGCGCACGGCCACGGCGTCGCCCAGCGCGAGCGCGAGGCGTCGGCGCCCGACGCGCCCGCCAACGAGCGACCGGTGGTGCTCATCATCGACGACGACGCCGGAGTTCGCGAGGCGTTGCGCTTCGCCCTCGACGAGCACTACACGGTGCTCGATGCGCCGAACGGACGGAGCGGCCTCGGTACCGTGCGCGCCGAGCGCGTCGATCTCGTCCTGCTCGACATCCTGATGCCCGAGGTGGACGGGCTCGAGATTCTGCAGGAGCTCAAGGCGCTCGAGCCGGAAATTCCCGTCATCATGATGACCGCGGTCAAGAC
>CAYVHH010000005.1:0-16542 GCA_964450175.1 uncultured bacterium | reverse complement strand
GCCGAGCCCTCGGTGCTCGGCATCTCGGCCGGCGCCGCGTTCGGGGTCGTGATCGGGCAGAGCTTCGGCCTCGGCCTGACCTTGCGCGCGGCGGTGGGCCTGACCGCGTTCGCGTTCACCGGAGCCCTCGTTGCCGCGGGGGCCGTCTATCTCATCGCGGCGGTCGGCGCCGGGCTGTCGATCCAGACCCTGCTGTTGGCCGGAGTCATCGTCGGTATCTTCTTTTCGGCGGCGATCACGGTGGTGATCTCGCTGCTCGATTTCAACCGTCTCGGCGGCGTCGTCCACTGGCTCCTCGGCAATCTCGCCCCGATTCCGCCCGGCGCGCTGGGCCTGTTCGCGATCGTGTCGGCCCTCGGCTTCGTGCTCGTCGTGACCCACGCGCGCGAGCTGAATCTGATGGCGCTCGGCGAGGAGGCGCTGCTCCAGCTGGGCGTCGCCGCGGACCGCTTGAAGCTGACGATCTTCCTCGGCGCAGCCCTCCTCACCGCGAGCGTCGTCGCGTTCGTCGGTCCCATCGGCTTCGTCGGGCTGATCGTCCCGCACGTGCTCCGGATCCTCCTGGGCTCGGACAACCGGGTGCTCGTGCCGGCCGCGCTCGTCGCCGGCGGCATCTTCCTGCTGCTCGCCGATACCCTGGCCCGCAGCATCGTCGCCCCCGCCGAGCTCTCGGTCGGCGTCATCACCGCCTTCTGCGGCGCCCCATTCTTCGTCTACCTCCTCCGTACCCGCTACCGCGCCACCCTCTGATGCCCACGCTCGTCGAGCTTCGCGACGTGAGCTTCGCGTATCCCGCGCCGGCCGAGCGGCGAACGCGCCCGATGGCCCTCGCCGATCTCTCCCTGGACATTTCCGCCGGCGAGATCATCGGCGTGATCGGTCCGAATAGCTCGGGGAAGACGACGTTGATTCGTCTGCTCACGCGCGTGCTCGAGCCCGCGGTCGGCGAGATCCGCCTCGAAGGCGTCCCGGTCGGACGACTGTCGCGGACGGATCTGGCGCGTCGGCTCGCGGTCGTCCCGCAGGGGATCCTCCCGCAGTTCCCGTTCACGGTCGGCGAGCTCGCGCTGATGGGCCGCTATCCGCACGATCCCGGCCGCTACTTCGAGAGCCCGCGCGATCGCGCGGTCGCGCGCGAGGCCATGGCTGCCACGGGCGTGCTCGAGCTCGCGGGCGTGCCGCTCGAGCACCTGAGCGGCGGTGAGCGCCAGCGTGCGGTCATCGCTCGCGCGCTCGCCCAGGAGCCGCGCTTGCTGATCCTCGACGAGCCCACCGCGCATCTCGATCTGCGCTATCAGGTCGAGGCCGCCGCCCTCCTGCGGCGCCTGAACGGCGAGCGCGGCATGACGATCTTGCTCGTGTCTCACGATCTCAATCTGGCCGCCGAGGTGTGTGACCGGCTCCTCCTGCTGAACGGCGGCCGCCCGGCGGCGATCGGCCCGCCCGAGGCGGTCCTGGACGAAGCGCTCCTCGCGTCGGTCTTCGGCTGCGGCGTCGTCGTCGACACCAGCGAGACGACGCGGCGGCCCATCGTGCGGCTCACCTGGCGGGTCGACCCGCCGCCGATCGAAAAGGAGGTCGACCAGCCGAGGTAGCGTTTCGAGAAGTCGCTCCGGATCAAGGGAAGCCGGTGAGGCCGAACGCGGCCGAGACCGGCACGGACCCGCCACTGTGAGTGGGGAGCAAGCGCCGGGGTTGCCACTATCCGCGCCGACGCGGACGGGAAGGCTGGGCGCGACGCGACGATCCACGAGTCAGGAGACCTGTTCCGGGCGATCGCTTCCAACCCTTTCGTGGAAGAAGGAGTGAAGCCCGCATGCGCTGGATCGTTCGCTGGCTGTTGCCGCTCGCCGTGTTGATCCCGTCCGGAATGCTCGCGGCGCAGGAGCCGGCGCGAGACCTCGACCCCGTGGTCCTGACCGCCACCAAGCTGGAGACGCGCGCCGAGCAGCTCGGCGCCTCGGTCACGGTCGTGCCCGGCGACGACGTGCAGAAGTATCACTTCGAGACCGTGGAGGACGTGCTCCGCAACGTTCCCGGCCTGGAGATCCGCCGGTCGGGCAGTATCGGCAAGCTCTCCAACATCAGCATCCGGGGCGCCAACTCGAACCAGGTCCAGGTCCTCGTCGACGGCGTCCGGGTCAAGAGCCCGACGACGGGCCAGGCTGACCTTTCCGACATCGCCCCCGACCTGATCGACCGCATCGAGGTGATCCGCGGGCCCCAGTCGACGCTCTACGGCGCCGACGCGATCGGCGGCGTCGTCAACATCATCACGAAGAAGGGCAAGGGGCCGATCGCGGGTACCGTCGAGGGCGGCGCCGGCAACTACGATACGTACACCGGGCGCGGCTGGTTCACCGGCACCTATTCGCTCCTGGACTATTCGGGCTCGATCTCCCATCTGGAATCGAACGGCCAGTTCCGCAACGACAGCTCGGACAAGAACGCCGCCAACCTCCGTGTCGGAGTCTCCCTGCCGTGGGACACCTCGATCGCGTTCACCTTGCGCTGGGTCCAGAACGAGACGGGGCTCCCGGTGAAATTCCTCTCCTCGGCGCCTCCGCCGTTGCCGAACGAGCCGATCATCGACGTCAACAACCGTCAGACCAGCGAGACGTGGCTGATGGCGCTGACCGGCCACACCAAGCCCTTCGAGTGGTGGGAGGTCGACGTGCGCGGCGGGCGATACCAGAACACGACCACCTTCGTCGACCTCCCGGATCCGGCGGAGCAATGCCCATTCTCGCCGTGCGAGTTTCCCGGGCGCTTCGACGTCGAGCGCTGGGAAGCGGAGCTCATCAATCACTTCCACATCGGCAAATGGTCGACCAGCTCGATCGGGCTCGAATACCGCACCGAGGACGGCGAGGCGCAGGGGAGCACGCCCTTCGAGGCGAGTAGCCACACGAAGTCGGCCTACTTCCAGCAGACGTTTCGATTCTGGGACCGCCTGTTCATGTCGGCGGGGTTTCGCGTCGAGGACAACAGCGTGTTCGGCACGAACTGGACCGAGCGGGGCTCGCTCGCGTACCTGATCCGCGAGTGGGGCACGAAGATCCACGGCGGCGCCGGCTCGGGCTTCCGGGCGCCGACGTTCAACGACCTCTTCTTCCCGGGATTCTCCGATGCCACCCTGCAGCCCGAGACGAGCTTCTCGTGGGACGTCGGCGTGGACCAGAAGCTCTGGAAGGACCGGATCCGGCTCGGGCTGACCTATTTTCACAACGACTTCAAGAACCTGATCGGGTTCACGTTCATCGCGACGCCGCCGTTCGTGAAGGGCGTGAACGTCGGCAAGGCGCGCGCCGAGGGTTTCGAGTTCGTCTCCGAGGTGGACGTGCTCGACAACCTCACCGCCTCGCTGAACTACACCTACACGGAGTCCGAGAATCTTCAGACCCACCGGCTCTTGGCGCGTGAGCCACGCGATCGCGTGAACCTCAGGCTCACGTGGCGTCCGGTCCCGCGGCTCGAGCTCTTCGGCGAGGGGCAGTGGGTGAGCAAGCAGTTCGAGCCGATCGGGGGCGGCGCGTACGTGTGGAACAGCGCCTACGGGGTGGTGAACGCGGGCGCCACGTATCGGCTCTTCCAGCGCTACGCGTTCGTCCAGGGGGTCGATCTGTGGACGCGCATCCAGAACCTGACCAACGACGACTACGCCGAGGTCCGAGGGTTTCCGGCGCTGGGCATCAACGCGCTGGCCGGCGTGCGGATGACGTTCTAGACTCTCCCGATGACGACAGGCGCAAGGTGCACGCGCGGATGATCGAGGGCATCGAGGTCACGGTCGATCGCGAGGCGGTCGTCGTCACGGCGCGCGAGCCGCTGACGATCCTGTCCTCGGCGTTCGTCGGCGGAGGATTCACCACGGCGCGCGCCATCGTGAACCTCCACGTCCGGAAGAACATCCCGGAGGCGGAGACCGACGGCCTGCTGCCGCGATTCGTCGAGCGGCGAGAGATCCGCGGCCCCTGGATCGGCCTGCTCACGTCGGCGTGGACGGAGAAGGCGGTCGTCGCCGAAGCCGGCGGCGCTGGGCTGCGCGCGCTCGCGGTCGTGACGGTCGGTCTGTCGAATCGAATCGCGGCGGGCCAGACGCCCGTCGGGGTGTGGGCGCCGACGACGATCAACTCGATCGTCGTCGTGGAAGGCGACGCCGAGCCGGCCGCGCTCGTCAACGCGGTGATGACGGTCACCGAGGTCAAGACGGCGCGGCTCGCATCGGTCGATCTCCGGTGCAACGACGGCCGCGTGGCCAGCGGGACGTCGACCGACGCGGTCGTCGTCGCGGCCACCGGGCGCGGGCCACGCTGCCGGTTCGGCGGACCGATCAGCGATTTCGGCTGGGTGGTCGCGCGTGCGGCCCACGACGCCCTGGACGTCGGCATCCGGCGCTGGATCGAGGAGCATCGGTGATTCAGCGCCCGCCGCTGCTGACCTTGCTCGCCTCGCTCGTGGCGCACGGCGGCGCCGTCGCGCTGCTCTTCGTCCTCACCTCCGGGGAGTCGCACCCGAGTGTCCTCTTCATCGACCTGGAGGCGCTCGAAGAGCGCGCCGCGCCGGTCGCCGTCGCGGAGTCCAGGCTCGCGGCGAGCGGCGGGGAACCGGCGCGAGCCTCGACCGGGTCGTCTGGGCCGGCTGGGCGTGAGGGCGGCCGTTCCGGATCGGCGCGCTCGCCCGCTCCCGCTCCGGCCGTGCCGCCGCCCGTCACGCCCTCTGCGCCGCCCGAGCGAGAGCCCGTGCGCGAGCGCGAAGCGGCGCAACTGCCGAATCAGGAGGCACGTCAACCCGAGCCCGCGGTCGCCATCGCGCCGGCGCGCGAGGCCCCTCCCGACGCCACGTCGCGAAACGAGCTGAGCCCGCCGCCCGCCGAACCGTACGTCGAGCCGCAGACGAATGCCGATGGCGCCACAGCCCCGCGGATGACGTCGGCGGCCGAGCCGGGCGGCGGTCGGGCCGCGCCGGGACCTGATGCGTCAGGAGCCGGCCCTGGTCGCGCGGGTAGCGGTGCGGCGCTGGCCTCGGGTGGGCAAGCCGGCGGCGCACCGGGAGCCGAATACGGGAGTTATCTGGCTGAGGTGAGGCGCCGCATCCTGGATGCGCTCCGCTATCCGCCGCCCGCGCGCAGCCGAGGACTGGCGGGCACCGTCTACCTGGAGATCTCGATCAAGCCGGACGGCGCGATCGGCAAAGTCTCCGTCACGGGCTCGTCGTCCCATCCTCTGCTCGACGAAGCAGCGCTGGAAGCGGTGAGGAGCCTCGAGCCGCAGCCGTTTCCCAAGGGCCTCAAGCCCCGGCCGCTGAGAGTGCGCCTGCCGGTGGTCTTCGACCTGCAGTAGTATGCTCACCGATCCGAGAACGGGAGGCGAGCATGGCGGATATGCGGCAAGACACGGCACCGGTGATCGAGCAGGGCCTCGACGGAACGACGACCGAGTATCACGACATGGCCCTCGAGGGCGACGGTGTCGAGCACCTGCTCGTTCAGCTCTTCACCGAGCACTGGGCCGAGCTCACGGTGGGGCCGCTGATCGAGGGCGCCGCGTACGAGATCCAGTTTGCCACTCCGCCGAAGGTCACGATGCTCGACGGCTACCTGACCGTCGACACCGGCGCCTGGCACTTCCACCTCTGCGTGAACGATCATCGCGGCACACGCAGCGCCGAGCTCGCGCGCATCCGCCGTGTGGCCCGGGCCGCGTTCTTCAAGACCGAGGGCGGGTCGTGCGCACCCGCCACCTGGGGGCTCCGGCTCTGGAACGGCCGGGGCGAGCAGATGATCACGGTCCTGTTCCCGAATCCCCATTTCGACGAGCAGTGGCAGCGTCTCCGGGAGCCTCGATGGGAGAAGACGGAGCTCTGGCAGGAGCTCCGGCGCCGATACGCGAGCGGCTGACCCCGTGCGGGTCACGGCGCGGACCCTCGGCGCGGCGTGCTGGGTGGTGATGGTCACCGCGTCCGCCGCGCCGGCGGCCGAGTCCGAGCGCATCCAGACCGATCGTCCGAGCGTCTCGACCAGCACGTCCATCGTCCAGCCGGGCGCCGTGCAGATCGAGAGCGGCGTCGAGTATTCGCGGACGAGCATCGGCGGGAGTGCCGCCGAGCGGCAGCTCACCCTCGACATCACGCTCCGGACCGGGATCACGGAGCACCTGGAGATCAGGCTCGACGGCGAGCCCGTGGTCGTGCTGAGAGGCGCGCAGGACGACACTGGCTGGGGCGACGTCTCCCTCGAGGCGAAGTACCGATTCCTCGACGATCGCGAGGGGCGCTGGTGGCCCTCGCTCGGTCTCCTTCCGTTCATCAGGTTTCCGAGTGGCCACGCCCCGCACGGGACCAGCGAGCCGGACTTCGGTCTCGTCGGTCTCGCGAGCTTCGCGCTGCCCGCGGGATTCAGCCTGGACGCGAACCTCGGGGTCGACGCGCTGGCGCAGCGTCCCGCCGGCTATCTGACCCAGGGGGTCGCCTCGGCCGCGCTCGGCCACGACCTCGGCGAGCGGTGGTCGGCCTACGCGGAAGTCTTTTTCGCCTCGCCAGCCGAGCGCGGAGCACGGAGCTCCGTCGGCTTCGACGCGGGCCTCGAGTTCGTGCTGGCCCCGACGGTCGCCTTCGACGCGGCGGTGCAGACGTCCCTGGCGGGGCCGGGGCCCGACTACGCCGTGCGCGTCGGGCTGAGCGTCCGCTTCGGTCGATGAACGCGGCGGCGCCGTGTCTCATGGTCCAGGGCACCGCGTCCGGCGTCGGCAAGAGCCTGCTGGCGGCGGCCTTCTGTCGGATCTTCGCGCGCGCGGGCTATCGGGTGGCGCCGTTCAAGTCCCAGAACATGGCGTTGAACGCCGCCGTCACGCGCGAGGGCGGCGAGATCGGGCGGGCGCAGGCGGCGCAGGCGGCCGCCGCCGGCATCGAGCCGACCGTCGACATGAACCCGATCCTCCTCAAGCCCGAGCCGGGCTATCGGTCGCAGGTCGTCGTGCGAGGTCGCGCGGTGACGCGCGTCACGTGGCCCGAGTACCAGCGCATGCAGGGGGAGCTTCTGCCGATCGTGGCCGAGAGTCTCGCGCGGCTCCGACAGACGTGGGACCTGGTGATCATCGAGGGCGCCGGGAGTCCGGCCGAGATCAACCTGCGCGACAGCGACATCGTCAACATGACGATCGCGCGCATGGCGGACGCGCCGGTGCTGCTCGTGGGTGACATCGATCGCGGTGGGGTGTTCGCCGCACTGCTCGGCACGCTGGGCCTGCTCGATCCGGTCGATCGCGCGCGGGTCGGCGGCCTCCTCGTCAACCGATTTCGAGGCGACGCGACGGTATTGGCCCCCGGACTCATCGAGCTCAGCGCGCGCGCCGGGGTGCCGGTGCTCGGAGTCGTGCCCTATCTGGAGGCTGGGCTCGTGCCCTCCGAAGACTCGCTCGATCTGGACGAGCCATCGCGCTGGGGTACGCCCGGCGCGCTCGACATCGCGGTCGTCCGCCTGCCGCTCATCTCGAACTTCGACGACTTCGAGCCGCTCGCGCAGGAGCCCGGCGTCCACGTGCGCTTCGTGCGCGCCGCCGACGAGATCCTCGGCGCCGACGTCGTCATCTTGCCGGGCAGCAAGGGCACCGTCTCCGATCTGCAGTGGCTCGTCGCCACCGGCCTGGCGCAGGCGATCCGGCGCGCCGCGGCGGACGGGCGGCCGATCGTCGGCGTGTGCGGGGGGTACCAGATGCTCGGCGAAGTCGTGCACGACCCGGATCATGTCGAATCCGACGCGCGCTCCACGCGAGCCCTCGGACTGCTTGCGGTCGTCACGACCTTCGCGCCGCAGAAGAGGACCGTTCGTGTTCGAGCCCGGGTGGCCGGGACGTCTGGGCTGTTCTCCGGGGCCGCCGGGAGCGAGGTGCTTGCCTACGAGATCCACGCGGGGAGAACCCGCGCAAGCTCGCCGTCGCCGTTCACGATTCTGGAGCGAGGGAATCGCCCGGTCCACGACGCCGACGGCACCGTGAGCGAGGCCGGCAACGTCGTCGGCACCTACCTGCACGGTCTCTTCGCGAACGATTCGCTGCGCCGGGCATTCTTGAGGGCGCTGGCCGCGCGGAAGGGAGTCGCCGCGGATCCACGGTGGGGCACTCGCGCCCGCGATCGATACGAGCGGCTCGCCGACGCGGTGGCGCGCGCGGTGGATCTCGCCGCCGTGGCCAAGCTCGTGGGGCTCTCATTTCCCAGGTCCTGATCCCGGCGCTCGCGAAGCCCCTCGTTCTCCTGCTGGCCATCGCGTTCGATCTGGCCTTCGGCGATCCCCCCAACCGCTACCATCCCGTCGCGTGGCTCGGCCGGCTCCTCGCGGCCGGCCGGCGGCGCCTCTGCCATGGCTCGCCGGCCTCGCTCCTCGTCGGTGGCGCGGCGCTCACGCTCGGAGTCGCCGCGCTTGCCGGCGCGGCCGCCGCGGGGGTGACCGCGGTCGCCGGGCGCCTGGGCATCGCCGGGCTGGCGCTCGAGGCACTTGCGCTCGCGTGTCTGCTTTCTCTCCGCGGACTCATCGGCGCCGCGCGTGGTGTGGCGAGCGGGCTGAGCCGGGGCGATCTCGTCGGGGCCCGGCGAGCGGTCGGCTATCACCTGGTGAGCCGCCACACGGCGGAGCTCGACGAAGGGCACGTCGCCTCGGCGGCCATCGAGTCGATTGCCGAGAATCTGACGGACAGCCTCGTTGCGCCGGCGCTCTGCTTCCTCGCCGGCGGGCTCGCGGCCGCCGCGGTCTACCGCGTGGTCAACACCGCGGACGCGATGCTCGGATACCGGCTGGGCCCGCTCGAATACTTCGGCAAGGTCGCGGCGCGGCTCGACGACCTCTTGAACCTGATTCCGGCCCGTCTCGCCGGGCTCGGGATCGTCGTCGGTGCCGCGCTGGTCGGCGAGAGCGGGAGCGGAGCCCTGGTGATCCTGAGGCGCGACCGCCGGCGGAGCGCGAGCCCGAACGCCGGCTGGACGATGTCCGCGATGGCGGGAGCGCTCGGCGTGCTGCTCGAGAAGCCGGAAGCCTACCGGCTGGGCGCGGGCGCGCTGCCGGTCGCCGGGGATATCGAGCGCTCGGTGAAGGTCATGAGCGCGGGAACCGCCGTCAGCCTCGCCACGCTGGTCGCCGTCTACGTCGGAGGGCGGCTTCTCGCGCGCGCGCTCTAGAACTTGTAGGCCACGCCGGCCAGCACGTTGATCGGAGTCGACGGGGTCAGGAAGCTCTCGACGGGCGAACCGGCGGCCTTCCCGTTCGGCGCAAAAGTCCCGAATGTTTCGTACTGGTTGTTCAGAAGATTGTTGATGGTCACGAACGCCGTGAAGCCCTTCCACGCCCCGCGCAGCCCGGCGTTGACGACCACGTAGTCGTTGAGCGTGCGCTCCACGTTTTCCTCGTCACCGCGGAGACGTTGCGATCCAACGTAGGATGCGCCGAGCCAGAGGCTGAGCCAGGACGTCAGACGGTAGTCCACGCGGGCGGTGATCCGGTGGCGCGGCACCAGCGGGTATTCGTTGCCGCTGCGGACGAGCTGGCTGCACGGCGTTACGGGGCATCCGGGAGTCAGACGCGGCGTGGCCAGCATGAGGGTGTCCTGGAAGGTCGCCTCCGTGTAGGCGTAGCTCAGACGCGCCTCCAGACCCTCGAGCGGTCTGACGCCGAGGGAGACCTCGATGCCTTGCCGCCGCGTGTCGCCCACGTTCTGGAAGAACAGCCCGGTCGTGCCCGTCGGCGACACGGAATAGATGTCGTCGGACACGTCGGTGCGGTAGAGCGCCAGATCCGCATCGAGCCACGGTGCCGGCCGGGCGCGAACGCCGACCTCGTAGTTGCGAGCGGTGACCGCCTTGAGTGGAGGGTCGGGAGCTACGCCCGCCTGGAGCCCAGGGCAGATCGAGCCGGGCCCGGCGCACGTCAGCTCGAGAAACGCCGGCGCTCGGAAGCCCTCGGAGTAGCTGAAATAGAAATTCCAGTCGCGCGAGGCGTTGTAGTTGAACCCGATCGCCGGATTGGGACGGCTGAAGGTGCTGACTCCGCTGGCGTTCGGCTGAGGGCCGGGTGGGCTCCGGTCGTCGATGTCGTGCCGGAGCCAGTCCCAGCGGACCGCGACGGTCGTGACGAGCCGATCGCCCGCCCGCAGGACGCCCTTCGCGAGATCCAGGGTGTCCTGCCCGTACGCCCCGACCGCGTTCTGATGGTCCAGGATCAGGGATTCGAGCGCGCGCATGCCGGCGGTCTCGTCGAAGACGCGGAGGCTGACGTCCGAATGCGCGTACTCGGCGCCGACGACCAGGTGATTGGTACGGCCGAAGACGGCGTGGTCGTAGGCGAGCTGGAGCGTTCCGCCCACGGACGTCGTCCCGGTGAACGAGCGGATGTCCGGGCCGAGCTGGTTCGCGTTGAACTGCTCGGCGTCGAGCCAGCGCCCGAACACGGTCATCGACACGGCGACCTCGGGCGAGAGCGACTGACGGACGCTCAGGTTCACGAGATTCAGCATCGGCTTGAAGAAGTCACCGCTGGTGTAGTTCTGGGTGCGATCGCGCCGGAGCCCCGTGTAGGGCAGCGAGCCCGGCTGTTCGATGCGGTTGTCGGCGCGCTGGTACGAGAGCGAGGCGTCGGTCCCACCGAGCTTCAGCCCGACCTTCCCGAAAAACTTGGCGACGCGCGACTCGGACGCGTCGCGCCAGCCGTCTTCCGTGAAGAACGAGCCGGCCACGTACGCGTCGAACGGGCCGGACGCGCCGCCGGCCTGCAGCCGGTATTTCTGGCGCCCGAAGCTCCCGCCCTCGATCTCGGGAACGATCTCGTACACGGGCGCGCCGCGGCGCGTGATGATGTTGAGCACGCCGCCGAGCGTGTTGCGGCCGAATCCCGCGGCCGGGCCCCGGATGACCTCGACCCGCTCGATGTCGTCCAGCGGCAGGAGATCGAAGTTCACCTCCTCGACGTCGGGCTCGTTCACGCGCACCCCGTCGACGAAGACGCTCAGCCCCTGCGACTCGCCGGTGACCGACGTGGATCGAAAGCCGCGGAACGAGAGATCCATCTGCCACGAGTTGCCCTGCTGATCGGTCAAAGTCACGCCGGGCAGGCGCGTGAGCGCCTCCTGGAGCGTGACGGCGCCGGTGCCGCGAAGCCGGTCGCCGGGCACGATGTCGACCGTCGCCGGCACGCGCGAGAGGGGCAGGGGATCGCCGGGCAGGCGCGAGGGGGCGGTCACACGCACCTCGGGCAGACGCGTCGGCTCGTCGTCCTTGGAGCCCTCCGGGCTCGGTGCCGGCAGCTGCGCCACCGCCGGGGAGGGCGCGAGGACGGCTGAGGCCCCGGCGACGGAGCACAGCAGAGCGACGAACGCCCGCGTGGATCTCCGGAGTATCCTCGCCATGCTTCGACATGGCTCGATATCACGCCGTCGCGCCCCTGCCAAGCGCGGGTCATTTTCGACGGTGGCGAACCCCGATTTTTCTTCGTCACGACGCGGCGGCACGCAGGTACCCTGATGCGCAGGTGCAACTGACCGATCGGTTGACGAGTGGGGTGCGCGCGGCCCTCGCCAAGGCGGGACTGCCCGAGCCCGAGGAGTGTGCGTGGGAGGTTCCGCGTCAGGCGGAGCACGGAGACTACGCCACCAACGTTCCGATGGTCCTCGCGCGCGCGGCGAAGCGCGCGCCCAGACAGATCGCCGATCTCGTCGTGAAGAATTTCCCCCCGATGGCCGAAGTCGAGCGGCTCGAGGTCGCGGGTCCGGGCTTCCTCAACGTCTTTCTGGCGCCGGCCTGGTGCGCCGGAGCGCTTCGCGAGATTCTCGCCGCCGGCGCCGGCTACGGACGCGGTGAGAGCCAGGCCGGGCGCCGCATCCGACTCGAGTTCGTCTCCGCCAATCCAACGGGACCGCTCGTCATCGTCAACGCGCGCGCGGCCGCGATCGGCGACGCGCTGGCGCGCCTGCTGCGCTCGCAGGGTGCCGCCGTCACGACCGAGTTCTACGTCAACGACGCGGGCAATCAGTTCGAGGCGCTCGCGCGCTCGTTCGAGGCGCGGGTGCGGCAGGAGTTCGGCGAATCGGCCGCGCTGCCCGAGAACGGCTATCCCGGCGAATACCTCGTCGATCTCGCGAAGACGTATCGCGCCGAGGGCGGGAGCTTGATGAGCGGCGCGGGGGAGCGCGAGCGCATCGAGCACTTCGGACGCTACGCGGTCGCGCGCATGGTCGAGGCGCAGCGCCGGATCCTGCGCGAATACGGCGTCGAGTTCGACGTGTGGTCCTCGGAGCAGCGCGACGTGCGCGACAAGGGCCTCCCGGAGAAAGTGCTGGCGGAGTTCGCGGCGCGCGGCTTGAGCTACGCGCAAGACGGGGCGCTCTGGTTCCGCTCGTCCGGCGAAGAGGTGGGCGACGACAAGGATCGCGTGCTCCGGCGCTCGAGCGGCGAGCCGACCTACTTCGCGGTGGACATCGCCTATCACGAGCACGTGAAGTTCGCCGACGCCGATCGGCTGATCAACCTGCTCGGCCCGGATCATCACGGATACGTCGCGCGGATGAAGGCCGCGATGCAGGCGCTCGGCCATCCGCCCGAGGCGTTCGAGGTGATGATCGTCCAGCTGGTGACGTTGCTGCGCGACGGCCAGCCCGTGCGCATGTCGAAGCGGCGGGGCGAGTTCGTCCTGATGGAGGAATTGCTCGAGGAGGTCGGCCGCGACGCCGCCCGGTTCACGTTCCTCACGCGCCGGCACGACAGCCCGCTGGAGTTCGATCTGGCGGTGGCGACTCGCCAGTCGAGCGACAACCCGGTCTATTACGTGCAGTACGCGCACGCGCGCATCCGCTCGATCTTTCGCCAGGCGGCGGAGCAGGGGCTCGCCGTCCCGCGTCTGACCGACATCGACACGAGCCCGCTCGTCGAGCCGGCGGATCTGGCGCTGATCAAGCGGCTCCTGCAGTTCCCCGAGCTCGTCAAGGGCGCGACGGGCGCGCTCGAGCCGCATCGCGTCGCCTACTGGCTGCAGCAACTCGCATCCGAGTTCCACGCCTGGTACAAGAACCACCGGGTGATCCAGGAGGACGCGCGCCTGATGAGCGCGCGGCTGGCGCTCTGCGCCACCGTGGGCACCGTGGTCCGCAATGGCCTCGACCTCCTGGGCGTGAGCGCGCCGGAGAGCATGTGATGCGCGGCGGCCGCGGCCGGCGCGCGCCGAGTCGGGTCGCCTCCCTGCTGTTCGTGGTCGGCTGTCTCGGCGTCCTCGGTGTCACGTTCATGCTTGGCGTCATGGCCGGACGCTTCTGGCCGCGGACGCAGTCCGCGCAGACCACCCCGGCCGAGAAGGAGAGCGTGCCGGCGCGCGCGGCCGACAAGGCGCCGCGTACGGGAGACAAGACGGCGCGGCCCGCGGATCCGGCGCCGGCCCTGACCTTCTATCAGGATCTGACGGCGCCGCTCACCGCGCCCCCGCCGGCAAAAGCCGTGAAGCCCGGGCGCGTCGACAAGAGCGACAGGCCGGCCGCCGGCGAGGCGGCGCCGAAGCCCGAGCGCGCGGTCTTGCCCGAAGCCTCGGCGCCTGCGTCGGGCCCGGGCGCGTTCACGATCCAGGTGGGCGCCTACAAGGCTCGCGAGCCCGCCGAGGCGTTGCGCGCGCGGCTCGGCGCCGTGGGCCACGACGCGTACGTCGCCGAGATCGGCGCCAGCGGCACCGTACGCTACCGCGTGCGCGTCGGCTCCTTCGCGACGCGCGAAGCCGCCCAGCTGGTCGCGGACAAGATCGTCGCGAGCGAGCGCAAGCTCTCGGCGTTCGTCACCGCCCGGTAGATGCCGGCTCCCCGGCCGGGCCACGCGCTGGTCCCCGAAAAAGAGATCGTGGCGCGCGTGGCGGAGCTCGGCCGCGCGATCGCGCGCGATTATGCATCGACGAATCTCGTGCTGGTCGGCGTGCTCCAGGGCGCGATTCCGTTCGTCGCCGATCTCATGCGCGCGGTGGCGCTCGATCTCACCGTCGATTTCCTGCGCGCCTCGAGCTACGGCTCCGGGACGACGTCGTCGGGCTCGGTGCGGCTCGTCACCGACCTGAGCATCGACATCGCGGACCGGCACGTGCTCATCGTCGACGACATCGTCGACACCGGCCACACCCTGGCGGCGCTCAAGCGCGCGCTCGAGGCGCGCGGTCCGCGCAGCGTGCGCACGTGCGTGCTCCTGGACAAGACCGGCCGGCGCGAGACCGACGTGACCATCGACTACGTCGGATTCACCATCCCGAACGTGTTCGTGGTGGGCTACGGTCTCGACTACGACGGGCTCTACCGCAACCTGCCGTACGTCGCGACGCTCGACGGGATCTGACGCGCCGCTCCATCGTTGTTACCGGTGCTATACTGGGCAGGCCGGTATGAACCAGGTCTACAAGAACCTCGCGCTCTGGATGGTGATCGGCCTCATCGTCATCCTCCTGTTCACGGTGTTCCAGGGCGCCCAGCAGAACGGCCAGGAGCAACCTAACTTCTCCGAGTTCCTCAAGGCCGTCGACCAGGGCCGAGTCGAGTCGGTCGTCATCCGCGGCAACCTCGTCACCTACTCGCTCAAGGACTCGGCGCAGACCCAGCGCACCTATATCGTCGAGTATCCGGAGCTGATCAAGACGCTCAAAGACCGGGGTGTCCGCATCGCGGTCAAGCCGCCGGACTCGAACCCCTGGTACGCGATCTTCCTGCAGTGGGTGCCGATGCTGCTGTTCATCGGCGTCTGGATCTTCTTCATGCGCCAGATGCAAGGCGGCGGCGCGAAGGCGCTGAGCTTCGGCAAGGCGCGCGCGCGGATGATCTCCGAGAAGCAGAACAAGGTCACCTTCCAGGACGTCGCGGGCGTCGACGAGGCCAAGGAAGAGCTTCGCGAGATCATCGACTTCCTGAAGGATCCTCAGAAGTTTCAGAAGCTCGGCGGCAAGATCCCGAAGGGCGTCCTGCTGGTCGGGCCTCCCGGCACCGGCAAGACGCTCCTCGCCAAGGCGATCGCCGGCGAGGCCAACGTGCCGTTCTTCTCGATCTCCGGCTCGGACTTCGTCGAGATGTTCGTGGGGGTCGGCGCCTCGCGGGTGCGCGACCTCTTCGAGCAGGGCAAGAAGCACGCCCCCTGCATCATCTTCATGGACGAGATCGACGCGGTCGGGCGCCATCGCGGCGCCGGGCTCGGCGGCGGGCACGACGAGCGCGAGCAGACCCTGAACCAGCTCCTGGTCGAGATGGACGGTTTCGAGACCAACGAAGGCGTCATCCTGATCGCGGCGACCAACCGGCCCGACGTCCTCGACCCGGCGCTGCTCCGGCCCGGTCGATTCGATCGGCAGGTCGTCGTGCCACGGCCCGACGTGAAGGGGCGCGAGGAGATCCTCCGCGTCCACGCTCGCCGGATCCCGCTGGCGCCCAACGTCGAGCTCAAGGTGCTCGCACGCGGCACGCCGGGGTTCTCGGGTGCGGATCTGGCCAACCTGGTCAACGAGGCCGCGCTCCTGGCGGCGCGGATGAACAAGAAGCTCGTCGAGATGTCCGACTTCGAGAGCGCCAAGGACAAGGTCCTGATGGGCGTCGAGCGGCGCTCGATGATCATCAGCGACGCCGAGAAGCGGACGATCGCCTATCACGAGGCCGGCCACACGCTCGTCGCCGACGTCCTGCCGGGCACCGATCCCGTCCACAAGGTCACGATCATCCCGCGCGGCCGGGCCCTCGGCTTGACCCAGCAGCTGCCGGTCGACGACAAGTACAACTACTCGAAGGACTACCTGGTCAACCGCATCACGATTCTGCTCGGAGGGCGCGCTGCCGAGGAGATCGTGCTGAACCAGCAGACTACCGGCGCGGGAGACGACCTGGAAAAGGCCACCGAGATGGCCCGCAAGATGATCTGCGAGTGGGGCATGTCCGACAAGCTCGGGCCCCTGACCTTCGGCAAGAACGAGGAGCACATCTTCCTCGGCCGCGAGGTGGCTCGCCAGAAGGATTACAGCGAGGACACCGCGCTGATGATCGACTCGGAGATCAAGCGGATCGTTCTGGAAGCTGCCAGTCGCGCCAAGCAGATCCTCCAGGAGAACATCGAGAAGCTGCACGCGCTGGCGCGCGCCCTGCTGGAGCGGGAGACCCTCGACGGTGAGGAGATCGCCCGCATCCTGCGCACCCGTCCCCTCCAGGAAGCCGGCGCCCCCGCGTAGCGGCGCCGCGGCTCGATGACCCATCGAGCCCTCCTCGGTGGAGTAACCCTCGGTCGTGGCGCCCCGGTGGCCGTCATGGGCGCCCTCAACGTGAGCCCCGAGTCCTTTCACTCCGGCTCCGTTCACACCGACCGCGCGGATCTTCTGGCGGCCGCGCTGGCCATGGTCGACGCAGGCGCCGCCCTGATCGACGTCGGCGCGCGCTCCACGGCGCCCTACGGCACCGCGACCGTCAGCGCCGCCGACGAGCGTGAGCGCCTGGCCCGCGCCGTCGAGGCCCTCGCCGCAAAGGTGCCCGTACCGATCTCGGCCGATACGACCCGGTCCGGGCCGGCGCGTGC
>CAYVHH010000004.1:0-3480 GCA_964450175.1 uncultured bacterium | reverse complement strand
GCGCACTACACGGCGTCGAAGGCCGGGCTGCTCGGGCTGACGCGGGCCGCCGCGAAGGAGCTGGGCCGCTTCGGAATCACCGTGAACGCCATCTGCCCCGGCATGATCGACACCGAGCTGACGCGCGAGAACGCGTCCGATGAGCTTCTGCATCGGCTCGCCGCCTCGTATCCCGTGCCGTGGCTCGGCACGCCGCTCGAGGTCTCGGACCTCATCTGCTTCGTCGCCTCGGAGGCCGCCGGTTACATCACCGGCGCGTCGTTCGACATCAACGGCGGCGACCTGATGATGTAGGCGGCGATGACGGGATGAAGGAGAGCACCCGCGTTCTCGCCGCCCTCGGCGCCGCCGTCGCCGGCGGAGTGACGGTCGCCGCCAGGGGCGACGCCACGCTGCTGCGCGCCGCCGACGCCATCGCGCCGCTCGGCGCTCTCTGGGTCAACGCGATCCGGATGACCGTGATCCCGCTCGTCGTGTCGGTGATGGTCACGGGCGTCGCGTCGGCGGCGGACGTGAAAGCGATCGGCCGCCTGGGCGGCAGGACGCTCCTGGTGTTCGGAGCCATGCTGGCGTCGCTCGCGGTGGTGACGGTCCCTCTGACCAGGGCGGTCTTCGCGTGGCTCGGGGCGCGCGGCGCGAGCGCGCCTCCCCTGCCGGCCGGCGCCACGGACGCCGCGCGCCTGCTGGCCGCCGACCCGAAGCAGACGCTCCCCGGGTGGCTCCTGTCGCTCGTCCCGGCGAATCCGATCGCCGCGGCCGCGAATGGCGCGATACTTCCTGTCGTCCTGTTCACGCTGCTGTTCGCGCTGGCCGCCGCGCGCTCGGCGCCGGCGACGCGCGCCACAATCGTCGGATTCTTCCAGGCCCTGAGCGAGGTCATGATGACGATCGTGCGCTGGGTCATTCTCGCGGCGCCGGTGGGCGTGTTCGCGCTGATGCTGCCGCTCCTGGCGCACGCGGGGGCGAGTCTCGCCGGGGCGATCGGCTTCTACATCGTGGCCTATTCGCTGCTCAGCCTGCTCGGCATCCTGCTGGTCTATCCCGCGGTCGCCGTCCTCGGCGGCGTGCCGATGCGGCGATTCGGGCGCGCGGCGCTCCCGGCGCAGATCATCGGCTTCACCTCGAGCTCGTCGGTCGCCTCGCTGCCCGCGCTCGTGGAATGCGCGGAGCGCGGGCTCGGCCTGCCGAAGCGGATCTCGGGCTTCGTGCTGCCGCTCGCCGTCTCCACCTTCCATTTCGCGGCGCCCGTGACCTGGACCGCGGGCGCGGTTTTCATCGGCTGGTTCTACGGCATCCCGGTCGGCGCCCGGGGGCTCTCCATCGTCGCGCTCGCCTCCGTCTTCCTGACCGCCGCGGGTCCCGGCGTCCCGCGCGGCGGCTTCATCATGCTGGCGCCGCTGTTCTCCGGACTCGGGCTGCCGATCGAAGGGATCGGCATCCTGATCGCGCTCGACGTCATCCCCGACACCTTCGCCACGGCCCTCAACGTGACCGGCGATCTCGCCGCGGCCGCCCTGATCGCGAGGCATGAGCCGGCCTGAGCGACCGCGGCGGATTCGCGTCTGGCTGACGCGGCTGGCCATCGGGCTCGCGCTCGTGCTCACCGGCTACTACGGCGGGATCTTCTACGCCGTCTGGCGGCTGCGTGATCACAACCCGCGCATGACCGCGTTCATGAGGATCGGCCTGGAGAGCCTGCGATCGGGCCATCCGACCGCGCGCCTGCAGCACCACTGGGTGCCGTACGATCGGATCTCGGTGAACCTGAAGCGCGCCGTCATCGCCTCCGAAGATCAACGGTTCCTCGAGCACGACGGATTCGACCTGGAGGAGATGGAGAAGGCGCACGAGACCAACGCGCGCGCGGGGCACATCCGCCGCGGCGCCTCGACGATCAGCCAGCAGCTCGTCAAGAACCTGTTCCTCTCGCCGAAGCGCACCTACCTCCGCAAGGCGCACGAAGCCGTGATCACGATGATGCTCGAGCACCTGCTCACCAAGCGGCGCATCTTCGAGATCTACCTGAACGTGATCGAATGGGGCGACGGCATCTATGGCGCCGAAGCCGCCGCGCAGCACTACTTCGAGGAGCCCGCTTCGGACCTCAGCGCCAGGGAAGCGGCGCGGCTCGCCGCGATGATCCCGAGCCCGCGCTTCTACACGCGCAACACCGACACCCCGTATCTCGACGAGCGGACGGCCTTCCTGCTCGGCGAGATGGAGCACGTCCGGGTGCCTTGAGCGCTATGGGCGTCCGACGCCGGGGGATTGCACGGAGGACGCCCGGCGTTGATCGTGCGGCACGCTCACGGTGAGGGCTTTCGTCACGCTGTTCCCGGAGGCGTCGGTCGCGACGAAAGTCAGGGTGTAGACCCGGCCCGGGCCGGCCGACGAGCGCGCCGCGCGGAGAAAAAGGGTCGTGTCGGACGATTCGGCGGTCACGTTCCGGGGCGATCGCAGGACACCCGCCGACTCGCTGCTCGTGACCGAGACGAGGTCGGCCCGGGGCTGTGGATCGCAGCGATCGCCCGCATGCCAAGTCGCATGCACCGGAACGAGCGCTCCGTTCGGCGGCCAGAGCACCGTCGGGCTCAGGCTCACCTCGAGCGCCGGCGGGGTCGTGTCCACGACGGCGATGAGGGTCCGAGCCACGTCGATCTCTCCCAGCGTATCGGTGACCCGCAACGCGACGTCGTGGGTTCCCAGCGGCAGCTCCCCGGCGAACTTTTCTCCGGTCCCGAGCCGGATCTGGGCCGGCAGGCCGTAGTTCTCGAACCATTCGAAGGCCGCGATGTCGTCGTTGGTGCCCGGGCTCGAGTCCGCGTCCCGGGACCCGGAGCCGTCCAGCGTGACGACGCCCCCCGAAGGATCGCTGCACTCGACGGTCGTCTGCGACGCCGCGATGGACGCGTGCGGGGCCGTGTTGAATACCAGTTGCGTCTCACCTTGGTAGACGAAGTCCATCCCGGCTTCGACGGGGAGCGTGTTGCCGTCGGTCACCGTGAGAGACAGCGTGTACGCGCGGCCCGGGGTGAGCGCCGGGATGGGGAATCGGCGCGGGATCCACGCGGCGAACGGGAGGCGCTGAATCTCCGTGACGTTGGCGAACGAGAGCCGCGCGGCGTCCGGCGAGATCTCCTCGATCGTCATGCTCCTTCCACCCTTCCGCGCTCCAACGTTGCGAACGCAGGCTGAGGCCGGGAGTGGCACGCCGACAAGCTGGAGCACGGTGTAGAAGGGGGCGCCGATCGCATCGCACGAACCCAGCCCGAGCAGGTAGTCCTGGATGCCGTCGCCGCATCCGACGGTCGCTCCCAGGTCGACGAGGATCGGCTCGCCGTACGACCCCCAGGCGAACCCGATGCCCGCCCCCGGCACCCCGTCGGGGGAATAGCCCAGACCGCAGTCGAACGTGTAGCCGATGTCCTGCAGGACGACCTCGGTCGTCTCGGTCGACAGGAACGCGACGCTTCCGCTCAG
>CAYVHH010000003.1:0-2553 GCA_964450175.1 uncultured bacterium | reverse complement strand
CCCGATCCGGCGGGCTCGGTCGATCTCTGGCGGCGGCTTCTGGGCCTGGCGCCGGGACAGCGCGTGTGGGTCGCCGGCAGCACCCACCAGGGTGAGGAAGCGCTCGTGCTGGAGGCCCATCGTGCGGCGCTCGCCGAGTTTCCGGAGCTCGTCCTCGTGATCGCGCCGCGGCATCCGGAGCGAACGCGCGAGGTGCTCGCCCTCGTGGACCGTCGCGGCTGGCCGTCGGTGCGGCGCAGCGAGCTCCCGGCCGCCGTGACGACCACGGACGCTCCGGTGCCGCCGGTCGTCATCCTCGATACGATCGGTGAGCTCGCGATGCTCTACGCCATCGCCGACGTTGTGTTCGTGGGCGGAAGCCTGGTGCCGATGGGCGGCCACAACGTGCTCGAGGCCGCCCAGCGGCGAAAGCCCGTGCTGATCGGGCCGCACACCGGCAACTTCCGTGAGTCGGTCGGCCTCCTCGAGTCCATCGGCGCGGCGCTCGTCGTCCGCGACGCGTCCGAGCTGTCGCGCGAGCTGCGGCGGCTCCTCGCCGATCCCGAGCTTCGCCTGAAGCTCGGGGACGCCGGTCACGACGCGGTCGCTTCCCGTCACGGCGCGGTTCGCGAGACGCTCGATCTGATCGGCCGCTACCTCTACCCCGGGCCCCGCGCGTGACCTCGCGAGAGCGCTTCGTGCGCGGGTGGGAGGAGGGCTTCGCGACGGGGCCGGCGCGCATGCTGGCGGTCGCCGGCGGCGGCTACCGCGGGCTGCTCGGCGCTCGCGAATGGCTCTACGGCCGGGGGGTCCTGAAGTCGCGCGCCTTGCCCTGTCGCGTGGTCTCGATCGGCAACCTGACCGTCGGAGGCACGGGGAAGACGCCCGCGGTGGAGGTCGCGGTCCAGTCGCTGACCGCGCTCGGTCATCGTCCAGCCGTCGTCAGCCGCGGCTACGGGCGGAGCACGCGCGGCGTGCAGATCGTCGCCGATGTTGCCTCGATCCGGCTCGATCCGGAAGAGTCGGGTGACGAGCCGTTTCTGCTGGCACGTCGGCTGCCGGGGATTCCGGTCGTGGTCGGTTCGAATCGGCACGACGCTGCGCGCGTGGCGATCGAGCGCTTCGGCGTGACCGCGATCGTGCTCGACGACGGATTCCAGCACCGCACGCTCAAGAAGGATCTGGAGATCGTGATGGCGCGCGCGCGTCGGCCGTGGGGTAACGGCCGCTTGCTCCCGGCCGGCCCGCTGCGCGAGCCGCTCGACGCGCTCGGGAGAGCCGACCTCGTCGTGGCCACGGGCGCCCTCGACCTGGGCGATGCGCGGGAAGTCGTCGACGCGGTGGACGAGCACGCGCCGCGCGTGCCCGTCGTCACCGCGACCCTGGCGCCGGCCGAGTGCTGGGAGGCGGGCCGCATGCGATCGGTGCGGATCTCCGAGCTGGCCGGCAAGCGTCTTGCCGCGTTCGCCGGGATCGCCGCGCCCGCGGCGTTCGCGGACACCTTGCGGAACGCCGGCGCGGTTGTCGAGGAGATGTCGGCGTTCGCCGACCACCACTGGTATTCGGTCGAAGACCTCTCCCGGCTCGACGCGCGCGCCGCCGAGCTCGGCGTCGACGTGCTCATCACGACCGAGAAGGACTGGGTTCGCCTGCGGCGGCTGCGCCTGCCGCGCCGGCCGCTCTATGTCTTGAGCGTGCGGCTCGTCGTCCAGACAGGCGAGACCGCCTGGCGGCAGGCGTTCCGACGCGCGTGCCCGTGAAGATCGCGGTACGCCTCCCGAACTGGCTCGGCGACACCGTGATGGCCGTGCCCGCGATCCGGGCGCTGCGCGAGACGTTTCGCGAGGCACCCATGCTGCTCGCCGGTCCCTGGGTCCAGCTTCTCGCCGGGCAGGGGCTCGGCGACGCGCTGGTGTCGTACCCGCGGGCGTGGAGCGCGCGGCTCCGCGCCGCCGACGCGGTGCGGGCCTTCGGCGCCGATACGGCGGTGCTCTTTCCGTCCTCGTTCGAGGCCGCGGCGAGCGCGATCTACTGGGGTTGCCGGCGCCGCATCGGATTCGTCGGCGACGGACGGCGCTGGCTCCTCACCGACGCGCCGCCTCTCCCGGAGCCGCGACTTCATCAAGTCGACGAATACCTGCGACTGGTCGGTGTCCTCGGCGCGATCGCGCCGGCGCGCGAGCCACGCCTGGCGCCGCCCGAGCCCCATGCCGACGCGCGGCAGCGTGTGCGTGATCTGCTGCTCCAGAGCGGAGCGCCGGGGGGAATGCCCATGGTCGGCGTGCATCTCGGCGCCGCCTACGGGCCCGCGAAGGTCTGGGTCCGCGAGCGGATCGTCGAGTTTTGTCGGCTCGGGCCTTCACTGGGCGTCGCGCCCGTGCTGCTCGGTGCGCCTTCGGATGGGGCGGCGGCCGCGGCCGTGCAGGGCGAGGCGCCCGCGGTGAGCCTCGTCGGGCGGGACAGTCCGGAGCTCCTGCCGTCGGTCCTCGCGGAGATGGCGGCGCTGGTGTGCGGCGACACGGGCGTCGCGCACCTGGCGGCCGCGCTCGGCACGCCGGTGGTCACGCTCTTCGG
>CAYVHH010000002.1:0-5612 GCA_964450175.1 uncultured bacterium | reverse complement strand
GCGATCGCGTAGCTGCCGAGCGTCCCCGGTGTCAGCAGGATGATCTGGCGATCGGTCACGTGCGGCGCCAGGCTCCTGGCCAGGTCGTCGTGGCCGGTCGCGGGGACCGCGGCGATCACGATCTCCGCGCCGGCAAGCGCCTCGGCAAGATCCGTCGTGGCCCGCGCGAGCCGCGCGGCGCCGGCGCGCCCCTCGGCGGTGAGGGCGATCGTGGGATCCTTCGCCAGCGGCCCCAGGGTCTGCGCGGATCGAGCCCAGAGGCGCACCGCGTGGCCGGCGAGGGCGAGGTCCGCCGACGCCGTGAACCCGCCGTGGCTGGCGCCGAGGACCGCGACGTTCACGCGATCGCCCCGGTGGCGTGGAGCTCCGCGATCTTCACGTTCGAGTACTTGAGCAGGCGAGCGAGGATGTCGTTCGTGTGCTCGCCGAGCCGCGGGGGCGGCGTCACCTCGAGGCCCATCGCGCCGTCGATCTTGACCGGCGAGCCGAGCGTCTGCGTCTTTCCGTGGCGCGGATGGTTCATCTCGACGACCATCCCGCGCTGGAGCACCTGCGGATCGGACAGCACGCGGTCGACGCTCAGGATCGGCGTCGCCGGCACGTTCGCGCCCTGCAGGCGCTCGAGCCATTCCCGGGTGGTGCGCGTGCGGAACGCCGCCTCGACGAGCGGCATCAGCACGTCGCGATGCAGCACCCGGTCGCGGTTGGTGGCGAATCGCAGATCGCGCTCCCACTCCGGATGCTCGACGGCGCGACAGAAGAGCGGCCAGAACTTCTCGGCGAAGATCGCGACGATCAGGTGGCCGTCGCGCGTCTGGAGCGCCGAGTACGGCACCACCGAGGCGTGGCCCGAGCCGAGCGGCGTCGGCACGCGACCGTTCGTCCAGAAGTACTGCGCGATGTACGTGAGGAGCGAGACCTGACAGTCGAGCAGCGAAAGATCGATGTGCGCGCCCTCGCCCGTCCGCTCGCGGCGGAACAGGGCGCCGGCGATGGAGAAGGCGCCGAACATGCCGCCGGCCAGATCAGCCATCGGCAGGCCCATGCGCACCGGCCGGCCGCCCGCCTCGCCGGTGACGGACATCGCGCCGCCCATCGCCTGCAGCGCGAGGTCGAACGCCGGCCAGTCGCGATAGGGCCCGTCCTGCCCGTAGGCCGAGACGGAGCAGACGATGATCCGTTGATTGAGCGACCAGAGCTTCGAGTACGCGAGACCGAGCCGCTCCATGATGCCCGGCCGGAAGTTCTCCCAGACGACGTCCGACTGCCGGACGAGATCGTAGAATACCTCGCGGCCCCGGTCGCGCGCCAGATCGAGCGCGATCGACTTCTTGTTGCGATTGATCGCGAGGAAGTACGCCGACTCGCCGTCGGGCAGGAACGGCGGCCCCATGATCCGCATCGGGTCGCCGCCGTCCGGATCCTCGATCTTGATCACCTCGGCGCCCATGTCGGCGAGCAGCATGGAGCCGTACGGCCCCGCCAGCATCCGTGAGAGGTCCAGCACGCGAACGCCTTCGAAGAGCTTCATGTCGACTCCTACCGCGGATGGCGTGTGGCCGCCCGCTGAATGGACGCGCGCACGCCCTCGGCCGTGATCGGCAGCTCGGTGAATCGCTCGCCGATCGCGTCCTTGATCGCGTTGCGAACGGCCGCGGCGACGGGAATCACGCCGGACTCGCCCAGACCCTTGGCCCCGAAGGGCCCCTCGGCGTCGACGGACTCGATCAGCCGCACGACGATCTCCGGCATGTCGTCGGCCTTGAACAGCGCGTAGTCCATGAACGTCTGGCTCAGCACCTGGCCCTGCTCCACGACGAGCTTCTCGGAGAGCGCGTAGCCGAGCCCCATGTGGATGCCCCCGTGCACCTGGCCCTCGGCGGCGGCTGGATTCAGGGCGCGGCCGACGTCGTGCGCGGACACCACCTTGCGCACGGCGACTCGCCCCGTCTCGGGATCGACGTCGACGATTGCCGCCTGAAACGCGGAGGTGTAGGCGGCCGACACGTTACCCTGAAACTCCTTGTCGAGCATCGTGGTCGGCGGATCATAGAACGCTTCCGCCACCAGCACGCGGCCGCCGCCCCGGAAGTGGCCCGCGCGCCCGACCGCCTCGTACTGGAGCCGGCGCAGCGGGTCGCGCTCGACGAAGACCCAGCCGCCCTTCACGGAGAGCGCAGACGCGGGCTCCCCGAACTGCGCGGCGGCCATCTCGAGCAGCTGCGTCTTCACCTTCTCCGCGGCCAGACGCGCGGCGTTGCCGGCGACGAACGTCGTGCGGCTCGCGTGGGTTCCGACGTCCCACGGCCGCACGCTGGTGTCCGAATTGACCACGTCGACCCGCGCGAGCGGCACGCCGAGGGTCTCGGCGACGATCATGGCGAGCACCGTCTCCGAACCCTGGCCGATCTCGCTCGCGCCCGTGATGAGCGTGACTTTACCGAAGTCGTCGAGCTTCACGATCGCGCCGCACCCGTCCGAGCGGTAGATACGCGCACCGCCGCCGACGTGGAACATGCCGGCGTAGCCGACCCCACGCTTCCAGCCGGGCACCGTTGGCGGCGGGGTCTTCGCGATCTCCTCCGCCGCGGCGTCGAGGCACTCGCGCATCGCGAACGAGGTGAGCACGAATCCCTGGGGGTTGACGTCGCCCGACTTCGTGGCGTTCAGCCGTCTGAGCTCGAGTCGATCCACGCCGAGCCGGTCGGCCAGGTCGTCCATCTGCGACTCGACCGCAAACGTGGACTCGGGATTGCCGTAGCCGCGCATCGAGCCCGAATAGGGATTGTTCGTGTACGCGATCGTCGTATCGAATCGTACGTTCGGCACCCGGTAGAGCCCGGCGACCGTCGACATCATCACGTAGGGCGTCGTCGACCCCCAGGAGGTGTAGGCGCCGCTATCGATCGTGACGTGCGCGTCGCGCGCGAGGAGGCGCCCATCCCGGTCGGCCGCCGTGCGCAGCCGGATCGCGCACGGCTCGCGCGTCGGACAGGCCACGAACTCCTCCACGCGGTCGAACTCGATCTTCACCGGCCGACGCGCCGCGCGGGCGAGCAGGGCGGCGATGACGTCGATCGGGTAGATGTCGAGGCCGCGGCCGAAGTTGCCGCCGACCGGGGGCTGCAGCACCCGGACGCGATCGCCGCCGATCCCGAGCGCCTCGCCGAGGTCACGCTGGTACAGGAACGGCACCTGCGTGGTCGACCACATCGTCAGGCTGCCCGACGGCTCCCAGTCGGCGATCGCGACCATCGTGCCGAGGCAGGCGGGCGTGACGAAGTTCAGCCGAAACGTGTCCTCGACCACCGCCGCCGCCTCGGCGAACGCGCGGTCGACGTCGCCGTGAACGAATCGATAGCGGAGATGATGCGCGTTCGTCGCCCGTTCCTCGTGCACGATCGGCGCGCCCGGCTCGAGCGCGGCCAGCGGATCGAACACCGCCGGCAGCGGCGCGTAGTCGGCGTCGATGAGCGCCAGGGCCTCCTCGGCGATCTCCGGTGTCTCGGCCGCCACCGCGGCCACCTCGTCGCGGATGCATCGCACCTTGCCGCGCTTGAGCGCGATCTGGTCCTTGGCGAAGCCGAACGGCCACTGCTCGACGTCTTCGCCGGTGAGCACCGCGAGCACGCCGGGCAGCGCGCGGGCCCGGCTCGTGTCGATGCGGACGATCCGCGCGTGCGGCAGCGGCGTCCTCAAGATCTTCCCGTGCAGGAGCCGCGGCAGCTCGACGTCGTGCAGATAGCGCGTACGGCCCGTGACCTTGTCCGGGCCGTCCCGCTTGGGGGTGGACTTGCCGACGACGTCGAACGGCACGGCCATCGTCAGAACTTCACGGCTTCCTTGTGCTCGCCGAAGACGTCGCGCATCGCCTGGGCGATCTCGCCGAGCGTCGCGTACGCCTTCACCGCTTCCATGATCGGATACATGAGATTGTCGCGCCCGCGCGCCGCCTCGGCCACCCGGCGGAGCGCGGTCCGCGCGGTGCCGCCGTCTCGCTGGGCGCGCGTCCGCTCGAGCTTGGCCAGCTGCGCCGCATGCGCCTTGGGATCGAAGGCGTAGAGCTCCACGTCGCGATCCGCCTCGGCCGGGGCGGCGCCGACGTGGCAGTTGACCGCCACCCGGGGAATCTCGCCCGAGACGATCTTCTGCTCGTACAGGTACGCCTGGCGCGCTACCTCGGCCTGGAGCGCGCCGGTCCGGACGGCCTCGACGATGCCGCCCATGCGCTCGACGCTCGCCAGCTCTTCCCCGATGCGCTTCTCCATCGCGCTCGTGAGGGACTCCACGTAATCCGAGCCGGCGAGCGGATCTACCGTGTCGGCCGCGCCCGACTCCTCGGCGCAGATCTGCATCGTGCGCAGCGCGATCAGCTGGGCCTTGGGCGACGGGATCGTGTACGCCTCGTCGTAGGTCGGCAGCGCCATCGTCTGGGCGCCCGACAGCGAGGCGGCGAGGGCGATGTAAGCGCCGCGGACGATGTTGTTCTCGGGCTCCGGCACCGCGAACGCCGAGCCGCCGCCGCCGATGAGGCTCCGGAACATCCATGATTTCGGGTTCGTGGCGTGGAAGCGCTCGCGGAGCATGCGCGCGTAGAGGCGCCGCCCGGCGCGGAACTTCGCGACCTCCTCGAAGATCTTGCCCCACGCGGTGAAGTTGAACGAGATCCGCGGCGCGAACTCGTCCACCGCCATGCCGCGCGCCAGCATCAGCTCGACGTAGGCGGCGGCGATCGCGAGACCGTACGCCATCTCCTGCGCGGTGGTGCAGCCGGCCTCGCGAATGTGATAGCCGCACACGGAGACGGGGTTGGAGCGCGGATAGTGGCGCGCCGAGAACTCGATGAGGTCCGCGACCAGGCGCAGCGACGGATCGACCGGATAGATCCAGGTGCCCCGTGCGATGAACTCCTTCAAGATGTCGTTCTGGGGCGTGGTGACCACGCGCTCGGCCGCCACGCCCTGCTTCTCGGCGACGGCGTAGTACATGGCGGTGATCGGCGCGGCCATGCCGTTGATCGTGAGCGACACGCTCACGCGATCGAGCGGGATACCGGCGAACGCGTCCTCCATGTCGGCGAGGGTGTCGACGGCCATACCGACCCGACCGACCTCGCCTTCCGCCTTCGGATCGTCGGAGTCCAGGCCGAGCTGCGTCGGCAGGTCGAAGGCGACGTTGAGCGCATCCTGCCCGTGCGCCATCAGGTACTTGAACCTCGCGTTCGTCTCCGCCGGCGTGCCGAAGCCGACGTACTGGCGCATCGTCCAGAGCCGGTCGCGGTACATGTGCTTGTGGATCCCGCGCGTGAACGGATACTCGCCCGGGCGCCCGATGTCGCGGTCGAACTCGACTCCGGCGATGTCCTCAGGGCCGTAGACCGGTGCGATGGGGAATCCGGCATGTGCTTTGATCTCTTTCATCGTGTTCTCCTGGAACCTACCGCTCGAGAAAGCGTGTGAGGAACGGCAGCATCTCGGGCGCCCGTTCCTCGGGCGGCGCGTGGCCGCAGTCGGCAAGCTGGAGGACCTCGGCCTGCTCGAACACTCGACGCCAGCGCGGAAGGTAGCGCGTGAAGGCCGGGTCCTTCATCCCCCAGATCAGGATCGCCGGGA
>CAYVHH010000001.1:0-7231 GCA_964450175.1 uncultured bacterium | reverse complement strand
GCGCAATGATCGCCGGCCTCCGGTCGCTCGGATTCGGCGTGGGCGCCGAGCCGACCGGCGCATTCTACGTGCTGGCGAACGCGCGCCACCTGTCCACGGACTCGGTCAGCCTCGCCCGCGAGATCCTCGAGTCGAGCCACGTCGCGGTCACGCCCGGCGCGGCCTTCGGCGCCAACGCCGAAGGCTATCTCCGATTCTCCTACGCGTCCTCGCTCGAGCGCATTCGCGAGGGCCTCGAGCGTCTCCGCCGCTTCCTCGGCGGCGCTCGACGCCGAGGCTGATGGACGCCGCCTACGTCGCGGTCCACCTGGAGGAGGATCGGTCGCACTGGTGGTTTCGCGGCCGGCTGGCCGTCATCCTCGCCGCGCTCCGCCGCGCGCTGCCGCCGCGCCGCGTGCGGCTGCTCGAGCTCGGCTGCGGCAGCGGCAACGTGCTGGCGTCGCTCTCCGAGTTCGGTGAGGCGATCGGGATGGACGCGCACGGCGATCTGGTCGCCGCCGCTCGCGCGGCGGGCCTCGACGTGCGGGCCGGCCATCTTCCGGACGATCTCGGCGTGACACCCGGCTGGGCGGACGTCGTCCTGCTGCTCGACGTGATCGAGCACGTGGACGACGACCTCGCCGCCCTCCGTGCGGCGCGCGCCGGCATGGGCGAGGGAGGCCTGCTCGTGGTGACCGTGCCCGCCTATCAGTGGCTGTGGAGCGGCCACGACGAGGTCCTGGGCCACCGCCGGCGCTACACGGCCGCCGAGCTTCGCGCCGCGGTCGAGCGCGCCGGCTTCACGGTGCTGCGGGTGAGCTACTTCAACACGCTGCTCTTCCCGCTGCTGCTCGTGGCCCGCGCCGGCAAGCGCCTGCGCGGAGATCGGGGTCATGACCTGCGCCACCCCGCGGCGCCGATCAACTGGCTCCTCGAGCACGTCTTCGCGTTCGAGCGTCACCTGATTCCGCGTGTTCGGCTGCCGTTCGGCTCGTCGCTGCTGCTGATCGGCCGCCGATGAACGAGACGCGATCGGCGGCCGCGCGCGAATGGGCGATCGTCGGCGGCGTCTACCTGGCCCTCGTTCTGATCGCGGCGGCGTGGCTGGCGGTCGATCGCAGGCCGCCCGAGTGGGACCACGCGAATCACCTCGAGCGCGTCGTGCATTGCGCCGAGGACATGGCGCGGGGCGACGTGCGCACCATCATCGAGCGCTCGTCGTTCTATCCGCCGGTCGTGCCATGCACGGCGGCCCTCGTATACCGGCTGGTGCCGTCGGACGCGGCGGCGGCCCAGAGCGTGATCCTGGCGTTTCTCGGGCTGGGCATGGCCGCGGTCTATCTGCTCGGTCGGCGCGTGGCCGGCGGCACCGAGGGTGTGGTGGCCGCCGTCCTGTTCGGCTGCGCGCCGTTCGTGGTGTTCTCGGCGCAGCGTTTCCAGCTCGATCTGCCGCTGGCCGCGATGGTGGCGGTCGCACTGGTCGTGATCGTCCTCACCGAGGGCTTCACCCGGCTCGGGTGGTCGCTGGTCGCGGGGATCGTGTTCGCGGTGGGCATGCTCACCAAACCGCCGTTCGCGGCGTACCTCCTGGTCCCGGTTCTCCTCGCCGCCGCCCTGAGTCGCGAGCGCCGACGGGCGGCGATGTATGCGACGCTGGCGGTCCTGGTCGGCGCCGCGCTCAGCGTGCCGTGGTACGGGCCGCGTCTCTTCGGCCTCGTCCCCCAGATCGCCAATCGTTCGTTCAAGCAAGCGGCCGAGTCGGGTCATCCCGATCCACTCACCGCGACGGCGCTCTTGTGGTATCCGACGTGGCTCGCGCCCCAGCTCGGAGTGCTCGCGCTCCTCCTGCTGCTCGTCGGGCTCATCGTCGCTGCGATGAGGCGGCAGTGGATCGTGCTGGGCGCACTCCTGGCGCCGTTTCTCCTCTTCGAGCTGCTCCAGAACAAGAACCTGCGCTACACCTTGCCGCTGTTGCCCGTCGCCGCCGTCCTGGCCGGCATGGCCTTCGGCCTCCTGAAGGGTCGTGCCCGCTCGGTCGGGGCGATCGCGCTCGGGCTGGCGTGCGCGCTCCAGGTGAGCGCGACGGCGCTGGCGGTCCCGTCAGGCTGGAAGCTGCCCGGCCTCGGGGTTCCGTTCGTCCTGGAGTCGCCGCCCAGCACCGGCAACTGGCGGCATCGCGAGATCATGGCGCTCATCAGCAAGGACAGCCGAGGCGAGCCCGTGACCGTGAGCGTCGTACCGAACGACAATTTCTTCTCCGTGAGCAACTTTCGATATTACGGGACGCGCGACCACCTCCCGCTCCAGTTCACGCGCGCCTGGGACGGCGAGCCGATCGGGATCGAGTACATGGTCCTCAAGACCGGCGACGTCGGCCCGTCCTGGACCGCCGAGAAGCCGCGACGAATCGCCGAGCGATTGCAGACCGACGGGTCGCTCGCGCGCGTGTTCCCGGTGATCGGCGAATTCCAGCTTCCCGACGGCTCGACGGCCACCGTGCGCGCGAGACGACTGACCGACGACGTCCCCGCGACGGCGACCGCCTTCGCGCGCGAAGTCCAGGCGGCGGTCCACCGGGCACTCGCCGACGTGGCGACCGACGTCCAGGGGCTCGAGATCAATCTGAGCCACGACGACACGATCCTGCGCGGCCACGTCGGCCGTGTCGAGATCCGTGCGGCGACCGCGCGCGTGGGCGAGCTCAAGCGCCCGGGCTCGCCGCTGCTCCGCGTCGGCGACATCCAGTTCGTCTTCGAGGACGTGCTCGTCAACCCCTTCAGCGTCCACACGACCGGGCGGTTGTCGCCGCTGGACGCCCGGCGCGCCTCCCTCGAGCGGCTGACGATCCGCGAGGACGATCTCCGGGCGTTTCTCAAGGAGCAGAAGGGGTTCAAGACGGCGTCGGTGAAGTTCGAGCAGGGAGCGCTGGCCTTCGTCGTGAGCCTGCCCGGGCCCGATGTCGCGGCGCGAGTCCGGGTGCTGCCGGCCGCCGAGCGGCCGTTCGCGCTGGCCGCCGATCACGTCACGCTCGGGGGCATCCCGGTGCCGGCGATGCTCATCGATTGGGTCGTCCGCACGTGGGACCCGACGCCGCGGATCGCCAGCCGTCTCCCGGTGCCGGTGACGCTCGGCCGGATCGACATCACGCCCGAGGCCATTCGGATCTCGGCCCGGCCGTAAAGGGGAGCCTCATGCGAGAGTCTCGTGAAGCGAAGCGAGCCCGGGCTGGCAAGATCATTCGCGCGCTGAAGAAAGCGTATCCCGACGCCAAGATCGCCCTCGACTTCGGGAATCCACTCGAGCTCCTCGTCGCGACGATCCTCTCCGCGCAGTGCACGGACGAGCGGGTGAATCAGGTCACGCCGGCCCTCTTCGAAAAATACGGGACGGCGCGTGAGTACGCTCAGGCGAACGCAGCCGTCCTGGAGGACGAGGTCCGTTCCACCGGCTTCTACCGCGCCAAGACCCGCTCGATCATCGCCATGGCGAGAGCGCTCCTCGACAAGCACGGCGGCGAGGTCCCGCGGTCGCGTGCGGCGCTCGTGACCCTGCCCGGGGTCGGGCTCAAGACGGCGAACGTCATCCTCGGCAACGCGTTCGGCGAGCAGGCCATCGCGGTCGACACCCACGTGTTCCGCGTGTCTCAGCGCCTGGGACTGGCGCGCTCGGATGATCCCGACAAGATCCACGATCAGCTGACGGATGTACTTCCAGAGAAGGAATGGACGTTCACGACGCACCTCGTGCAGGCGCACGGGCGCCGCTGCTGCTTCGCGCGCAAGCCGCTGTGCCCGGCCTGTCCAGTGCGCGCACTCTGCCCCTGGCCCGGCAAGACCAAGATTCGTTGACAGCCTCCTGCTTCTCCCTTAGAGTATGGCGTTGCGTTTTTGCAGCGTGGACGCCTACTTAGAAGTGTCAAGGGGACGCGAGATGCCGACGTTGGTACCGAAAGAGAGCGAAATCGAGCGCAAGTGGTTCATCGTGGACGCCGACGGCCAGGTCCTCGGACGTCTGGCGAGCCGCATTGCGTCAATCCTGCGCGGGAAGCACAAGCAGACGTTCGTGCCGCACCTCGACGTCGGTGATCACGTGGTCGTCGTGAACGCCGCAAAGGTCCACCTGACCGGGCGCAAGATGCGGGACAAGCAATACCGCTGGCACTCCGGCTACATCGGAGGGCTTCGCGAGGTGAATGCCGAAACGATGCTCAGGACGCATCCCGAGCGCGTCATCGAGTGGGCCGTGCAAGGGATGCTGCCCAAGACCCGCCTCGGAAGGGCGATGGCCAAGAAGCTCAAGGTCTACGGCGGCGCCGCGCACCCGCACCAGGCCCAGCAGCCCGCAACTCTCACGACGAAGCCGGAGGTTCGCTAGATGGCAGCGGTGCTCGACCGGTTTTACGCGACCGGCCGTCGCAAGACGTCCGTCGCGCGGGTGTGGATCAGGCCGGGAGCCGGACGCATCGTCGTGAACCGGCGCGCGTTCGAGGACTACTTCCCGCGCGAAACGCTGCGAATGATCATCGCGCAGCCACTCGAGGTCACGAGCACCGTCGGGCAGTTCGACATCTTCGTGACCGTCGGCGGCGGTGGTCCCTCGGGCCAGGCCGGCGCGGTCCGGCACGGGTTGACCCGGGCGCTGGCGAAGTTCGACGAGAAGTTCCGGCTCCCGCTGAAGAAGGCCGGGCTCCTGACGCGTGATCCGCGGATGCGCGAACGGAAGAAGTACGGCCAGCCCGGCGCCCGGCAGAAGTTCCAGTACTCGAAGCGGTAATGGCGACGATCCGCGTCGCGGTCGCCGGCGCCAGCGGGTACATGGGCGCGGAGCTCCTCCGGCTGCTCTGCGTCCATCCGCACGTCACCTTGACGGGCGTCACCTCGGACCGGCTCTCCGGCGAGGCGCTCACCAAGGCGTATCCCCACCTGCGGGGGCTGAGCGAGCTGCGCTTCCACGACCTCGACGCCGAGTGGCTCGCGGGCGTCGCCGACGTGGTCTTCCTCGCGCTCCCGCACATGGAGTCGCAGAAGGCGGTGCCGATCCTGAGAGCCCGCGGTCGTCGCGCGGTCGATCTCTCCGCGGACTACCGGCTGCGCGATCCGAACGACTACGTGACCTGGTACAAGGCGCCGCACATCGATCTGTCCGGCCTCGGGGAGGCTGTCTACGGCCTCGCCGAGCTCCACCGGAAAGCCATCGCCCAGGCTTCGCTCGTCGCGACACCCGGCTGCTATCCCGCCGGCGCCATCCTCGCGACGGCGCCGCTGTTCCGGGCGGGGCTCGCGCGGCTCGAGGGAGTCGTCATCGACGGAAAGTCGGGCGTGACGGGAGCCGGAGCGCAGGGTCGAAAGATCGACCCGATGTATCTCTTCACGGAAGCCAACGAGAATGTGCAGGCTTACGGGATGGCGTCGCATCGGCACATCCCGGAGATCGAGCAGGAGCTCGGGGCCCTCGCCGGATCGCCCCTGCGCGTGGCGTTCACGCCGCATCTGGTGCCGCTCAATCGCGGTCTCTTCACGACCGCCTCGGTGCCGCTGGCCTCGGCGGCGACGACGGCGCGGCTGCTCGACGTCTACCGTGAGTTCTACGCGGGTGAGCCGTTCATCCGCGTGCTCGATGAGGGTGAGCGCCCGACCACGCGCAACGTTGTCGGTTCCAACTACTGCGACGTCACCGTCGTCGCGGACCTGCGCACCAACCGCGCGGTGTGTGTCTCGGCGCTCGACAACCTCGGCAAGGGCGGCGCCGCGAACGGCGTCCAGAATCTCAACATCATGTTCGGCTGGGGCGAGCGGACCGGGCTCGAGGCCCCGCCCGTGTACCCCTAGGCATGGCGCCGGCAGAGCTTCAGTGGCTCGACGGCGGCATCACGGCGGTCCCGGGCATCCTCGCCGGCGGCGTCGTGGCGGGCATCAAGCCGAGCGGTAAGAAAGACCTCGCGCTCATCTATTCGTCGACCCCGGCGCGCGCCGCCGCGGTATTCACCTCGAACCAGGTCAAGGGCGCGCCGGTCCTGGTGTCGTCCGAGCACGTCCGCGGCGGCCAAGCCCAGGCGATCGTCGCCTCGAGCGGCTGCGCCAACGTCTGCACCGGCGAGCAGGGCATCGCCGATGCGCGCGAGATGACGCGAATCGTCGGAGATCTGCTCCGGATCCCGGCCAGCCACGTGCTGGTCGCGGCGACCGGCGTCATCGGCATCCCGTTGCCGATGGACAAGATCCGCGCGGCGATGCCCAACCTCGTGAAGTCGCTCTCTCCGCAGGGTGGCCGGGCCGCGGCCGAAGCGATCATGACGACCGACACCAAGCCCAAAGAGGCCGCGGTGCGCGTCGAGATCGGCGGTCGCCCCGTCACGATCGGCGGGATCGCGAAGGGCGTCGCGATGCTCGAGCCGCACCTCGCGACGATGTTCTGCTTCGTCGCGTCGGACGCGGCGGTGGCGCGCGGCGCCCTCGCCCCGGTCCTGCGGCGCGCCGTCGATCGATCCTTCAACCGGACCACCGTCGACTCCGACCAGTCGACCAGCGACACGGTCGCGGTGTTGACCAACGGCCTTGCCGAGAACACGCCGCTGGAGACGGGCTCGCGGGGAATCCGCCAGTTCGCCCTGGGCCTCGACGCGGTGATGACCAGGCTCGCGCGGATGCTCGTGGCCGACGGCGAGGGCGCCACGAAGCTCGTGACGGTCGCGGTGCGTGGAGCCGCGAACGGGAAGGACGCCCTGAACGCCGCGCGGGCCGTGGCCAACTCACCCCTGGTCAAGACCGCGATCAACGGCTCGGACCCCAACTGGGGCCGAATCATGATGGCGCTCGGGAAGTCGCCGGCCCGGATCGACCCGGCGAAGGTCGCGATCACCTTCGGCGACGAGCGCCTGGTCGAGCGCGGAATGCAGAAGGAAGGCGTGCGTATAGAGCGCATTCGGGAGATCATGGGATTGTCGGAATACGAGATCTCGATCGATCTCGGGCTCGGCCGCGGCGAGGACCGGGTCTGGACGTGCGATCTGAGCGAGGAGTACGTGCGGCTCAACGCCAAGTACACGACGTAGCTCACCATTACACACGCCGCGCGCTTTCGGTGGCAGGGCTCGGGCCCGCCGGGGCGAGCGCTGCTGAGCGCGGCGGAGGCAAACCGAAGGAGGATCCATGGCTGCCTTGACGATGAAGGAGCTGCTCGAGGCCGGAGTGCACTTCGGCCATCAGACCAAGCGCTGGAACCCGAAGATGCAGAAGTACATCTTCGGCGAGCG